>CAJMOH010000006.1 GCA_905215055.1 uncultured bacterium
AACCTGCGGCCTCGTGGTCCCAAACCACGCGCGCTACCAACTGCGCAACACCTCGATACAGCTCCCTTTTTTGGGAGCCTTTTTATTATACCGAAAAAACCGGCTCTCGTCAATGCCTTATTCCGTATATACCTTGGCCAATCCGCCCTCGCTGGTCTCCCGGTATTTGGAAAACAGATCCCGGCCGGTCTCGTACATGGTCTTTACCACCATGTCGAAGGAGATCTTTCGGGTGTAGGTGAGAAAGTTTGCCAGGCTCAGGGCGTTGATGGCCCGCATGGCCGCTACCGCGTTGCGCTCGATGCAGGGAATCTGCACCAGGCCGCCGATGGGGTCGCAGGTCAGGCCCAGATGGTGCTCCATGGCCACCTCGGCGGCGTACTCAATTTGGTCCAGGTCCATGTGGTACAGCTCCGCCAGACCTGCCGCCGCCATGGAGCAGGCGCTGCCCACCTCTGCCTGGCAGCCGCACTCCGCTCCGGAGATGGAGGCGTTTGTCTTGATGATATTCCCCACCACGCCTGCCGCCGCCAGGGCGTGGAGTACCTCTGTGTCGGAAAAGCCCTGCTGCTCCTGCTTGAAAAGCAGCACCGCCGGCAGCACGCCGCTGGCTCCGCAGGTGGGGGCCGTCACCACCACGCCGCCGCCGGCGTTTTCCTCGCTGACGGCAAAGGCATAGGCGCAGACCTTGCGGTTTTCCCGGGTCTCCGGGCTTTCGTCCATGTGGCGCTGGCGCACCAGGTATTTGGCCTTCCGCTGCACCCCCAGTCCCCCGTGAAGCACTCCCTCGGTGTTGAGCCCCGCGTACACCGTGGCCTTCATCTGCTTCCATACGTCCCGCAGGTAATCCCAGATCTGGGGGCCTTCGTTTTCCTCCACAAACTGCCACAGAAATTTGTTTTCCCGCTGGCAGTAGGCCTTGATCTCCTGAAAGGTAGACAGGGAGTACACGTCCTGGGGCGCCACCGAGGGCTGGCCCTCAATCTCAATTTTGCCGCCGCCCACGCTGAAAACCCGCCACTTTCCCAGGGAGCTGTCCCCGGAAAAAGCCTCCAACGTCATGGTGTTGGGATGGGGCAGGCAGTCCTCCGGGGTTTGGGTCTCCCACACAATGTCCGTGGGAAGAGGGGCGAAAGCGTCCCGAATGGCCGCATCGGTGAGATGGCCCTTTCCCGTCTTTGCCAGGGAGCCGTATAAAACCGCCTGAAAGCGGTCCGCGTTGGGAAAGCTTTCCCGAAACAGGACAGCCGCATGGGAGGGTCCCATTGTGTGAGAGCTGGAAGGCCCCCGGCCAATCCGGTACAATTCGCGAAGTGATTCCATAAAGAGCTACCCCCTGGTTGTATAAGTCGTCTCTTATTGTATGCGATCCCTGTCAAAAAAGCAAGCCTGGTACCGGGCCGGCTTTTGTCAGAGAATGGTGTACACCAGATTTTCCCAGCGCAGGCGGGTACCCACGTCCACGCCCTCCGGCAGCAGGGCCATGGCAATCATCATCGGCTCGCCGCTGTCGTAGATGTCCGTGCGCCGCAGGTAGGCGTACTCCCCTTGAATGCTTTCCACCACATATTCATAAGGTCCCATGCAAAATCGCTCCCTTCCGGTTTCGTTTGTTCCCGCTCTATCCTACCCTATCTTTCCCAAAAAAGCAAGGGATCTGTCCTTTTCCCTTGACCCCGGGGAACTTTCCTGGGATAATAGGAAAGGAAATTTTTGCAGGAAAGAAAGGTGTCCCCTATGAAAGTGATTCAGTTTCAGCCGGTCCCCGGCAGCGACGGCCAGGTGACAGGCTATCTTCATACCCCCATTACGGAAATGTCCGTCCATCGGGAGCGGTTCCCCGCGGTGGTGCTGTGCCCCGGCGGGGCCTATGCCATGTGCTCTCAGCGGGAGGAGGACCCGGTGGCCCTGGAATTTCTGGCCAGGGGCTATCAGGTGTTCACCCTGGTCTATTCCGTGGGGGAAAAGGCCAAGGAGTTCCGTCCCCTGATAGAGCTTTCCGAGACGGTCCGGCTGATTCGGGAGCACGAGGCAGAGTACGGCGTGGACCCGGAGAAAATCGCTGTCTGCGGCTTTTCCGCAGGCGGGCACCTGGCCGCGTCCCTGGGCGTGCTGTGGAACGATCCCCAGCTGCTGCGGGTTTATGACAACCGGGGCGGCTTGAACCGGCCCAACGCCATGATTTTGGGCTATCCTGTCATTACTGCCGACGAGTTTGCCCATGTGGAGTCCATTCAGAATGTCAGCGGCTGTCAGCCTGGAAGCGAGGGCTACGCCTATTTCTCTCTGGATCAGCGGGTCAATTCGGATACCTGTCCGGCCTTTTTGTGGCACACCATGGAGGACGATTGCGTCCCCGTGGAGAACAGCCTGAAAATGCTTGCCGCCCTCCACAGCGCCGGTGTGCCGGTGGAGGCCCACTTCTTCCCCCACGGGGGTCACGGCATGTCCGTCTGCACCCAGGAGACTGGCTCCCGGCACGATTACAACGCCCGGTGGATGGCCTTGGCCCTGACCTGGCTGGACACCCTGTTTGACTACCATCTGTAAAGGGGGGAAAGAGAATGGACGATACCCCCAGGGGCCGGCGGCTGCTGGAGGCCATGCAGGGGGATCTTCCCGGCCTGCGCCCCTTGGAGCGGGAGGATTTCCCCGCCCTGCTGGGCCTGTATCGGAGCAACCCCTTTTTCAACAGCGTTTCCCTGGACGCTCCCCCCACCCTGGAAAACTGCCGGGAGGACGCCGGGGCCTTGCCCCCTGGCCGGGAGCCCTGCCACAAGCTGTTTCTGGGGCTTTTCCAGGAGGGCAGGCTGCAGGCCGCTTTGGATTTGGTGGAGGGCTATCCCCAGGAGGCCACCCTGTACATCGGCCTTTTGGAGCTGGACGGAGCTGCCCAGCGCCAGGGCCTGGGAACCAGGATTTTGGACTCCTTGGAGGCCGGGGCGAAGGAGGCCGGCTTTGGCTGGCTGCGCCTGGCCTGCCTGGAAAAGAACCTGCCCGGCTATGACTTTTGGAAGAAGCAGGGCTTTCAGGAGGAGGGCCGCGGTGTCTGGCAGGGGGGCAGGACTGTCCTGAAAATGGTTCGAGCGTTGTAGCGCTGGACTCCGCTGAGAAGGCCAGCCTGAAAATCAAAAAGTTGGGCGCGCTGCGGGGGTCCCGCGGCGCGCTTTTTCGCGCCCTGAAGTTTTGCGAAGATTTAACAGAAACTAGACCAAAACACCGCCCCTGAGTCCCTTATAATAAAAGCCGTTTAAATTTTCCAAGGAGGGAACAAGCTCATGGGAACCCGTGTGCTGGCAATCTGCTGCACGCCCTATCAGCTGCTGGTGGCGGCCCAGGTGCTGGCGGTGTATTATCCAGAAGCCCAGGCTGACCTGATTATCAGCGATCAAATGAACAACGCCCCCCGCCTGTGGGAACAGGCCAAGGAGGTATGGCCCCGGGGAAGGGTCTACTATTTGGAGGAAAAACAGCTGAACCGCCTGGCCCGGGGCAAGGTCCTGGGCAACATTCTGGAGGGCGCGGCGGCTCCCCGGCGGCTGCTCCGGCGGTTTCTGCCCCTGGAGGGAGCCTACGATGTGTTTCTGTTTTCCAACATCTCTCTGATGAACCAATATTTGATTCTGGGCCTGAAGGCGGAAAACCCCCGCCTGACCTGGATGCTCTTTGAGGACGGGGCGGAAACCTATTCCCTCCTGGTGGGAAGCCTGGTGCAGAGCGCCAGCCTGAAGGTGCGGCTGCAGCTGTATGCCGTGCAGCAGCTGAAGGGGGCCTATCTGTTCCACCCGGAGACGCTGGACTGGAAGCCCGCCTGCCCGGTGTACAAGCTGCCTGGGGAGTACGCCCCGGAAACCCTGGCCCTGCTCAACCGGATCTTTCAGTACGACCGCGGCCCGGACCGCTACGACAGGCCGGTGGTGTTCTTCGAGGAGTCCTACCCCTGCGACGGGGTGGACATTGGAGACCTGGCCCTGGTGAACCGGCTGGCGGAGCTGGTGGGAAAGGAGAACATCTTTGTAAAAACCCACCCCCGCAACCAGGAAAACCGGTTCAAAAAGGCGGGCTACGCCACCAACCGGGACTCCACCACGCCCTGGGAGCTGGTGATTTTGAACACCTCCTTTGCCCACACCCTGCTGGTGACGGTTGGCTCCTCCGCGGCCACCAACCCCTTCTGTATCTTTGGCGTCCCTGCCAAGGCTCTGTTTCTGTGCGATCTGGTGGAGGACCCAAGCAAGCTGCGCCAAAAGGTGCTGGTGCAAACCAGAGAGCTGTGCGCCTCCCGGCCGGACCTGTTTTTCTTTCCCAAAACCTGGGAGGAGTGCGAAGAGATTCTCTCCCGGCAGCTGAATGAGCTGACGCCGCAGGTAAAGGAGGTGGCTTCATGAAGGTTGCAGCCGTTGTCCCCATGAAGCTGAACAGCCGCCGCCTGCCCGGAAAGAACATCAAGTCCTTTACGGGGGGCAGGCCCCTGTGCTGGTACATTCTCTCCACTCTGCTGGAGGTGGAGGGCATAGACCAGGTGTACGTCTATTGCAGCAGCCCGGAAATTCAGGACTATCTGCCGGAGGGCGTCCGCTATCTGCCCCGAGGGAAAGATCTGGACCAGGACTCCACTAAGATGAACCAGGTGCTGCGGCGCTTTGGGGAGGAGGTGCCGGCGGACGTGTATGTGATGACCCACACCACCGCCCCCTTTATCCGGAAGGAGTCCATTCAGAAAGGCTTGGACGCGGTACTTTCCGGGGAGTATGACTCCGCCTTTGCCGTCAAGGAGCTGCGGGATTTTCTCTGGAAGGACGGCAAGCCCTTTAACTACCGTCTGGACGCCATTCCCCGCACCCAGGACCTGCCCCCGCTGTACCAGGAGACCAGCGGCTTTTACATTTACCGCCGGGAGGTGATCTCCCAGCTGGGAAGGCGCATTGGAGACCATCCCTGCCTGATCCCGGTGGGAGAGGTGGAAAGCTGCGACATTGACGAGCCGGAGGATTTCTTCATTGCCGACGCCATTTTCAACTTCCGGCTGCGCCAGGGAAAGGAGGGCGCCCTGTGAAAGAGGTCCGTGTGTTGGACTGCACCCTGCGGGACGGGGGCTATTGCAATGACTGCCAATTTGGGTTCCGCAACGCCCGCTACCTGGTGGACAGTCTGGTGCAGGCCGGGGTGGACGTGATTGAGTGTGGGTTTCTCACCCAGCGGACTCCCTATCAGGAGGACTTCACCCGCTTCAACACCATGGAGCAGGCCGCCCGCCTGATCCCCCAGGACCGCCGGGGAAGGCTGTTTGTAGGCCTGCTGGACTACGGCGCCTTTTCCCCCGATGACCTGCCGGAGTGGGACGGTTCCGCGCTGGACGGCATCCGGGTGACGTTTCACAAAAAGGACCGGGATCCGGCCCTGGCGCTGGCCCGGCAGATTCAGGCCAAGGGCTACAAGGTGTTTTTGCAGCCGATGGTGGCCTTGAGTTACACCGACCGGGAGTATCTGGACCTGATTGAAAAAGCCAACGCTCTGGGTCCCTATGCCTTTTACCTGGTGGACAGCTTTGGCACCATGAAGCGCAAGGAGATGCTGCGGTTTTTCTACATGCTGGAGCATAACCTGGACCCGGCCATTCACATTGGGTTTCACAGCCACAACAATTTGCAGCTGGCCTACGCCAACGCTCAAACCCTGGCGGACCTGCCCACCAGCCGCTCCCTGCTGATTGACGCCAGCATTATGGGTATGGGCCGGGGCGCCGGAAACTTGAATACCGAGCTGTTTTTGGACTATCTCAACGACAGCACGGACAAGACTTATCAGATCAAACCCCTGCTGCGGGCTATTGACCGGGTGCTGGGAGGCTTTTACCAGCAGCGCCCCTGGGGATATTCCCTGCCCAACTATCTCTCTGCCAGCTATAACGCCCATCCCAACTACGCCCTGTTTCTGGCGGAGAAAAACACCCTGACCGCTGAGGACATCGACCGGATTTTCAGCCGGATGCCTCCGGAAAAGCGGGTGTCCTTCGACCGGGACTTTATCGAAGACGTGTACCTGCGCTATATGGAGCACGCCGCCGGCGGGGACTCCCTGGCCGCGCTGGGCCGGCAGCTTTCCGGAAAATCGGTGCTGCTGATCGCTCCGGGAAAAAGCGCCGGGGAGGAGCGGGAGAAAATCCTCCATTTTGCCAGGGAGCGGAACCCGGTTACCATCAGCGTCAATTTCAAATATCCCTACCTGGCCACGGATTTTATCTTCCTCAGCAACCTGCGCCGGCGGTGGGAGATGGGCAAGCCGCCCAAGAGCCAGCTGATTGTCACCTCGAACATTCCCCAGAGCGGGGAGGATTACCGGGTGGATTACAGCAGCCTGCTCAACACTCAGGAGCCTGTCCGGGACAATGCGGGGCTGATGCTGATCCAACTGCTGGTGCGGCTGGGCGCCAAGGAGATTTGGCTGGCGGGCATGGACGGCTATTCTCACGACCCGGACGAAAACTATTTGCACAAGGAGCTGCGCCTGTCTTCCGCTCAGGAGACGCTGGACGCCATGAACCGGGGCATGCGCCGGGTTTTGTCCCAGCTTGCCCGTCAGACAGGGACAGCCATTCGGTTTCTGACAAAGCCTCAGCGCATTTTTTTGCCGGGGGAGGACACCCTGGCAGACGCCGAAGCCGGCCCGTCCGGGCTGGAAAGCTGACCTGTCCTGTTCCAACCAACGCTTTCATCAAATCCCATCCACGCAGAATCTGGAGAGTTCCCTGTGGGGCGTGCCGCGAAAGGTGGCCAGCGACTATGTGGGCCTGGCCTCCGCCAACACCGAACCCAAGAAGATGGAGAAGTCCGGCTTCCACCTGACCAAGAGCCAGTTTGTCAACGCTCCCCTCATCGACGAGCTGCCTGTGGCCATGGAGTGCAAGCTCATTAAGATCAACGAGGACGGCAACGTCATCGGGGAGATTGTCAATGTGTCCGCCGACGAGAGCGTGCTGGGCGAGGACGGGAACATCGACTTTTCTAAGTTCCGGCCCATCTCCTTCGAGCCGGTCCACAATGGCTACCATGTGCTGGGCGAGCGTGTGGGCAATGCCTTCCAGGACGGGGCGGCGCTGAAATGAGCGGGATGTTTGTAGTCTGCCACATGCTGGCGTCCCTGGACGGAAAGATTGACGGAGCCTTTTTCGGCGCGAAGGAGGCAGCTCCCGCGCTAAAGGCCTACGGTGATCTGCGTGGTTTTTACGGTTGCCAGGCCACCCTTTACGGCACCACCACTATGCTGGGAGGCTATGCCGGCGGCCGGGTGAACAGCCTGCCCGCCGCGGGGAATCCCCGGCCCAAAGAGGACTGGATCAATGTGGAGGGCCGGGACATGGGCAATTTTATCGTGTCCGTGGACCCCAAAGGCGAGCTGGCCTTCTCTTCCCACATTTCCGAGAAGAAAGGACGGGAGCCAGCCCACATCATTGAGGCCCTGACAGAGCAGGCCTCCCCGGAATATCTCAGCTATCTGCGCAAGCAGGGGGTGTCCTATGTGTTCGCCGGGAAGGAAGTGCTGGACTGCGGCCTGCTGCTGAAAAAGCTTCACAGCCTGTTTGCCATCGAAAAGCTGATGGTGGCCGGGGGCGGCGTGATGAACTGGTCGTTCCTGTCAGAAGGGCTGCTGGATGAAATCAGCCTGGTGGTTGCCCCCGTAGCGGACGGCGGCACCACGGCGGTGTCCATCTTTGAGCAGGCGCCCTTCCTAAAGTCCCACAGCCCGGTGGGGCTTGCTCTGAAGGAGAGCAAAGTGCTGGAAGGGGACGCTCTTTGGCTGCGGTACGTCCCCAAAAAGTAAAAATCGCACAGCCCGCTTCGCGCAAACCGCCAGCGGGCCTTGTCTGGTTTCAAAAATGAATTTTGAGAGGAGCTTTCACAGTGGAATACGCAACACTGCAAAACGGGCTGAAAATGCCTATGGAGGGCTTTGGGGTCTTTCAGGTGCGGGACAAGGAGGAGTGCAAGCGCTCGGTCCTAGACGCCATCAAAACGGGTTACAGGCTGATCGACACCGCCGTCTCCTACACCAACGAGGACGCTGTGGGCGAGGCGGTGCGGGAGGCGGTTGCCCAGGGCATCTGCACCCGGGAGGAGCTGTTTATCACCTCTAAGATGTGGGTGCAGGACATGCAGAATTAGCGGGTGCTCCCGCGGAGCATGCCGCCCTCTTGCGTGCCGCAAGGGCGGAGATTGTCTTCCAGACATACCGGCTTCTTGCCTGCCGCAAGGGCGTGGCTGCGCCCCGGACCTCTCTATACCTTTTCCCTCACCCTCGATTCACACGATGTAAGGAGGAGAAATCTTATGGAATACGTCACCCTGCAGAACAACGTAAAAATGCCTATGCTGGGCTATGGCACCATCGCCCAGGCGGGGGAGCAGATCGCCGACAACGTGGCCTTTGCCCTGAACCACGGTTATGAGCTGATTGACACCGCCAACCGCTACGGCAACGAGGTAGAGGTGGGCCGGGGCCTGAAGAAGTCCGGGCGCCGGCGGGAGGAAATCTTTCTGGAGACCAAACTGGGCCCCACCCTCTACGAGAACGAAACCGCCATTGACGGCACGCTGAAACGCCTGGGTGTGGACACCATCGACCTGATGATCCTCCACCACCCGGTGAACAACTACCTGTACGCCTACGGCATGCTGGAAAGGGCCTACAAGGCTGGAAAGCTCCGGGCCATCGGGCTGTCCAACTTCCCGGTGGAAAAACTTCAGGAAGTGCTGGACCACTGTGAGATTCCGCCCATGGTGATGCAGGTGGAGGGCCACCCCTACTACCCCGCCGAAGCGGTGAAGCCCTTTTGCGACGAGCACAGAATCCAGCTTCAGTGCTGGTATCCTCTGGGCCACGGCAGCAGCCAGCTGCTCCAGGACCCGGTGATTGGGGACATCGCCCAGGCCCACGGCAAAAACGCCGCCCAGGTGGTGCTGCGGTGGCACATCCAAATGGGCTTCTGCCCGGTGCCGGGGAGTAGGTCTCCCGCCCACATTCAGGAGAACGGGGAGATTTTCGGCTTTGCCCTGACTCCGGAGGAGATGGAGCGGATAGCGGGCGTCAACCGGCACACTCCCTTCTATCAGGTGACCCCGGAGTCCCTCCAGCGCCTGGCCACCACCAAGTGCAATTTTGAGGAGTAACGAAAGGAGCGCGTCTATGGACCAGCTGTTGACTGTCTCCCAGAAATTCTGGGACGCTATGGAACACGCCGACGAGGCAGGGATGCGGGCCTGTACGGACCCCAACTGCAACTTTGTCCACATCGGCATCACCTGCAAGCTGGACAAGGAGATTGAATTCTACACCAGCGGGGCCTTTCAGCCCACGAATATCACCTTCCACGGCAAGCGGGCAGAGGTGTTTGGCGCCACCGGCGTGGTGCTTACCGACTGCGATTACAGCCTGCTGCTGGACGGCAAGGAGACCACGCACCACTTTATGGTGACGGAGGTCTATGCCCAGCGGGAGGGCAGCTGGAAGCTGTGTACCTTCTCCTTTACAGCGCTGGTGTATTGAGCCAAGCCGGTGGCAAGCGCCGGAGCTTATAAGAATACGAGTACAAGCAGATCCATGTTCGGCTTTTCTGTTTCCAGGCGTGCCGCGAAGCTCTGTGCCGCGGCACGCCTTTTTTTGCGCCGCGGCAGTCTGACATGGGTTCCGCTGGGAAGAGGCGCAAAAAAACCGCGCCCAGCTGTCAGGCGCGGCTTTTGCACAGTTGAACATTCACAGAACCTTGGAAAGAAACTCCCGGAGCCGGGGATTCTGTGGGTTGTTGAAGAAGGCCTCTGGCTCGTTCTGCTCGGCGATAACGCCCTCGTCCATAAACAGGACCCGGGTTGCCACAGAGCGGGCAAAGCCCATCTCGTGAGTGACCACCACCATGGTCATGCCCTCATCCGCCAGCTCCTTCATGATCTCCAGCACTTCGCCTACCATTTCCGGGTCCAAGGCGGAGGTGGGTTCGTCAAAGAGCATCACGTCCGGGTTCATGGCCAGGGCGCGGGCAATGGCGATGCGCTGCTGTTGGCCGCCGGAAAGCTGCTTGGGATAGGCGTTGGCCTTGTCCGGAAGGCCCACCCGCTCCAGCAGCTCCAGGGCCTTTTTGTCGGCCTGGGCCTTGGTCATCAGCTTCAGCTTGGTGGGAGCCAGGGTGATGTTCTGCTTCACCGTCATGTGGGGGAACAGGTTGAACTGCTGGAATACCATGCCCATTCTGGCCCGCAGCTTGTTGATGTCGTTTTTCGGGTCGGTGATGTCCACGCCCTCAAAAGTGATGGTACCGGAAGTGGGCTCCTCCAGCAGATTCAAACACCGCAGAAAGGTGGATTTTCCCGAGCCGGATGGCCCGATAATGGCCACCTTTTCCCCCTTGGAGATATGTTCGTTGATGCCCTTCAGGACCTGATGGTCCCCATAGGTTTTGGTCAAATCCTTAACGTCGATCACTGGCGCGCAGCCTCCTTTCCAAAATGCCCTGAAGCCCGGAGAAAATCAACACCAGGATCAGATACATGGTGGCGGTGATAAGGTAGGGGAACATGGCCTCGAAGGTTTTGGAGGAGATGGCGTCGGCCACATAGACAATCTCCTTGCCTGCTACAACGGAAATCAGGGAGGTATCTTTCAGCAGCGTGATAAACTCATTGCCCAGGGAGGGCAGAATGGCCTTGAAGGCCTGAGGCACCACAATACACCGCATGGTGGTGAGATAGCCCAGCCCCAAAGACCGTCCTGCCTCGGCCTGGCCGGGGTCCAGGCTCATCAGGCCGCCCCGGATGATCTCTGCCACATAGGCCCCGGAATTGATGCCCAGCGCCAAAGCGCCCACCATCGAATGGTTGCGGCTGCTCTTAAAGATGACAAAGCCCATAATCAGCAGCTGCACCATCATGGGCGTGCCCCGGATGACGGTGACATACACCTTGCAGATGATGTTGAGCACCGCTAAAAAGGGATTGTGATGGCCCTTGCGCTGCTGGTCGTGGCCGGTGCGGACAATGGCCACCAGAACGCCCAGGACCACGCCGATCAGCAGGGCGATGACTGTGACCAGAAGGGTGACGCCTAAGCCCTCAAAGTACTGCATCCACCGGTCCTCATAGAACCACGCCCGGTAGAATTTCATGAAAACGTCTTGCCACAGATTGGGATTTTCCAGGGCGTTGAACGTTTCGTACATCTGGGTAAGATTCATCTGCATACTCCTCTCTCTCCATTCCCACCCAAGCCAAAAAAGAGCGGCGCAGGGCCGCTCCTTTTCACTTCGGCTTGTTATGGCTTATTCAGCGGTGATGTACTTGTCCAGAATTTCCTGTACTGTGCCGTCGTCAATCAGCTCCACCAAGGCGCTATTGATAGCCTCCAGAAGAGCGGTGTTGCCCTCGTCCACGGCAGCGCAGTAGTCCTCGGTGATCCAGGGGGTCTCCAGAATCTTCAAGCCCTCGTTGGCGGCTACAAATTCCTCGGCGGGAGCGTTGTCAATAATGACTGCGTCAATCTGGCCGTTGAGCAGAGCCTGCACAGCCAGGGCGCCGCTGTCATAGCCGTTCACATGGTCCTCGCCGTAGCCGCCATCCTCAGGGGAGGCAGAAGCAAGGGACCAGCCGGTGGTGCCGGCCTGGGTGCCGATCATCTTGTCGTTGGCCAGGTCGTCGATGGAAGTGATGTCAGAGTCCTCGGTGACAATGACTACCTGCACACCGGTGGAGTAGCTGTCGGTGAAGTCCAGCACCTCGTCCCGCTCTGCGTTGTAGGTCAGGCCGGCCAGGATCACATCGGCAGCATTGTTCTGCACAGCAGTCAGCGCAGAGGTGAACTCCATGTCGTCGATCTGGAGCTCCAGGCCCAGCTTGTCGGCAATGGCGGAAGCGATCTCCACGTCGATGCCCTCAAACCCGGTGCCGTTGAAGCCTTCGCCGTCGGCAACCATCTCATAGGGAGGGAACTGGGCGTTGGTGGCCATAATCAGCTTGCCCTCTTCAATGGTGGTGAACTCGCCGGTTTCAGCGGTGGAAGCCTCGCTGGAGGTCTCGTCTCCGGCAGCCTCGGAGGAGCTTTCGCTCTCGGAGGCGGAGGTCTCACTCACGGTGGAGGAGGTGCTGGTTTCAGCGGCGGAAGAGTTGGAGCCGGTGTCGCCGCAGCCGGCGAACGCGGCGGTCATCAGCATCAAAGCCGCCAGAAGGGTTGCAACTTTTTTCATAGGTGATTCTCTCCTTCGTCCTTTTGGTTTTCCGTTGTTGGGAATATACACATTATACAACTTATTTCCCGTTTTTCAAGGGGCATAAAGGGAAATAATCCAGGTTTTTATGCAGGGATATTTGTATAAAAATACAATTGCGCTGGTTTCGCTTAAAAAAGCGGTTGACAAACCCTTTGCTCTAGCTTAAACTTAAAGCACAGTTTATAACCGGCCTGATCCGGCGGAAAGGAGCGCGTTATGGAGGGTTACAGCATTTCACAGGTGGCTCAGCGGTTTGGCATAGAGCCCCATACCCTGCGGTTTTACGAAAAGGAGGGCATCCTTCACCCGGCTCGGACCAAAAGCGGAGTGCGGCTTTACACCGAGGAAAACTTTGCCCAGCTGGAAATGGTCATGTGTCTCAAAAGCACCGGCATGCCCCTGAAAGAGATCAAACGGTATTTTGACCTGGTGGAGCAGGGGGACTCCACTCTGGAGGAGCGGCTGCGGATTTTCACCGACCACCGCCAGCGGGTCCTGAGGGAGATTGACGAGCTGCAACGCCATCTGGCGAAGATTGAGCACAAAATTGACTATTTGAAGCACGCTGAGGGCGCGTAAGGGCTTCGTGGCCTTTTTCAAAAGGGCGCTGCCCAGCGCCCCGACCGGTCAGGCGCGAGGGGGAGCAAGGTCTCTGGGGAGCCTTGCGGGGAAGGAGCCTGGAAAAGCAGGAGGGGTCTTTTGGTCTCTTTGCTTTTTGGGGAGACTGCCTTTCCGGAGTCCTGAAATACGGCGGAATTTTCCCCATGAAAAAAGGATGGCATTTAGCCATCCTTTTTCTCGTTGGGCGCGTCTTGCTGGGGCTGTTTCTCCCGCTGGGCCTGCTGGGCCGCCAGTATCCCGTCCCGCACGGCGGCTTTTACGGTGAAGTACAGCACACAGAAGAAAACCACAAAGATGAGGAGTCACACAACCAATGGGTTCCATGGAAAACGCCTCCTCTTTCAGAAAGGCCGGGCATCCCCAGCCGCGGGCTTACACGTTAAAGCGGAACAGCACAATGTCCCCGTCCTGCATGACGTAGTCCTTGCCCTCGCTGCGGACCAGGCCCTTTTCCTTGGCCGCGGCCATGGTGCCGCACTCCATCAGCTCGTCAAAGCCGATGACCTCCGCCCGGATAAAGCCACGCTCAAAGTCCGAGTGGATTTTCCCGGCGGCCTGGGGGGCCTTGGTGCCCTTTTTAATGGTCCAGGCCCGGACCTCCGGTTTGCCGGCGGTGAGATAGGAGATCAGCCCCAGCAGGGAATAACAGGCCTGAATCAGCCGGTCCAGACCGGATTCCTCCAGGCCCATGTCCGCTAGGAACAGGCTTTTCTCCTCCGGCTCCATACCGGAAATCTCCGCCTCAATCTCCGCGCAGATAGGCAGCACGGCGGCGTGCTCGGCCTGGGCGAATTCCTGCACCACCTGGAAATACTTGTTGTTTTCCACGCCGCCCCGAAAGTCGTCCTCGCTCATGTTGGCGGCGAAGATAATGGGCTTGTTGGTCAGCAGGCTCACGGTGGAGAGAATCTCCGCCTCCTCCTCGGTGCATTCCACGCTGCGGGCGGACTTGCCAGCCTCCAGGGCTTGATAAACCCGCTCCAAAAAGTCCAGCTCAGCCTGGTATTTCTTGTCGGCCTTCAGCATTTTCTTGGTCTTGTCAATGCGGCGCTCCAGCACCTCCATGTCCGAGAGAATCAGCTCCAGGTCGATGGTTTCAATGTCCCGCTTGGGGTCGATGCTGCCCTCCACATGGATGATGTCGTCGTTTTCAAAGCAGCGCACCACATGGACGATGGCGTCCACCTCCCGAATGTTGGAGAGGAACTTATTGCCCAGGCCCTCGCCCTTGGAGGCGCCCTTCACCAGCCCGGCAATGTCCACAAACTCGATGGTGGCAGGGGTGAACTTCTCCGGCTGGTACATTTCGGCCAGCTTGTCCAGCCGCTTGTCCGGCACAGCCACCACACCCACGTTTGGCTCAATGGTGCAGAAGGGGTAGTTGGCCGACTGAGCGCCGGCGTTGGTAATGGCGTTAAACAGAGTGCTCTTGCCCACGTTGGGCAGACCCACGATTCCTAATTTCATGCAGCTTCACGTCTCCTTGATATTGCCCCGGCATTTCCTGCTGTCTTGCGTTCCGGCGCGAAAGCGCCGGCGCTGTTAAGACCTTCTCTTCCGGACTGCTTGCCGGGAAACGCCTTTTGGTTGTTGATCTGTCAAGCATCAGGCGCTTTTCCGCTGTTTTTCTGGGAAATAGCCTTGCGACACATTGATTGTAGCACAAAGACGCTCATTTCTCAAGGAGGAACCATGCCCTTCAGGGCAAAAGGCTGGGGACGCTGGAAAATTTATGCCGGGCGGTCCTTCAGAAGAGGCTTTTCGGGGGATGACATCCGGCCCGTCTGGAATTTTTCAGGTCAATCAATAAACTCTGTCTTGTTTTTCAGGTCGCTGCGCTGGCCGTGGATGGCGATACGGTCCAGGGCCTCTTCCAACTCCTGGAACTCTCCGTCAGAGAGGGAAACCTCCCAGGCGCCCAGGTTCTCCAAAATGCGGCCCTTGTTCTTGGAGCCGGGAATTGGCACCACATGGGGATACTTGCGGAGCATCCAGGCCAGGGAGATCTGGGCGTTGGTGGCGTGCTTTCTGGCGGCCATGTCCGAAAGCACCTCCAGCAGAGGCCGGTTGGCCAGCATGTTTTCCTTTTTCAGCTGAGGAACCCACTGGCGCACGTCATCGCCGGAAAAGGTCTGGTTGGGGTCCACCTTGCCGGAAAGGTATCCGCTGGCAATGGGGGAGAAGGCCACAAAGCCGATATTGTGCTTTTGACAGTAGGGGATGACCTCCTTCTCATAGGCCCGGTCCATCATGGAGTAGATATTCTGCACCGCGGACAGGGGAGCAATGCTCTGCACCCGCTCTAAAAGCGGCACGTTCACCATGGACATGCCCCAGCCCCGGATAAGCCCCTCCTCTATAAGCCGGCCCATGCCCTGGGCCACCTCCTCCACGGGGATGTCCGGGTTCACCCGGTGAAGGTAGTACAGATCCACATAGTCCGTTTGCAGCCTCTCCAAAGAAGCCTCCACATGGCGGCGCAGGGTGTGGTAGACAGAGCCGTCCGCCTGAGGCTCTTCCGTGGCGATGTGCAGCTTGGTGGCAAGGACCACCTCTTTGCGCACGTCTTTCAGGGCCTTGCCCACAATGCGCTCGTTGTGGCCCATGTTTTTGGGGTCCAGATAGGGGCCGTACCGCTCGGCGGTGTCGAAAAAGGTGCATCCAGCGCGATAGGCGTCCTGAATGGCTTCTATGGCGTACTCCTCACTGGGGATTTCCCCATAGCCGTGGGAAAAGCCCATGCAGCCCATGCCGATTTCCGAAACGGTCAAATCCTTCAGCTTTCTTGTTTTCATGGCATGTCCTCCTTGTACTTGTCTGGGGGTGTTCTTGCCCGGCTTGTTCGGGCCAAAGGGGCGCGGCTGTCCCGCGCCCTTTTGCTTCAGTATACTCCCCCATTCCAAGAGAGAGAAGTATCTCTTCGTTAGAAGGGTAGAACCACCGGGTTATCAGAAACAGGCTGGCAAGGGTTGCACACACTTGCCAGCCTGTTCAGGACTTCCGTATTTGCCGGAGGGGCTGTCAGATTCCCAGCAGGCCGGGAGCGGCAGCCTTCATCTTCTCAATCTCCGCCAGGGACTCCTCCATGGTGGCTCCCTTGCCGGAGAGGTAAATCTTAATCTTAGGCTCTGTGCCGGAGGGCCGGACAATCAGCTTGCAGCCGTTTTCCATGCGGTATTCCAGCACGTTGGACTTGGGCAGGTCAATGACGCCCTCCTTGTCCCCGTAGGACTGACTCAGCAGATAGTCGCTGCGGCCCACCACCTTGGTCCCGGCGATTTCCGCGGGAGGCTCTTGGCGCAGGGTGTCCATGATCTTCTGCATGGTTTTCATACCGTCCTCGCCCTCAAAGGCAAAATTCAGGGTGGCGTTCTGGTAATAGCCGTAGGTCTCGTACAGCTCGTTCATCACGTCCACCAGGGTCTTTCCCTGGCGCTTGTAATAGGAGGCCATCTGGCAGATGAGCATGCTGCCGTCCACAGCGTCCTTATCCCGGACATAGCCCCCGGACAGGTAGCCGTAGCTTTCCTCAAAGCCCAGCAGGTAGCTGTCGGCGTTGCCCTCCTTCTCCTCCAGCTCGGCGATGATGTCGCCGATGTACTTAAAGCCTGTCAGGCACCGGCGCATCTCAATGCCGTAATGCTGGGCGATGGGGTCCACCATGTCTGTGGAGACAATGGTGGTCACCGCCACGGGATGGGCGGGCAGCTTGCCCTGCTCCTGCTTGACCCGGGCGATGAAGTCCAGCAGCAGGATGCCCACCTCGTTGCCGGTCATCAGCTTAAACTCCCCGTTTTGGTTCACGGCAATGCCTACCCGGTCGCTGTCCGGGTCGGTGGCCAGCAGCAGGTCGGGCTGAACCTTCTCGCACAGCTCCAGGCCTTTTTGCAGGGCCTCTCGAAATTCTGGGTTGGGATAGGGGCAGGTGGGGAAGTTGCCGTCGGGATACTCCTGTTCCGGCACCACCGTCACGTCCTTAATGCCGATGCGCTCTAAAATGCGAAGCACGCACACCCGGCCCGCGCCGTTTAAGGGGGTGTATACCAGCTTCAGGTTGCTGGCGTCGTCGAGCAGGCTCTCCTGATACACGCTGTCCAGGAAAGCGCCCATGGTCTCGTCCCCGATATATTCAATCAGGCCCTGCTTGCGGCCCTCTTCAAAGTCCATTTTCTTCACGCCGGAGAAGATGTCCAGAGCGCCAATCTCCTGGGTGATGCCGTCGGCCATGTCAGCGGTGATTTGACAGCCGTCGCTGCCGTAGGCCTTGTAGCCGTTGTACTTGGCGGGGTTGTGGCTGGCGGTGACGCAGATGCCCGCGTCGCACTTCAGGTGCCGCACCGCGAAGGAAAGGGCCGGGGTGGGCATCAGCTGGGGATAGATATAGGCCTTGATGCCGTTGGCCGCCAGCACCGCCGCGGACTCCTTGGAGAACAGCACGCCCTTGATGCGGCTGTCATAGGCGATGGCCACGGACTGGGGCTTGCCCTCCGCGTGCTTGAGCAGGTAGTTAGAAAGGCCCTGGGTGGCCTTGCGCACGGTGTAGACGTTCATCCGGTTGGTGCCCGCGCCGATGACGCCCCGCAGGCCCGCGGTGCCAAATTCCAGCTCCCGGTAAAAGCGGTCGTTGATCTCGTCCTCCTGGCCCTGTATGGACTTCAGTTCTTCGGTAAGATCCGGGTCATCCAAGGGCTGGCTCAGCCATCTTTCGTATTCTGTCATAATGAAACCTTCCCTTCCTTTCTGAACGCCTGCGCTGGTTCCCGGGCGCCAGAGATATTGCTTAGATTTCTATGATTAAGATTACCATTTTTTGTAGTCCCTGTCAACTCGAAACAGGTCGTGTTTACGGGAGTTTTACAATGTTTGTCACAATGCCCTGGGGGGTGATGTCCAGGGTGCCGTAGGTGGCCTCCCAGCCGTTGAGAGAGCCGGGATTCATGATGTACAGGCCGTCCTCATAATCGGTGAGAGCGTTGTGGGTGTGGCCGTACAGGGCCACCTGCGCTCCCCGCTCCCGAGCGGCGCAGGCAAAGGTATACAGGCCGGATTTCACCCCATACAGGTGGCCGTGGGTGTAAAAAATCTTGACGCCCTCCGCCGTGAAATCTCCGGCAGGGGGCAGGGCAGAGCCAAAGTCGCAGTTGCCCCGCACCGCCAGAAACATCTTTTCCGGGAAGCTCCGCTTTGCCCGGAGAAGCTCTTCCTCACCGTCTCCCAGATGGATGACCACCTCCGCCTTGGGCTGGGCCAAAATGGCCCGGCGCAGGCTGCTGTCGTTGCCGTGGCTGTCGGACACCACTAAAATTCGCATAGTACAAGTTCCTTCCTTTCCCAAATACAACATCTTCCCCATGCCCTGGTTTCAGGACATTTTTTTCCCCTTGCCGCATACTATGGAAACAGGGCCGGCCCTGTGACCGGCCATCCCATGTGAAAGGGGGGAATCCACGGAATGACGCCCAGTGAAAACCAACTGGAGGCCCTGCTGAGGCTGGCGGCACAGCGGATGGGCACCACGCCGCAGGCGCTTAAAAAGGCAGCTCAGCGGGGAGACCTGTCCCACCTGGCGGGGAATGCCAGGGGTCAGGACGCCGCCGCTCTGCAAAAGGTTCTTTCCGACCCGGAGGCCGCCAAAAAGCTGCTCTCCACACCCCAGGCCCAAAGGCTGTTTCAGCTTTTGGAAAACCAAGGCAAGCCAAACTCATAAACGCCTCTGGCAGAAAGGAGCAGTCCCATGGACGACCTGAGTCAACAGCTTCAAAGCATTCTCTCCGACCCCCAGACGATGGGCCGGCTCCAGGGACTGCTCAGCTCTCTGGGAAAAGACCAGGGAGAGGCGCCGGCGGAGCCTGCCGCCCCGGCGGGGCCGGACCTTTCCGCGCTGCTGGGAGCTCTGGGGGTTGGGCAGGCCTCCAAGCCGCAGGAAAGCGCCGGCGGGACAGGGCTGATGGGCCTAAACCCCCAAGCCCTGTCCCTGATGACCAGGCTGGCGCCCCTTTTAAACCGGGCCAACCGGGAGGACGACGCCACCCGGCTTTTGCGGGCGCTGCGTCCGCTGCTCAGCGAGGGCCGGCAGAAAAAGGTGGACGAAGCCATCCAGATTTTGCAAATGCTGCGGCTGCTGCCTCTTTTGAAGGAGAGCGGGGTCTTTTCCGGGCTGCTGTCCGGGCTGTTGTAGAAAGGGGGCGGCGCTGTGCCTAACGAACTGGATATGAACAAGCTGCGGGAGGAGGCTGCCCGCCGCGCCCGGGAAATGCAGGCCAAGGCCCGCATCCCGCTGCCCCGCAAACAGCAAAAGCCCTCTGCCCCGGAAGAAAAGCAGGAGTCCCGGCCGCCAGAGCCGGAAGCGCCAGCCCCCTCCAAGGAGGAGCCGGGCCTTCTGGATGCCTTTTTCCAGGACAAGGAGCGCACGATCATTCTGGCCCTGTTGCTGCTGCTCAGCGGGGATCAAAAGAACCAGGAGCTGCTGTTTGCCCTGCTGTTCCTGCTGCTGTAAGGGGCCTGGTCAGCGGATTTGCCCGCTGCCCCGAATGAGGAATTTATAGCTTACCAGCTGCTCCAAGCCCATAGGACCCCGGGCGTGGAGCTTTTGGGTGGAGATGCCGATCTCCGCCCCCAGGCCAAACTCGCCTCCATCTGTAAACCGGGTGGAGGCGTTTACATATACCGCCGCCGCGTCCACTTCCTGGAGGAACCGCTGGGCTGTGGAATAGCGCTCCGTGACGATGCACTCGCTGTGGCGGGTGGAGTACCGGGCGATGTGCTCCAGGGCCTCCTCCAGAGAGTCCACCACCTTCACCGCCAGGATGTAGTCCAGATACTCGGTTTCCCAGTCCTCCGGCACAGCGGGGGTGATCCCCGGCAGGATGGCTCTGGCCCTTTCACAGCCCCGCAGCTCCACCTGCTTCTCGTCCAGCCGCGCCTTGATTTTAGGCAGGGCCTCCTCCGCCGCGTCCCGGTGGACCAGGATGGTCTCAATGGCGTTGCACACCGAGGGCCTGGAGCATTTGGCGTTGTAGATGATGTCCGCCGCCATGTCCAGGTCGGCGTCCTTGTCCACATAGACGTGGCAGTTGCCCACCCCGGTTTCAATCACCGGCACCCGGGCATTTTCCTTGACAGAGCGGATCAGCCCCGCCCCGCCCCGGGGGATGAGTACGTCCAGATAGTCCGTCAGAGCCATCAGCTCCTGGGCGGACCGGCGGGAGGTGTCCTCCACCAGCTGAACGCTGTCCCCGGGGAGGCCCTTTTCTTCCAGGGCCTCTCGCAGCACCCTTGTCACCGCCTGGTTGGAGCGGAAGGCCTCCTTGCCGCCCCGAAGGATGACGGCGTTCCCCGCCTTCAGGCACAGAGCCGCCGCGTCGCTGGTGACGTTGGGCCGGGCCTCGTAAATGATGCCGATCACACCCAGCGGCACCGTAACCTTTTCCAGCCGCAGGCCGTTTGCCAGGGTTTGGCCGGAAAGGACCTTCCCCACCGGGTCGGCGGCCTTGGCTACCTGCTCCACGGCGCTGCTCATGCCCTGGACACGGCTCTCCGTCAGGGCCAGCCGGTCCAGCAGAGCCTGGGACATGCCGGCCTCCCGGCCAGCCGCCAAGTCCAGGGCGTTGGCGGACAGAATCTCTTCCCGGCGCTGCCACAGGGCGCCGGCGGCGTGAAGCAGGGCTGTCTCCTTCAAGCTGCCCGCGTTGGCAAGCTCCCGGGCGGCAGCTTTGGCCCGGGCGCCCATGTCATGGATGGTCATGGGAAAACCTCCTTTGCAGGGATATGGGTAACACGCTGTAAGGCGCGGAAACATTTGCGGTTGGGCCGGGCGGGGATTTTCGGCTCTGTTTTTTTACACGGGGAATACGGTCCCCACGTCCTCGCCCCGCAGCAGCTGGTAGAGGGTTTCCGTGTGGCTGCCAGAGATCACCGCTGTGGGAATCCCCTGGCTTTTGGCCAGCTTGGCGGCTTTCAGCTTGGTGGCCATGCCGCCGGTGCCCCGGCTGGAACCGGCCCCTCCCGCCAGGGCCTCAATCTGGGGGGTGATGTCCTCCACCCGGGGGATGCGCCGGGCGCTGGGGTCCTTTCTGGGGTCGCCGTCGTACAGGCCGTCAATGTCCGTCAGAATCACAAGGCCCTGAGCCCCGCACAGCCCTGCCACCACCGCGGAGAGGGTGTCGTTGTCCCCAAAGTTTTTGCCCTCCAGTTCTTGGGTCTCCACGGTGTCGTTTTCGTTCACCACGGGAATCACCCCCATGGAGAGCAGCTCCCGGAAGGTGTTCTGCACGTTTTCCCGGCCCTTGGGAAAGTCCACCACGTCGGCGGTGAGCAGCACCTGGGCCACGGTCCGGTTGTACTCCCCAAAGAATTTGTCGTAGAGGAACATCAGCTCGCACTGGCCCACCGCGGCCAGCGCCTGCTTTTTTTCCGTCTCCTCGGGGCGCTGGGAAAGCCCCAGCTTGCCCATGCCCACGCCGATGGCGCCGGAGGAAACCAGCACCAGCTTCCGTCCGGCGTTTTGCAGGTCCGAGAGGGTGCGGCACAGCCGCTCCAGCCGCCGCAGGTTTACTTTTCCATTTTCATAGGTCAGGGTGGAGGTACCCACCTTCACCACAAGAATTTCCGCGTCCTTCAGTTCCATTGTCTATAAGGGGCCAAGCCCCGTTCCTTTCCCTGTATTTTTTTCAACAATTTTTCCGCCCCCCACCACGGTGTCCCCGTCGTAGAGCACCAGGGACTGGCCGGGCGTGACGGCCCGCTGGGGCGTGTCAAAGGTGACGGTCAGCTGGTCCGGGCCGGTCTGCAAAACGGTGGCAGGCTGTTCCTGCTGCCGGTAGCGGACCTTCGCCTTTACCCGCAGGGGCCTTGGGATGCTCTCCACGGAGATCAGGTTGATGTCCTGAGCCACCGCGGTTTGGGAGAACAGCTCCTCCGCCTTTGCCAGCACCACCTGGTTTTTTCCCACGTCCAGCTCCTTGACGAACATGGGCTGGGGGAAGGAAAGCCCCAGGCCCTTCCGCTGTCCCACGGTGTAGTGGATGATACCCTTGTGCCGGCCGTAGATCTCTCCTCCGGTTCCCACAAAGTCTCCGGGGGGGAAATCCTTCCCCGTCCACCGGCGGATAAAGGCGGCGTAGTCCCCGTCGGGCACAAAGCAGATGTCCTGGCTGTCCCGCTTTCGGGCGTTGAGAAAGCCCTGCTCTTCCGCCAGACGGCGGGTTTCCTCCTTGGTCAGCCCGCCCAGGGGCAGCAGCAGCCGGGAAAGCTCCCACTGGGTCAGGGAATAGAGCATATAGCTCTGGTCCTTTTGCTGGTCCAGGCCTTTTTTCAGCAGCCACCGGCCAGAGGTTTCGTCAAATTCCACCCGGGCGTAATGGCCTGTGGCCACATAGGGATAGCCGATTTCCTCTCCCCGGTCCATCAGCTTGGCGAATTTGATGTACCGGTTGCAGTCGATGCAGGGGTTGGGGGTTTCCCCCCGCTGGTAAGCGGCGGCAAAGCGGTCCATCACCTGGCGGCGAAAGGCTTCCTTGAAGTTGAACACATAAAAGGGCATCCCCAGCCGGAAGGCCACGCTGCGGGCGTCGGCCACGTCGTCCACGGAGCAGCAGGTGCGCTCTCCAGGAAAGGCCTCTTCCGGCAGCCCCCGGTCGCTGTTGTCCGTCAGGGCCAGGGTGACGCCGATGCAGTCGTAGCCCTGCCGCTGGCACAGCAGGGCCGCCACGCTGGAATCCACTCCGCCGCTCATGGCGATGATGGCCTTCTTCTCCAAGGGGGCTTGTCCTTGCGCAAGGTCTCTCATCGGATCAGCTTCTTCAGCTCCAGAGCCTTGCCCAAATCTCCCTGGGCCTTCAGCTTGCCAAAGGTGAAGGCGGCCACAGGGTCCAGCTTGCCGTTGACAAGCTTTAGGAAATTCTCGTCCGAGATGGTGATCTCTACATCCCGGTCGTGATACTCATAGGGCTCAATGGCCAAATTTCCGCCCTTGATCTCCACATAGAAGGTGCCGGCGGCCTGGCCGGTAATGTTGATTTGAATGCGGGTGGGGTCGGACACCTGAGAGATGTCGGCGCCCTGAAAGCGGTCCTTCACCTGCTGGAAAAATTCTTGGAAGGTCATGGGGAAAGCTCCTTTCAATGGGAAAATGATAGTTTCATGTTACCACAGGAAACTGTGGAAAACAATGTAAAGAATTTATCAAATCTCGCGATGGAATATGAAAAGTTTTGGAGGGGTTTCCTTGAAACACAGAAAAAGCCAGCGCCAACACCTTGCCTGGGTGCGGCGCTGGCCAGTTGCGCTTGTTTCAATATGGCTTGTCCTGTCCGGACACGGGCCGGCTTACTCCCGGTGCTCTCTCCGGGGGCGGCGGTCCCTATCGCGGTGCTCCCGGCGGGGCTTCTCGGAGATATCGTTCTCCGGCACGGCGCCGTCCAGGTCGATAAGGGCGTCCCGGCGGCTCAGGTTCAAGCGGCCCTTGTCATCGATCTCCAGCACCTTCACCTTGACAATGTCGCCCACGTTCACCACATCGGTAACTTTCTCGGTGCGCTTCACGTCCAGGCGGGAAATGTGTACCAGCCCCTCCTTGCCCGGGGCAATCTCCACAAAGGCGCCGAAGTCCATCAGCCGGGTGACCCGGCCGTTGTAGTAGGAGCCAGGCTCCGGATCGTTGACAATGGTATCCACAATATCCAAGGCCCGCTGGCACTTCTCCAGATCCAGCCCGGAGATGAACACATGACCGTCCTCTTCCACATCCATCTTGACCTCGCATTCGGCGCAGATCTTCTGGATGACCTTGCCGCCGCTGCCGATGACCTCCCGGATCTTGTCCACGGGGATCACGGTGGACAGCATCTTGGGAGCGTACTTGGACAGCTGGGGCCGCACTTCGGGGATGGCCTTCAGAATGATTTCATCGATGATATAGTTGCGGGCCTTGTGGGTCTTTTCCAGGGCCTCCTTCACCATTTCGGGGGTCAGGCCCTGAATCTTCAGGTCCATCTGGATGGCGGTGATGCCCTTCTTGGTGCCGCCCACCTTAAAGTCCATGTCGCCGAAGAAATCCTCGATGCCCTGGATGTCCACCATGGTCATCCAGCGGTCGCCCTCGGTAATCAGGCCGCAGGAGATGCCGGCCACAGGGGCCTTGATGGGCACGCCCGCGTCCATCAGGGCCAGGGTGGAGCCGCAGATGGAGGCCTGGCTGGTAGAGCCGTTGGAGGACAGCACCTCGCTGACTAAGCGGATGGTGTAGGGGAACTCGTCCACGCTGGGGATAACAGGCACCAAGGCACGCTCGGCCAAAGCGCCGTGGCCGATCTCCCGGCGTCCGGGACCCCGGCTGGGCTTGGTTTCGCCCACGGAGTAGGAGGGGAAGTTGTAGTGGTGGATATACCGCTTGCTTTCCTCCTCGTCAATGCCGTCCAGCAGCTGGTTGTCCCGGATGGAGCCCAGGGTGGCCACAGTGAGCACCTGGGTCTGGCCCCGGGTAAACATGCCGGAGCCGTGAACGCGGGGCAGCAGGCCTACCTCGGCGGCCAGGGGACGCATGTCGTCCATGCCCCGGCCGTCCACCCGCTTCTGTTCGTCCAGAAGCCAGCGGCGCACCACATATTTCTGGGTCAGATACAGGCATTCGTCAATCTTGCCCTCGGACTCGGGGTAGACATCGGCAAAATGGGCCTGCACATCCTCGTAAACGGGCTTTAAGCGCTCGTCCCGCACGTTTTTGTCGTCGGTGTCCAGGGCGGCCCGGACCGCGTCCTCGGCATAGTCCCGGATGGCCTCGAACATGCCGGGCTCCGGCTTGTTGGAGGGGTAGGAGAACTTCTCCTTGCCGATTTCCGCCTGGATGCCCTTGATAAACTCGATGATTTTCTGGTTAGCCTCATGCCCCGCCATAATGCCGTTGTACATATCCTCGTCAGAGACCTCGTCGGCGCCGGCCTCGATCATGGCGATGCGCTCATCGGTGGAGGCCACGGTGACAGCCATCTGGCTGACCTTGCGCTGGGCGGCGTTGGGGTTGATGACAAATTCGCCGTCAATCAGTCCCACGGAAACGCCGGAAATGGGGCCGTTCCAGGGAATATCGGAAATGGACAGGGCAATGGAGGTGCCGATGAGGGCGGCAATCTCCGGGGAGTTGTCCTGGTCCACGGACATGACCGTGCAGACAATGGACACGTCGTTTCGCATGTCCTTGGGGAACAGGGGGCGGATGGGCCGGTCAATCATCCGGCAGGTCAGGGTGGCTTTTTCGCTGGGACGGCCCTCCCGCTTTAAAAAGGAGCCGGGAATCTTGCCCACAGAGTAAAGCTTCTCCTCAAAATCCACCGAGAGAGGGAAGAAATCAATGCCGTCCCGGGGCTTGGCAGAGGCAGTGGCCGCCACATGCACCACGGTGTCCCCATAGCGCACCAGGCACTCGCCGTTGGCCAGCTGGGCCATTTTTCCGGTTTCAATCACCAGGGGCCGGCCCGCCAGCTCTGTTTGGAATACTTTAAAATTCTCGAACATTGACACACGTCCTTTCTCCCCGGCCGCTTTCGCCGGGGCGGTTATTCGAAAGGCGGTCCTGTTTTCCAAGGAAACAAGCCGGCCGGGAGTGTTCCGGCTGGTTTGCTTGTAAAACAGTTCCGCCCCAAAAAAGAGCGAAAGGCTGTGCCGCCGGCCCAAAGGCCCACAGTCACAGCCCGCTGCTTTTCTCTTACTTACGGATGCCCAGCTCGGCAATGATGGAGCGGTACCGCTCGATGTCAATCTTGGTCAGATAGTTGAGCAGATTCCGTCTCTGGCCGACCATCTTCAGCAGACCCCGGCGGGAGTGATGGTCCTTCTTGTTCTGCCGCAGGTGCTCGGTCAAGTCGTTGATGCGCTTGGTCAGCACAGCGATCTGCACCTCGGGAGAGCCGGTGTCGCCCTCGTGGCGGGCATACTTTTTGATGATCTCGGTCTTTTCAGTCTTAGTCATGGCAATTCCACCTTTTCCGCGGCCTGGCCGCTTAAAATTCACCCTGTCCACAGGTAGGGGTTGGTGACTCCCTTATCCGAGGAACGGGCAGCTTGCTTATTTTATCATAGAAGTGGAGGTTTGTAAAGTGGTTTTCGGGAAATATGGCGGGGAAATCTCCCGCGCCGGCAGAGAAGGGAAGGGCTGCTTTTTCACGAGCCCTTTCCGCCGGCGCCCACCATGTTTTTGGCCCATACGCCGGAGACCAGCATGACGGTGCCGATGACGGCCTTGATGATGTCCGCCGCCGACACAAAGAAGAACACCCACACCACGGAAAGCCCGGTAAACTGGCACAGGCAAAAGGCAATGGGCAGGCTGACCACCCAGGTGAACACGCAGTCAAACAGGAAGGTGACAAAGGTTTTCCCCCCCGAGCGGATGGTGAAATAGGTTCCCTGGGTATAGGCGGAGAGGGGCAGAAAGGCCCCGGAGATCATCAGCAGGTGGGTGGCGGTCTGCCGCACGGACGGCTCGGTGTTGTAGATGTAGGGGATAAAGGGAGACACCGCCACAATGATTCCGCCGATGACCAGGTTGACGGCCACACTGAAGAACAGAAGCTTCCGCACGGTGTCCTTGGCCCCCTGGATGTCGTTGGCGCCCAGCAGCTGGCCGGAAAGAATGCCGATGGCGTTGCCCATAGCCGCCATGACAATGGCGAACAGGTTCCACACCGTGGAGTTGATGTTGGTAGCGGCCACGGCCTCCAGCCCCCGGGAGGAATAGCACATGTTCACCGCCGCGGTGCCAATGGACCACAGGGTTTCATTGAGCAGCAGGGGCGTGCCGGTGACAGCGATGCGCTTGCACAGGTCCAGCGGGACCCGGAAATCCCGGAACAGCCCCTCCAGGAAGGGGAACTGCTTTCGGTGGCGGTAGGTCCGCAGCAGCAGATAGCCCATTTCCACCCACCTGGCGATGACGGTGGCCAGGGCGGCTCCCGCCACGCCCATTTCGGGAAAGCCAAAGCTGCCGTAGATCAGCAGGTAGTTGCCCGTCAGGTTGACGCAGATGGCGATGATGCTGGCCACCATGGGGGAAAAGGTTTCGCCCACGTCCCGCAGGGTGCTGGAAAAGCACTGGTTGATGGCGAAGGGCAAAAGCCCAAACAGCATGATGGCGATGTACTCCTTGGCGTGTCCCAGGGTGGCGGCAATCTCCTGGGGAGAGGAGGCCTCCTTGTTTAAGTACAGCTGAAACAGCTGCTCCCCAAACAGCAGAAAGACCAGAATTCCCAGGGCGCATACCACCACGCTGAACACCAGCCGGAACCGCAGGGTGTAGCGCACCCCCTCCTGGTCCTTTTTGCCGGCAAACTGGGCGCCGAAGAGGGAGGCGCCCCCCAGCCCGCCGAAGATGGTCAGGTTAAAGATGAAGATAATCTGGTTGACAATGGCCACGCCGGACATGGGGGCGGTACCCAGCCGGCCCACCATCACGTTGTCCAGCAGGTTGACAAATTGGGTGATGCCCTGCTGGACGATCATGGGTACCAGCAGCGCCAGCACCGAGGCGTAAAAGGCCTGGGTGCCGATGAATTTTTTCCGAAAGCTCACAAGCCTGTCTCCTTTCAGTCAGTTTTCGTTATTCCTTCTCGCGGACAGGCTTGGGTCCTTCCCGGCAGTTGCCGCCTTCCAGGGGACGCAGCAGCTCCTCTATAAGCTGAGGGGGATCCTCCGCCGGGGCAAGGCGCTGGATCAGCTCCTCATAGTCCCCCAGGTACAGGTTGGCAAGCCGGGCAATGCCCTGGGGGCTTTCCTCCTCTCCCTTGCCCTGGGTGGAGATGGCGTCCTCCACCGCCACCACGGGAAAGCCCGCCCGCCTCGCGGTGCGGATGGCGTAGGCGGAGTCCTCAAAGACCACGCTTTCCTGGGGCGCGGCGCCAAAGTGCTGGGCGCAGCGCAGGAAGATGTCCGGATGCTCCTTGCTTTTTCCCACCTCGCTGCAGGTGAGGAACAGGTCCACCAGGGGCAGCATGCCCAGCCGCTCCATGGCCAGCAGCACGCCCTCCCGGTTGGAGGCGGTGGCCACGGCGATGGGAATGTGGTTTTCCCGCAGCAGCTCTAAAAACTGCCGGGCGTGAGGCTTCTCGTCCACCTGGGTCCGATAGCCGTTTAAAGCGCACTGGCCCAGCTCCCGGACGATTTCCTCCACAGTTCCCTCCACGCCCAGGCTCTGGTAGTGCTGGGCGCATTGCTCCAGGCTCAGGCGGTTGAGGGTGTTGTGCAGCCCCGCCGGGGCGTGTACGCCCTTTTCCCGGGCGTATTCATAGGTGATGTCCCGCCACATGGGCATGGAGTCCAGCAGGGTGCCGTCGGCATCAAAAATGCAGCAGCGAATCATAAAGAGGCTCTCCCCTTTCATGTTAGTGCTAGAAAATCCGATGTATTGCTAGTATAGCATGACCTTGCCGGGCGCGCAAGAAGGGGGAAAACAGAAAAAGCTGCCGCATTTCGCGGCAGCCGCACAGACCCGGCCTTGGGAAGAATCCCGGGCGTCTGTTCTCAAAGCCCTATCTGGGCTGGGGCGTAAGGGTGGCGCTGGACTCTTCCTTGCGGGAGGAATCCGGGTCCAGCATGGATTCCACGGCAGAGCCCACCCGACTTCCCGCCTCCTCCAGACGGCTCCCGGCGTTTTCCAGCTCGCTTTTGGCCTGAGACACGGTTTCGGACACTTCATCGGCGGCTCGCTCCATGCAGCCTGCTGCCAGCAGAGCCAGAGCGGCCGCCAGTGTAAAAGCTATCAGCTTGTTTCGCATACGCACTGTTCCTTTCCTGTTTTCTCACCCATAGCCTGACACGGTTGGCAGGGTTTTATTCTTCCCGGCCCAGATTGCAAAAAATTTTTCAAAATGATAGAATACCTTAAGAATCTTGTAAGGGCGTGAACGTATGATACTATTTACAGTGACCTTGAATCCCGCGCTGGATTACTCCATTTCCCTGCCGGACTTTTCCAGAGGGGCCATTCAGTGGTTTTCCCAAAGCGGCTTCGCTCCCGGGGGAAAGGGCGTGAACGTGTCCCTGCTGCTCACCTCCCTGGGGGTGGAGAACCGGGCCTTGGGCATTGCCGCCGGCTTTACAGGCAGGGAGATTGTCCGCCGGCTGGAGGAAAAGGGCTGTCAAACAGAGTTTGTTCTGCTGGACCAGGGAACCTCCCGGGTCAATGTAAAGCTGCAAACCGCCGGCGGAGAGGAAACCGCCTTCAACGGGGAAGGCCCGGAGATTCCCGCCCAGGCGGTGGACGAGCTGCTGGAAAAGCTGTCCGCCCTTTCCGGGGAGGATGTGCTGGTGCTTTCCGGCAGCCTTCCCAAAGGACTGCCGGAAACGGCCTTCCCCCAGCTGCTGGAGGCGGCCCGCAGGCCGGGAGCCAGGCTTGTGGTGGATATGAGCGGGGATTCCCTGCTGGCGGCGCTACCCTATCATCCCTTTTTCATCAAGCCAAACGAGGAGGAGCTTTGCCAGCTGTTTGGAGTGGAGGGTCCCCTGACCGTGCAGGAGGCCAAGGGCTACGCCCAGGAGCTGCAGCGGCTGGGCGCCAGAAACGTGGTGGTCTCTATGGGGGCCAAGGGGGCGCTGCTGCTGGAGGAGGAAGGCCGCTGCCTGTTCTGCCACGGCGTGAGGGGAGCCGCTGTCTCCACCGTGGGGGCGGGGGATTCCCTGGTGGCTGGGTTTCTCTACGGCTGGCGGCTTCACGGCACAGCCGAGGGAGGCCTGCGGTGGGGCGTGGCGGCAGGCTCCGCCACCGCCTTCCGGCAGGGCATCGCCACAGGGGAGGAGGTCAAGGGCCTGTTTCCCCAGGTGGGAAATCCCCATGTGGTATAGGGCCTGGGGAAAATCCCCGGAAAAGGGACCGTTGCCCCGGAATTTCAGTTGACACCGGCAGGTGTTCCAAAGTACAATGAGAGTATCACAGTGTTTTGAAAAGCGTTCCCGAACAGGGAGGGAAATTTATGGAGAAAAAAGGAAACGATTCTCTGCAAGAGGAGCTTCGCTCCTCGCAGGTTTATCATGTGCTGACCGGGTCGGGAATTCCCCTGGCGGGGAAAATTGCCCAGGGCCTGGGCGCCGCTGCTCAGGGACTGGATCAAGCCTTGAACATGGGAAAAAATCCCGGAAGCGGAAACGCCGGACATCCCTATCAGGCGCCGCCCCAGAACGGGCCGTATCAAGCGCCGCCTCAGCAGAATACCTACCGGGAGCCGCCCCAAACCGCCCAGACCAGACAGACCCCGCCCAGCCAGGGAAATCCTCAGCCCTCCCAGGGAGCTGCCCGGAACGCGGGCAGCCAAAACGGGAACGGCTATTACCATTACAGCTATAATAAGGGCGCCGCCCAGCAGGGCGCGCCCCGGCAGCAGGTCAGACCGCCCCAGCCGCCCTATCCGCCCCAGAGCAAAGCCCAGCGGGTGGCGGCGGCTCAACGGGCTGCGGCCGCCCGGCACGAAGCGCAGCAGCAGGCCGCTGCCGCCCGGCGGAAGGCCGGCCAGCGAAAAGCTGGAGCGGCGGCTCCGGCGGCGGGAAACCAGCCACCCATGAAGATGGTCCGCGCGGGAAGTCCCGCCAAGTTCTACATCACCGCGGCGGCGGCCTTGATCTACGCCACCTCTGCCCCGCTGTACGAACCCTACCATTTTGTGATTTTCGCGTGGGTGCTGGTGCTGGTATTCCTGGTCAGCGGCGCGCTGTTCAGGGGCAAGAAGGTGTTTGTACCCATCCAGCCGGAAAAGCCCAAGGAGGAGCCGAAAAAGGAGCCGGAGAAAGTGGAGAAGTCCCAGACGGGCAATCCCGAGGTGGACAAGATCATCGACGAGGGCCGGGAGTATTTGAAAAAGCTTCGGGCCGCGGACGACGCCATTCCCGACGAAACTCTTTCAGAGGACATCACCCGGATGGAGCGGGCCAGCGCCGACATTTTCCGCTACATCGCCGACCACCCGGAAAAGGCGCCCCAAATTCGCAAATTCATGAATTACTACCTGCCCACCACCCTGAAGCTGCTGGGCAGCTATCAGCGGCTTTCCCAGCAGAATGTGAAGGGGGAGAACATCTCCTCCACGCTGTTCAACATCGCCGGGATGATGCACACAGTGGCAGATGCCTTTGAAAAGCAGCTGGACTCCCTCTACGCGGAGGAGGCCATGGACATCTCCGCGGACATCACCGTGTTTGAGACCCTTCTAAAGCAGGAGGGCTTTGTGGACGAGGACAAGCAGGAACAGGAAGAAGCCAAAAAATAAGGGACCGCGAAGCTGTGCGTGCCTGCACAGGGCAAGCCGGCGTTCTGCGGAGCCGGAAAGGGTGGGGCTGGCCCTAGAGCGCTGCCTGTGCTTTCCCAGCCGGCGCCCCATACATCCAGAAAATTCCAAGGAGGTTAGAACCATGCCCGATGAAATCAAATTGACAATGGACGCTCCCGGTCCTCAGACGCCCTCCCTCACGCTGGAGGGAGTGGAGACCCCCAGCCTGACCCTCAGCCCCGAGGAGGCGGCTCCCGCTCCCAAGCAGGTGCGGGAGGACGAGATTTCCACCCTGGATGAGAGCGTGCTGTCCCCCGAGGAGCGCAAGGTGGTGGACGACTTTGCCGAGAAGATCGATTTGACCAACTCCACCCTGGTGCTGCAATATGGGTCCGCCGCCCAGAAGAAGATCGCCTCCTTTTCGGACACCACTCTGAACAACGTGCGCACCAAGGATCTGGGCGAGGTGGGGGACCAGATCTCCCAGCTGGTGGTGGAGCTGAAGGGCTTTGACATTGAGGAGGAGGAAAAGAAGGGCTTTTTCGGCTTCTTCAAAAATACCAGCAACAAGTTCACCGCCATGAAGGCCCGCTATGACAGCGCCGAGGTGAACGTGAACAAGATCGCCGGGGCGCTGGAGTCCCACCAGGTGCAGCTGCTCAAGGACATTGTCATGCTGGACAAGCTCTATGAGATGAACCTCTCCTATCACAAGGAGCTTTCCATGTATATCATCGCCGGGAAGAAAAAGCTGAAAAGGGAGCGGGAAACCACTCTGGTGCAGCTGCAGACCAAGGCCAAGCAGACCGGTCTTGCCGAGGACGCTCAGGCCGCCAACGACTATGCCCAGATGTGCGACAACTTTGAGAAGAAACTCCACGACCTGGAGCTGACCCGCATGGTCAGCGTGCAGATGTCCCCCCAGATCCGCCTGGTGCAGAACAACGACAAGCTGATGGCGGACAAGATTCAGTCCACCCTGGTGAACACTATCCCCCTGTGGAAGAGCCAGATGGTGCTGGCCCTGGGGCTGGCCCACTCCGAGCAGGCGGTAAAGGCCCAGCGGGAGGTTTCCAACATGACCAACGAGCTGCTGCGGAAAAACGCCGAGCGGCTGAAGATGAGCACCATCGAGACCGCCCGGGAGAGCGAGCGGGGCGTGGTGGACATGGAGACCCTGCGCCAGACCAACCAGTCCCTCATCCAGACTCTGGACGAGGTGGTGAAGATTCAGGACGAGGGCCGGCAGAAGCGCCGGGAGGCCGAGGCGGAAATCGGCCGCCTGGAAGGCGAGCTGAAGCAGAAGCTGCTGGACATCCACACCTGAAGGCAAAGGCCATAGCGCCTTGGAAAAGGAGGCTTGTGATCGATGAAAAAGAGCAATGTGATCGGCGGGATTGTGCTGGCTGCGGCTCTTGTGCTGTCTGTTCCCCTGGGGGTTCACACCTCCCTGACAGAGCTGCGGGACGAGGCGGAATGGTCTTACTATGGGGACAAAACCGGCTTTGCCATTTGGGATGGCATTGAGAACCGGGAGGACGCCGCCAGCAACCTGATGACCGTGGCCCGGCGCTACACCAGCGAGAACCCGGCCCTGACCTCTCTCGTTGGAGATCTGGAGTACGCGGTGAACTATTCTCAAAACTGCTGGGACGGCGACGCGGACCAGGCGGAGGCCAACCAGCTGATGGGCCAGGCGGCCCAGGCTCTCTACGAAGAGCTGAAGAACACCCAGCTTTCGGAGACGGACCAGAAGTATCCGGACCAGCTGATTGCCCAGATGGAGTCCGAGCAGGACAAGATCAACCGCTCCAACTACAATGAGGACGCCCGGGAGTTTAACGCCCGGCTGGAGAAATTCCCCGTGAACCTGCTTCGGGGCGTGGCGGGGATAGAACCTCTGACCACCTTTGACTACGAATGAAGGGGGGCGCTTTTGTGAAGGCGGCCTTATCGAAACAGCTTCCAAGGGCGCTGGGACTTTTCCTGGCCCTGATGATGGCCTTCTACCTGGCGGTTCCGGCCTTGGCAGCCTATCCAGACCGGCCGGAAAACCAGTATGTGCTGGACGAGGCCGACGTGCTCTCGGAGGAAACCGAACAGGAGATCATTTCACAAAACCAGACGCTGTTCCAGGAGGAGGGCGCCCAGATTGTGGTGGTGGCGGTGGACTTCCTGGACGGGGAGGACATTGCGGACTACGCTTACTCCCTGTTCAACATCTGGGGCATTGGCTCTCAGGAGCGGAACAACGGCCTGCTGCTGCTTTTGGCCATTGGCGAGGACAACTACTACGCCATGGCCGGCTACGGCATAGAGGACTACTTTGACGGGGCCAAGCTTCAGGACATGCTGAACGAGTATCTGGAGCCGGATTTTGCCGCCCGGGATTACGACGCCGGGGTGGAGAAATTCTTCCAGGCGGCTCTGTCGGAGATGGAGAGCTATTACGCAAACTACACGGACGAATACACGGATATGGAAGCCCCCGCGTACGACGAGGACTACGATTCCTATGAGCCGGGCTTTGGCCAGAGGTTTGGGTCGTTCTTCAGCAGCCTGAGAATTTGGGCCGCGGGAGTTGTGATGATTGTTCTGGTCTTTTTGCTGATTGCCGTGATTCTGCGGGGCATGGGCGGCGGAGGTCCCCGCTCCGGCGGCGGTGGCGGCGGGGGCTTTTGGTCCGGGCTGTTCCTGGGCAACCTGCTGGGCCGCACCTACCGGCGGGGCTGGCGTCCCCCTCCGCCGCCTCCCCCTGGCGGCTTCGGCCCCAGAGGTCCCCGGCCTCCCCGGGGAGGGGGCGGCTTCGGCGGCTTTGGAGGCTTCCGCGGCGGCGGCTCCGGGGGCTTTGGCGGCGCTGGCCGCGGCGGCGGTGGCGGCTTCCACGGCGGCGGTGGCAGCCGCGGCGGCGGAGCCGGCAGGCGGTAACAGATTTCTTTGGAAAAGGACGTCCTCGTGTTTTGGGACGTCCTTTTCCAAAGCCGGCTTCGCTGGCATTCCGTCCTTTCTTGAAAGAAAGGACCAAAGAACTTTCACATCGCGGGGCGGAGCGCAAGCCGCTCCTTTGCCCGGAATAAGCTACGGGTTTTGTGTCCGCGATTTTTCGCGGCGGGGGAGGGGGCAGCTGAGATGTCCCCGTATAGAAGGCAGCCGCTGCCCAGAAAGGAGCGCCATGAAACGATACTTTCTCTTCGATTTGGACGGCACGGTGGCGGACAACGGGGAGGGCATTTTGAAGTCCGCCCAGTACGCGCTGGATGCCTTTGGCATTTACAACGAGCCGGAGGAGCGGCTGCGCCGGTTTGTAGGGCCTCCGCTGGATGCGTCCTTCCGGGAGTTTTACGGCTTCTCTCAGGAGCAGGCCCTGGCCGCGGTAGAAAAATACCGAGAGCGCTACCGGGTGAAGGGCGTGTATGAAAACCAGCTGTATCCCGGCGTCAGAGAGCTGCTGGAATGCTTGTCTCAGCGGGCGGTGGTGTGCTTGGCCACCTCCAAGCCTCAGGTGTTCGCCAACACCATTTTAGAGATGGGGCAGGTGCTGCCCTTCTTCCAAGTGGTGGTGGGAGCGGAGCTGGACGGTTCCCGCACGGACAAGGCAGAGGTCATTCAGGCTGTGCTGGAGCGCCTGGGCAATCCCCCCAAGGAGCAGGCGGTGATGATCGGCGACCGAAAGCACGACATTCTGGGGGCCGGAACAGCGGGAGTGGAATCCATCGGCGTCCGGTACGGCTTTGCCCCAGAGGGGGAGCTGGAAGCGGCCGGCGCCAAGTGGATTGTCTCCACCGTGGAGGAATTGAAAGCACTGTGTCTGACTCTTTGCGGGGAGGGCGGCGAGTAAGGCAAAGGCAAACGAGAAAAGGGTTTCGGTCCGGCCTGATAAAAGCCGGGCTCGAAACCCTTTTTGCTTGCGCTTATTCCTGTTCCTTATTTCCCTTTTTTCTCTTTTTCACGCACTCCGTCAGCAGATATTCAATCTGCCCGTTGATGGAGCGGAAATCGTCCTCGGCCCAGGCCGCCAGGTCCTCCCACAGCTTGGGTGAGATCCGCAGCAGAATCTGCTTTTTGCCCTTTTCCTTTTGCTCCATTCCATCACTGCCTTTGGTTTAATAGATGGACCCGCTGTTCACAATGGGCTGGGCGTCCTTGTTGCCGCAGAGCACCACCAGCAGATTGGACACCATAGCGGCCTTGCGCTCTTCGTCCAGGTCTACAATGCGCTGGTCCTGAAGCTGCTCCAGAGCCATCTCCACCATGCCCACGGCGCCCTCCACAATCTTCTTCCGGGCGGCCACAATGGCCTCCGCCTGCTGGCGCTGGAGCATGGCTGCGGCAATCTCCGGGGCGTAGGACAGATGGGTGATGCGCACCTCCAGAATCTCCAGCCCGGCAATGGCCACCCGCTGCTGCAAATCCTGCTTCATCATGTCGGCGATCTCCTGGCTGCTGCCCCGCAGGGTCTTTTCCCCCTGGTCGTCGTCGTCCATCAGGTCGTAGGGGTACATCCGGGCGATGTTCCGGGTGGCGGAGTCGCACTGGGTGCCTAAAAACGTCCGGTAGTTCTGCACGTTGAACACCGCCTTGGTGGTGTCCACAATCCGCCAGATGACAATGGTGCCGATAACGATGGGGTTGCCCCTCTCGTCATTGACGGTTTGCTTCTCGTTGTTCAGGGTCATGGTCTTGAGGGAGATCTTTTTATTGCTTCCCAGGCTCACTGTGGTGGAGCCGTTTAACGTGGTCATTGAGGCGGGGGCGGCCCCGGGGTTGATGCCCTCGCAGAAGGGGTTCACCCAGAAGTAGCCGTCCTTTTTCAGAGTGCCGTGATACTTGCCGAAGAGGGTCAGCACCAGGGCCTCGTTGGGGTTTAGAATCTTCAGCCCCGGCATGAGGAACAGGTCAAAGATAAGCACCAGCGCTCCGGCAATGGCAATGGCCACGGCGGCGCCCACGTTGGTGGAGGAAAGAAATACCGGCCCGCACACCATGGCGGCAATGCTGCCAAAGAACAGCACCAAGATCAAGGCCAGCATGGCAAAGCCGTTTTTTGTTTTTACCGGCTTTTCCGTATAGCGGTTGACGATTTTCTCTTGGTTTTCCATTCAATAACACTCCTTTTCAAGCTTTCTGTTTGATAGCATTATACTATCATTTTGAAACATTGTCAAGGAGGGGCGGGGAATTTTTCCCGCCTTTTTCCGGGGCGGCTTGCGCTTCTTCCCAAAAGGATTTATAATGAAAAAAACAGAGAGCGAGGAGGAGTTTTTATGCCATTTGATTTCAAAACGCCCTTTCAGGCCCGGCGTCTTCCCAACCGGGTGACGGAGATCACCGATCCCTCGGGGGTCCACTGCTTTTTGGTGGAAGGAGAAACGCAGGCTGTGCTGATTGACACCATGACCGGCATTCGGGGCCTGAAGAAGTTTGTGTCCACCCTGACGGACCTGCCCGTCCAGGTGGCGCTGACCCACGGCCACATGGACCACGCGGGGGGCGTATTTGAGTTTGGCCGGTGCGCCCTTCATCCGGCGGATATTCCCATGCTGGACGGCCGCACCCTGCCCGCCAGGATGGGCTATGTCCGGGGACAGCTTCAGGCTCAGGGAGAGACAGACCTGCCGGACGAAACCGCCTTTGTGCCGGACAGCCCGGTGGAGTTTTCCGCCCTGCAAGCCGGGGACAGGCTGGACCTGGGAGGCAGAGCCTTGGAGGTGCTTTTTGTGCCGGGACACACCAAGGGTTCCCTGTGCTACCTGGATCCGGACTCGGGAGATTTCTTTGCCGGGGACGCCTGCAACAACAATACCCTGGTGATGATGGACACCTCCGCCACCATTGAGGAATATTTGCGGGCTCTGCTGGACCTGAAGGAGCGCCAGCCGGAAATCCAGCGGTTTTACCTGTTCCACGGTCCCAGCCTGCAGGAGAAAACCTGCATAGACGACAACATTCAGTGCTGCTGGGAAATTCTGGCGGGTACGGACGACCACATTCCCGTGGAGTTTCTGGGCCGCACCGGATATTTGGCCAAGGAGCGCCTGCCGGGTCAGTTTGTCCGAAAGGACGGAGGGTTTGGAAACATCATGTACACCCCGGAGCGGGTTCGCCGGGGCTGAGCGCGGGAGGCCGGTATGAAGCAGCTTTACATCATTGGCGGTCCCATGGGGGTGGGGAAAACCACCGTTTGCCGGGAGCTGAAGGCCCTGACCGCCCCTTGTGCCTTTCTGGACGGGGACTGGTGCTGGGACATGGAGCCGTTCCAGGTAACCCCGGAGACCACGGCAATGGTCCAGGAGAATATCGCCTTTCTGCTGGGGCAGTTTCTCCGCTGCTCCGCCTACGAGACAGTGATTTTCTGCTGGGTTCTGCACCAGCAGGAGATTGTGGACAGCCTGCTCCGGCAGCTTCCCTTGGAGGGGGTGCGGGTCCACGGGGTTTCCCTGCTGGCCAGGCCGGAAACGCTGAAGGAGCGCATTGGCAAGGATGTGGCCGCGGGGCTGCGCTCCTGGGACGTGCTGGAGCGGTCCTTGCAGCGGCTGCCTCTGTATGAAAGCATGTCCACCCAAAAGCTGTGGGTGGACGGTCTGACGCCCCGGCAGGCCGCTCAAAGGCTGGCGGCTCTGGGGCAGGAGCCGTAAGGCGCAAAAAAGGACGTTCAAGGCAGGCTTGAGCGTCCTTTTTTATATATGGAATTGTTACGGCAGCAGGGCGTGCAGGTCGGGAAACAGCTCCACGCTGCGCTTGAGAATTCCCTTTAAATGGGCGATGGTGATGCCGTAGTTGGTAAAGGGTACGCCCGCGTCCCCGGCGGTTTTCCGGCGGTAGTCCATCTCCCGGCCGTTGAGCATGCAGCCCCCGCAGTGGATGACCAGCTTGTAGGGAGACAAATCTTCGGGGAAGTCCCGGCCGGAGGAGTGCTCCAGCTCCAGGTCCTTGCCGGTGTACTCCCTCAGCCACTTGGGAATTTTCACCGTGCCAATGTCCTCGCACTGGCGGTGATGAGTGCAGCCCTCGGCAATGAGTACCCGGTCCCCGTCCTGAAGCCGGTCGATGGCGGCCACGCCCCGGACAGCGTCCTCCAGAAAGCCCTTGTACCGGGCCATCAAAATGGAGAAGGAGGTCAGGGGGATGTCCTTGGGGGTGTCCCGGTCCACCTGGGCAAAGGCCTGGCTGTCGGTGATGACCATGCGGGGTTTGACCGCCAGCTTTTCCAGGGTGGGGGCCAGGGTGTTTTCCTTCACCACAACGGCGGTGCAGTCCGCGTCCAGCACGTCCCGGATGGTTTGCTGCTGGGGCAGAATCAGCCTTCCCTTGGGGGCGGCGCTGTCAATGGGAGTGACCAGCACCACCAGGTCCCCCGGGGTGAGCAGGTCTCCCACCAGACGCTTGTCCTCCGCCTGAGAGCGGGTCAGCCGGGCAATGCGCTCCTTCAGCTCCTCAATGCCCTCTCTTGTCACGGCGCTGACAGCCAGCTGATTTTCCCCCAGCTGGGGAGCGGCCCCCAGGTCGCTTTTGTTGTAGGCGATCAGATAGGGGATGCCCTTCTGCTGGAACAGGGCGATAAGCTCCTGGTCCGCGGGAGTCATGCCCTGGGTGGCGTCCACCACCAGCACGGCGCAGTCCGCCCGGTTGAGAATCTGCTTGGTGCGCTTCACCCGCAGCTCTCCCAGAGCGCCCTCGTCGTCAAATCCAGGGGTATCGATGATGACCACCGGCCCCATAGGCAGCAGCTCCATAGATTTCATCACCGGGTCGGTGGTGGTACCCTTCACGTTGGACACCACGGAAAGCTCTTGGTTTGTCACAGCGTTGACCACGCTGGACTTGCCCGCGTTTCTCCGGCCGAAAAAGCCGATGTGTACCCTCTCAGCGGAGGGGGTGTCGTTTAAGCTCATGTGTATACCTCCTTGCCCAGTGCCTGGGCTGTCTCTTCGCGCCCTGGGGCGGCGGCGAAACGCCGCGCCTGTGCAGGACGATAACGCACGTCCGCGCCGGTGGCTTCACTGAGACCTTCCCGCCTTTGCGGTACGCAAATAGGCGGCGTGTCCAGTCCGGCCACGGACCGGCATGCCTGGGGTGCGACCCCCGCCCTTGCGGAACGCAAGAGGGCGGCTTGGCCAGTCCGGCCACGCACCGGCGGAGTGCCTCCGCTGTCTCTTCACGCCCTGGGGCGGCGGCGAAACGCCGCGCCTGTGCAGGACGATAACGCACGTCCGCGCCGGTGGCTTCACTGAGACCTTCCCGCCTTTGCGGTACGCAAATAGGCGGCGTGTCCAGTCCGGCCACGGACCGGCTCCTTTCCCCCAGCAAACGGCCCCTCCCGCGCAAGCGAGTTTGCGTCCTGATAATTGCCCGGGCGCTCATAGCGCCCGCCCCGCGACTCGTCCCGCCGGGGACACCCGGCTTAAAACCGGAAGTCCCGAATGCCCTGCTCAATCTTCTCCAGGTGGTCCTTGCAGATCTCCTTGACCTTCTCCTTGGGAATGTTCTCCAGCTCCGCCTGGATCAGCTTCTCCCCAATGGCCTTGGTCTCCGGGGCGGCGTAGTCCATCAGGTACTCCTTCAAGGTCATCAGGGCGTTGGGATGGCAGCAGTTTTGAATCTGCCCGCTCTTGCACAGGCTCATAAAGCGGTCGCCGGTGCGGCCCTCCCGGTAACAGGCGGTGCAGAAGGAGGGAATATATCCCAGCTCCATCAGCCATTTCACCACTTCATCCAGGGTGCGGTTGTCGCTGACGTCGAACTGCTCGGTGTCGTGAGGACGCTCCTCCTCGGTGTAGCCGCCCACGCTGGTGCGGCTGCCGCCGGACACCTGGGAGATGCCCAGATGCAGCGCCCGCTCCCGGACGGACTGGTTTTCCCGGGTGGACATAATCATGCCGGTGTAGGGCACCGCCACCCGGATGCAGGCGCAGATCTTCAGGAAGGTGTCGTCGTCAATGCCGTTGTCAAACTCGTCGGGGTCGATGTCGTCGGCGTGCTTTACCCGAGGCACGCTGATGGTGTGAGGTCCCACTCCGTGGACAGCCTCCAGGTGCTCGGCGTGCATCAGCAGCCCGGCGAACTCATAGCGGTACAGTTCCAGGCCGAAGAGCACCCCCAGGCCCACGTCGTCAATGCCGCCCTCCATAGCCCGGTCCATAGCCTCGGTGTGATAGCAGTAGTTGCTCTTGGGGCCGGTGGGATGCAGGTGCTCGTAGCTCTCCTTGTGATAGGTCTCCTGGAACAGAACATAGGTGCCAATGCCCGCCTCCTTCAGCTTGCGGTAATTCTCCACGGTGGTGGCGGCGATGTTCACGTTCACCCGGCGGATGGCACCGTTTTTGTGCTTGATGGAGTAGATGGTGTGGATGCAGTCCAGCACATACTCAATGGGGCAGTTGACAGGGTCCTCGCCGGTCTCGATGGCCAGGCGCTTGTGGCCCATGTCCTGCAAGGCGATGACCTCCTTTTCCACCTCTTCCTGGGTCAGCTTTTTCCGGGGGATGTGCTTGTTCTTCTGATGGTAGGGACAGTACAGGCAGCCGTTGACGCAGTAGTTGGACAGATACAGCGGCGCGAAGATGACAATGCGGTTGCCGTAGAAATCCTTTTTGATCTGCTCGGCCAGGGCGTACAGCTCCTGAACCTTTTCAGGGATGTCGCAGGCCAGCAGCACAGAGGCCTCCCGGTGGGACAGGCCCTTGCGCTCCCGGGCCTTGTTCAGAATCTGGTCGATCAGCTCCAGGTTGTCCTTGTTCTCGTCGGCATAGGCCAGGGTGTCCAGGATTTCCTGGTGGTCGATAAATTCCTCGGCTTTCAGTGACTTAGGGTTGTACATAGAACATTCATCCTTTCTTTTGGGTCAGAAACACTTTCCCATCAGTTCTAAAAAATAGATCCAAAGGGGGAATTTTCCCCCGAATTGGCAATGCTTCCTCTGCTCACTTGCCCACTTGAAATCCAAAACTGGTAAAGTACTCAAAAAACCCAGTGTTTATGCGGGGTTTAAACTATACCACCCCTGGTAAAGTACTTCCTTTTCTGGCTGAGTACTTTACCACCGGGTAAGTACTTTACCACCCCTGGTATAGAATAAAACCCGCATGGTTCCTGGCTTTTTGAAGTACTTTACCACTTTCCCATCTCAAGCCGTCCGTGCTCGGACTGAGCGATTCGCGCCTTGGGGCGGCGGCTGAGGGCCGCGCCTGATCGAGAGGTCAACGCACGTCCGCGGGGGTTGCACCCCGGGCAATTCGCGCCGTGGAGCGGCGGCTGAGGGCCGCGCTTGTGCAGGACGCTGCCTCGCGTCCGCGCCGGGGGTTTTGCCGGGACCTTTCCGGCCTTGCGGAACGCAAGAAGCCGGCATGCCTGGGGTGCAACCCCCCCGCCCTTGCCGAAGGCGAGAGGGCGGCATGGCCCGTGCGGCCACGCACCGGCGGAGTGCCTCCGCTGTCAATTCGCGCCTTGGGGCGGCGAGCTGACGCTCGCGCCTGATCGAGAGGTCAACGCACGTCCGCGCCGCTGGTTTTGCTGGGACCTTTCCGGCCTTGCGGGACGCAAGAAGCCGGCATGCCTGGGGTGCAACCCCCCGCGCAAGCGAGGCGGCGTCCTGATAATTGCCCGGGCGCTCTCAGCGCCCGTCCCGCGACTCGTCCAGTCCGGCCACGGACCCTTTGTCCACGGGGATCTCATATCCGATCTTGCTTAGGCTCTCCCGCAAAAGGTCCAGGCTCTCCGCGGCCTCCGCTCCCGAGTGCAGCTTGTTGTCGTACAGAGTGTACTTTTCCCGGGCGTCCTGGGGGGACAGGTTGGGCATCACCACGTTGGCCCCGTGGAGAATCCCCTGCTCCCGGCCCTGGGGCAGCAAGGTCCCCAGAGCGGTGGTGGCTGGCAGCAGCACTCCCGGCAGCAGCAGCCGGATGATGGACAGCAGCCGGAGGGTCAGCTCCCCGCTGCCGTTGGGAAACTCCCGGAAGGGTGTGTCCTTCTGGCTTAAAAAGGGTCCAATCCCCACCATGTGAGGCTGAAAATCCTTTAAAAACCGCAGGTCCCGCACCAGGTCCTCCATCGTCTGCCAGGGAGAACCCACCATAAAGCCCGCCCCCACCTGATAGCCCAGGTCCTTCAGAGCCTGAAGGCATTCCATTCGATGAGCCAGGGACAGCTGGGGAGGATGCAGCCGTTGATAGTGGCTGGGCGTGGCGGTCTCGTGGCGAAGCAGATACCGGTCAGTCCCGGCCTCCTTCAGCAGCCGGTAGCTTTCCCGGCTTCGCTCTCCCACGGAGAGAGTCACCGCGCAGTCCGGCCACCGCTCCTTGATGGCCCGGACAAGGCCGCACAGGCGTTCGTCGGTGAACCAGAGGTCCTCCCCGCCCTGAAGTACAAAGGTGCGAAACCCCAGCTTGTAGCCCGCCTGACAGCAGCGGAGAATCTGCTCCTCCGTCAGCCGGTAGCGCTGGACCTGGCGGTTGCTTTTTCGAATGCCGCAGTAATAGCAGTCGTTTTTGCAAAAGTTGGTAAACTCAATCAGTCCCCGGATGAACACCCGGTTCCCATAGACTTCCCGGCATTGCTCCTGAGCCTTGCTCCGCAGGAATTCCCAAACCTCCGGGTTTTTCTCTTCCAGCAGGCAGAGCAGCTCTCTGTCCTCCAGGTTGTGCTGGAGGGCCAAGGCTTCCGCCAGGCGCAGGCTGGCGCTCATGGCTGACTCTCCTGCTGGCGGGCTCCCCCGGCGTAGGCGGTTTTCGAGGAGACCCCCGGCAGCCTGCCCACCTTTCCCGAAAGGGCGGAAATGGCGTCCTGGGGGGCGTCCACGGCAATGCTGATGATGTTGATGCCCTTCTGCCGGTAGGGGATTCCCATCCGGCCAATGATATACTGGCGGTACTCGTGCAGGATCTCGTTCAGGCGCTCCACGGACTCCTCCGCCTCCACCACAATGCCAATGACAGCGATGCGCGTTTCCATAGGCCAGCCTCCTTGGTTTACAACCAAAATAAAAAATACCGCACCCCAAAGGCGCGGCAAAAAGGCCGGGAAATTCCCGGAAAGCTCCATTTCGACCGGCCTTCCGCCTCAAAGCCTGTTTTCAGCGTCAGGGGGTGTTGCTGTGTGAGCAGCCTCCTCTTTGGCGTCCCAGAGGGCGTCCGCAGGTGAGAGAGCTGTCTCTCGCATTATAGCAGGTTGGGGAAGGATTTTCAACCAAAAAATGAGAAAGCTTTTCGATTTTTTGTAAAGGCCAGGTTCGGGGAGGCAAAGGGAAAGCCGCCTGCCAAAAGTTTCTTGGAAAGGCCCTTCCCTTTCTCCGGGAAAAGGAGTAGTATAAAAAAGGTTTGCCAAAAAACGCGAGAGGGTGTGGGATTGTGGCGATGGAAAACGATTTGGGGAAGGACAAGGTCAGCCGCCTGGTGTGGCGCATTGCTATCCCCAGCATGCTGGGGCAGTTTGTCAGCGTGCTGTACAGCATTGTGGACCGGATGTACATTGGCAACATCCCGGAGATTGGGGACACAGCCCTGGCCGGGGTGGGAGTGTGCGGCCCCGTGGTGACGATGGTGGGCTCGGTGGCGGTTTTGGTGGGGGTGGGAGGCGCGCCCCTGGTGAGCATCCGCATGGGCGAGGGCAATTTAAAGGAGGCAAAGCGGGTGCTTGCCAACTGCTTTTTGATGCTCCTGGTGTTTTCGGCCCTGCTTATTGGGGGAATTCTGCCTTTCCGGGAGCCCATGCTCCGGCTGTTTGGCGCCAGCGACGCCACCTACCCCTTTGCGGAGGAGTATTTTACCGCCTATCTGTGGGGGACCTTTTTTGCCCTGGCCTCCAGCGGCCTGAATCAGTTTGTCATCTGCCAGGGCTTCGCGAAAATCGGTATGCTGTCCGTCATGCTGGGCGCGGCCATGAACATTGTCCTGGACCCGGTGTTTATCTTTGCCCTGAACATGGGTGTTCGGGGAGCGGCTGTGGCCACGGTGCTTTCCCAGGCGGCCAGTGCCGGCTTTGTTCTGCTGTTTCTCTTTGGCAAGCGGGTGATGGTTCCCATCACCTTTGGCGGCTATGACCTGCGGGTGATGGGCCGGGTGCTGGTGATGGGCTTTACGCCCTTTCTCATTGTGGCGGTGGACAACGTGATGATTATCGCCATGAATGCCATTTTACAGCGCACCGGCGGCGCCGACGGGGATATGCTGGTCACCTGCAACACCATTGTGCAAAGCTTTATGCTGGTGGTCACCATGCCCCTGGGCGGCATCAGCGGCGGCACCCAGGGGATTTTGGGCTATAACTACGGCGCCCGGCAGGTGGACCGGGTGCGCCAGGCCCAGAAGTACATTGTGGGCCTGTGCGTGGGCTATACAGCCATTTTGTTTGTTTTGGCCCGGCTGGCGGGGCCGCTGTTTGTGCGGCTCTTTACCCAGGAGCCTGCCCTGGCCGCCGAGGCCTATGAGGCCATCAAGATCTGCACCCTGGCCGTCATTCCCCTGGGGGTCCAGTACGAGCTGGTGGACGGTTTCACCGGCATCGGGCAGGTGCGGCTGAGCCTGCCCCTGTCCTTCTGGCGGAAGCTGGTGTATTTTATAGCCATCTTCGCCCTGCCCGCCGCCTTTGGAGCCAGGGCTGCCTTCTACGCCGAGCCTCTTTCCGACATCCTGGGACCGGCCGTGACCATCCTGGTGTACTTCCTTGCCATGAAGAAGATTTTGCGGGAGCGGGCCGTGACCGGCCTGGACAATTCGTACCAAGGAGCTTCTGGTCCCCAGTGAGGACCGTCCAGAACCGGCCTCCGCTGCCGCGCCGGTCGGTGATGGACGCAGCCCACTGGGCTGCGTCACCCGAGCCGGCAGGTGAGACCGGTGCGCTCACGCCTGATCGAGAAGAGAGACCACGTCCACGCCAATGGCTTTCTCCGGGCAAAGGGGCGGCCTGCGCCCCGCCCCGCGGCATGGGTCCAGCGTCACGCTGGTCTTTGCCTCTTTCTTTCAAGGGAGAACGGAAATCCATCGGCGTTAGGAGCCGAGTAATTCCTTTCCGGCACTGTCTCAAACCGCGGACACAAAGCCGTCCGGTTTTCTCCGGGCAAAGGGGCGGCCTGCGCCCCGTCCCGCGGCATGGGTCCAGCGTCACGCTGGTCTTTGCTTCTTTCTTTCAAGAAAAAGGAGCTGGGCTTATCCATACGGCATCGCGAAAAACCGCGGACACAAAGCCGTTCGGTTTACTCCGGGCAAAGGGGCGGCCTGCGTCCCGCCCCGCGGCATGGGTCCAGCGTCACGCTGGTCTTTGCTTCTTTCTTTCAAGAAAGAAGGGCAAGAAAGAAGGGCAAAAGGGAAGGACCGTCCTGTTGGACGGCCCTTTCTTTCTGCTCTTTTTGGTTTTACAGCATGGTGATCACATGACGGGGGCAGGCTTCCACACACTGTCCGCAGGCCGTGCATTTCTGAGGGTCCACCTTGGCCACACCGTTTTCCACCGTGACGGCGCCGAATTGACAGGTGCGGGCGCATTTTCCGCAGCCAATGCAGCCAATGTTGCACACGGCCATGGTGCCTTTTGCCTTGTCGCAGCTGGAGCAGCGCACCACCGCCTGCTTCTTTAGGGGCACCAGGGAGATGATCCCCTTGGGGCAGGCTGCCACGCACTTGGAGCAGCCCTTGCACTTGCCGGGATCGACGCGGGCCAGGCCGTTGCAGATTTCAATGGCCCCGTACTCGCAGGCACGCTGGCAGTCCCCCAGGCCCATGCATCCGTACCGGCAGGAGGTGATCCCGCCCATCAGCTGAGCCGCGGCGGCGCAGCTGGGAATGCCGTCGTAGAGCATTTTATCCGTGGTGTTGTCATAGCTGCCGAGACAGTGTATCAGGGCGGTTTTATACTCCATCTGCACGTCACCGCCGCCCAGCAGCTCGGCGCATTTCTGAGCCACCTCCGCGCCGCCGGGAGAGCACAGGCCCGGCTGGGCCTCGCCCTTGGCCATAGCCGCGGCGTAGCCCGGGCAGCCGGAAAACCCGCAGGCTCCGCAGTTTGCCCCGGGAAGGATCTCCTCCAGGGCCTGGGCCGTTTCATCCTTGGGTACCGCCATCACAATGGAGGCCACCGCCAGAATCACCCCGGCCAGCAGGCCGATGATGCCCACAATCAAAATGGGAGTGAGTATTTCCATCTTCGCGCCCTCCCCTTACAGCAAATTGTCAACCACGCCGTTAAAGCCCAAAAAGCTTACCGCCACCAGGCTGGCCGCAACCAGAGTGATGGGCAGGCCCTTGAAGGTTTCGGGAATGTCGCAGTTTTCCAGCCGCTCCCGAATGCCGGCGAACAGCACCATGGCCACCAGGAACCCAATGCCGGACCCAAAGGAGTTGACCAGGGACTGGACATAGCCGAAGGTGGGGTCCTCGGCGCCCTTTTCCAGCACCAGCATGGTCACCCCCAGCACGGCGCAGTTGGTGGTAATCAGGGGCAGGTAAATGCCCAGGGAGTTGTACAGGGGAGGCATGTACTTGCGCAGGGCTGTCTCCAGCAGCTGCACCAGGGCCGCGATGACCAGAATGAACACAATGGTCTGCAAATAACCCAGCCCGTTGGGAACCAGCAGGTACATGTACAGGGGCCAGGTCACCGCGGTGGAGATCACCATCACCACGGTGACGGCGCAGCTCATGCCCACGGCGGTGTCCAGCTTTTTGGAAACCCCCAGGAAGGGACAGATGCCCAGAAATTTGTTTAGAATGTAGTTTTCCGTCAAAATGGCCGCCAGGAAAATGGCTACCAGCTGTTTGATCGTCTGTCCGTCCATCAGCCCACGGCCTCCTTTCCATGATTCTTTTCTCCGGCCTTCGAGCAGGACGCCGCCAGGGGACAGTTCCCGCAGCCAGTGGTCTCCGGAGCCTTGCCCTCTTTGGAGAGCTTGCCCGCCAGGGCCACCAGCATGCCAAAGACGAAGAACCCGCCGGGAGGCAGCAGGAAGATGATAATCGGCTCCATAAAGCCCGACAGAATGGGCAGGCCAAACACAGTGCCTGCTCCCAGCAGCTCCCGAATGATGCCCATAGCCAGCAGGGTGGCGGTAAAGCCCACGCCCATGCCCAGGCCGTCCAGCAGGGAGGGCAGCACCTTGTTTTTGCTGGCGTACATTTCCGCCCGCCCCAGAATGATGCAGTTGACCACAATCAGGGGCAGGTAAACCCCCAGGGCCTCGTCCAAAGCGGGGGAGAAGGCCTGGATAAACAACTGCACAATGGTGACAAACCCCGCCACAATGGTGATAAAGGCGGGAATCCGCACCTTGTCGGGGATGACCTTGCGCAGCAGGGAGATCACCCCGTTGGAGCACACCAGCACAAAGGTGGTGGCGGCCCCCATGCCGATGGCGTTGGAGGCGGCGGTGGTGATGGCAAGGGTGGCGCAGCAGCCCAGCACCAGCCGGAGAACGGGGTTCTCCTTGATGATGCCCTTGGTGAATTCGTGGAGGAGAGTGTGCTTCTTTTCCAACTCAGGCGCCCCCTTTCACTTGGTAATACTGCTCTATGGCCTGATTCACCGCGTTTGTCACGGCGGTGGAGGTGATGGTGGCCCCGGTAATGGCCTCAATCTGGCCCTCTCCCGGAGTCTGATATTTGATGACGGAAAGGCCCCCCTCCGGGGCGGACTGGAGATACTGGTCCAAAAACTCCGCCTTTTCCGCGTTGGCTCCCAGGCCGGGGGTCTCCTCGTGGGAGAGAATCACCACGCCGGTGATGGTTCCCTCGCCGCTGATGCCTGTCATCACGCTGACCGTGCCGCCGTAGCCGCTGGACTCCGTCTCAAACACATAGCCCACCAGCTGGCCGCCGGCGGTGCCGGTGTAGTAGGCGCCGTCCTCCTGGCTCTCAAATTCCTCCGCGGCGGGAAGAACGATCTTCCGGGACTCCTCGGCCTTGAGCAGCTCTTGCTGGGCAATGCGGTCCCGGGTCAGCAGGTTGGTGCCTGCCAGGGCGGCGGAAATCACCACGCAGATGGCGAACAGCACCGCTGTGGGCTTTACAATTTCCTGAAAGTTAAGCTTCATCCTTCCGCCCTCCCTTCCGCAGCTTTGGAAGCGCCCCAAAGGGCCGGGGCTTGATGGCCCGCTCGATGAGAGGGGTGAGAATGTTCATCAGGATAATGGAGTAGGAAACGCCCTCGGGCAGAGAGCCAAACTCTCGAATGACCATGGTCAGCAGGCCGCAGCCAAAGGCGAAAACCACCCGGCCCCAGAAGTACAGAGGGCTGGTGGTGTAGTCCGTGGCCATGAAGAAGGCTCCCAGCAGCAATCCGCCGGTGAGCAGGTCGAACAGGGGGTCCCGCCCGAACAGAGCGGAAAACAGCGCCGCTGTGGCCAGATAGGTCAGGGGGATCACCGGGGAGATCACCCGCCGGACAATCAGATACAGCCCGCCCAGCAGAATGGCCAGGGCGCAGGTCTCTCCCAGGCAGCCGGGGTGGTTTCCCAGAAACAGATCCAGATAGGAGGGCAGCTCCTGGGCGGCGCCCTCCTTTAAAATGCCCAGGGGGGTGGCGGTGGTGACGGCGTCCGCCGTGGCGCCGTAGTCAAAGGGCTGCACCCAGTGGGTCATCCGGGAGGGGAAGGAGTTCAGCAGGATGATCCGGGCGGTGAGGGCGGGGTTGACAAAGTTCTGTCCAATGCCCCCGAACATCTGCTTGACCACCACAATGGCGGCCACGCAGCCAAACACCGCCATCAGGGGGTTGATGGTGACGGGCAGGTTTAAGGCCAGCAGAATACCTGTCACCACACAGCTTAAATCCCCCACGGTTTGGGGGCGCTTCATCACCCGGCGGCACAGGTACTCGCACAGAATGCAGGAGGCCACGCAGGTCAGAATGACCACCGCGGCCCGAAAGCCAAACAGGATTACCGAGGCGATCATGGCCGGTGTCAATGCGATGATCACGTCCAGCATAATGTTCTGGGTGGTCCTCCCGCCGTTTAGGTGGGGGGAGGAAGATACAAGCAGCTTTTCCATGGTCACTTCTTCCCTCCTTGCTTTTTCACCATGCTTTTGCCCAGGCGGATGGACTGAACCAGCCGCCGTCCCGCCGGGCAGGAGAAGGCGCAGCAGCCGCACTCCATGCAGGTCATCACGTTCAGGGACTGAAGGGCCTCCACGTCCTGGCGCTCCACGGCCTGCTCCAGCTTGGTGGGCATCAGGCACATGGGACAGGCCGCCACGCACCGGCCGCAGCGAATACAGGCGGTGGGCTGGCGCAGCAGGGCGTCCCCTTCGGCCAGGGCGAGAATGGCGTTGTTTTGCTTGAGGATGGGCAGCTCATCGCTGGTAATGGCCACGCCCATCATGGGGCCGCCCATAATCAGCTTTTTCGGCTCCGCCTTGTAGCCGCCGCAAAAGGCCACCACGTCCTTAATGGGGGTGCCCACCGGGACAATGACGTTTTGGGGATGGGCAATGGCAGAGCCGTCTATGGTCACCCGCTTTAAGGTTAAGGGCATGCCGGTACGCATATAGCTTGCCAAAAAGGAGATGGAGGCGATGTTCATCACCAGGCAGCCCACGTCGGCGGGCAGCTTGCCCTCCGGCACCCTTCGGCCGGTGCAGGCCTGGACCAGCACCTTTTCCGCCCCTTGGGGATAGCGGCTTTTCAGGGGCAGCACCCGCACCTGGTCCAGCGGGTCCATTTTGGGATCGTCGGCGATCTCGGAAAGCTTTTCAATCACGTCGGGCTTGTTGTCCTCCACGGCCAGAATGACCCGCTGCACGTCCAGGATCTCCTTGACCTTGTACACGCCGTCCAGCACGTTGCGGGTGTTTTCCAGGGCCTCCCGGTGGTCGGAGGTGACATAGGGCTCGCACTCGGCCACGTTGACAAGCAAGGTGTCAATGCTCTTGCCTTCTGGTATGTTCAGTTTTACATGGGTGGGAAACCCGGCGCCGCCCAGTCCCACCATGCCGGCGGTCCGGGCCGCCGCGGTAAGCTCCTTCTTGGTGGTGATGGGGGGCGGGGGAGCAATGGCCGGGTCCTTTTCCATTTTGCCGTCGGACTCTACCACCACGGCCTGGGTAAGCTGTCCGCCGGAAATCATGACAGAGGTGATCTCCGTCACTGTGCCGGAGACAGAGGCATGTACCGGGGCGCTGACAGCGGCGCTGCTGTCGCCCACCACCGTGCCTACAAAAACGTGATCGCCCTTTTTCACAGTGGGCGCGCAAGGGGCGCCGATGTGCTGCTGCATGGGCAGAATAACCCGTTCCGGGGGCGGCATAACGGCCGTGGGGATGTCCCAGGTGTTCTTGTGATGAGGCACCGCCGCGCCGCCGTGAGTACGGAAGGGATGCTTTGGAAACTCCATAGTATGATGCCAGCCTTTCCTTTGGTTCGGGAGCCCCGCCGCTGAAGGGAGGCTTCCACGAATCATTGTAGCCGAAAAGATAGTAACTTGCAAGATAAATAAAAAATTGTCAAAGAGCAAAGGGCGAAGTGGGAAATGACACTAAAAAAGGGCGGGCCGTCAGGAGAGAGGAGGATGGTTTATGAAATAGTCCTCCGCCTGCATTTGCGCCTCTTTCAGAGTCTGAATTGCGGGAAATACAAAGAGAGTTCTTCTAAAAGGCGTACAGCGTCCGTCACAGCGTTGAATAAGGCGATGTACATTTCTTTATAGCAGGTTTCCACAGCAAAGCCTCCTTGAAAATGAAAAAATAGTGTGTGTATAACAACACTGTTTCTTCCTCAATTTTACCGCCATAATAAGACAAAAGGCAAGAAAATCCGTTCGACAAATTGAGGATCAAAATGATAAAATACGATAAGCTGTGGCAAACGATCAAGGCCAGGGGGCTTTCGGAATACAAGCTGTACACCTATTACAACGTGAACCGTTCTCTGCTGAACAGGCTCCGCCACAACAAAAATGTAGAGGTTAACACCATCGACCGGCTGTGCAATATCCTGGGGTGCAAGGTAGAAGATATTATGGAGCACGTTCCAGACGACAACAAGTTTTGAAAAAACCGGAGTATGAAACTCCGGTTTTTGTTTTGCTTTATGCTTTTGAGGAGGCCACGCCAGCCCGCTTTTCCTTTTCCTTCCGCACCATTTCCCGCCAGATGGTCAGCAGCATGGTGATGTAGCAGGCGCCGCCGCCGATAAAGTTGGAGATGGGCTCCGCCAGAAACACGCCGGTGACCCCCAGCCCAAACAGGTGGGGGAGAAGCAGCGTCAGAGGCGCCACAATGACCACCTTGCGGAACAGGGAGAAGAACACGGCCTGCTTGGACCTGCCCAGAGCCACCGCCGCGCTTTGGCCCGCCATTTGCAGGCTCATCATGAAGAAGCCGAAGAAGTAGATGTGCATGGAAGGCACCGCGGCCTCCACCATGTCCGCCTCGCTGCTGAACAGGCCGATGAAGAACCGGGGGAACAGAAACAGCAGCAGCCACACCGCCGTGGTGTAAATTACGCAGACAATGGTGGTGAACAGAATGCCTTGCCGCACCCGCCGGTACTCCTGAGCGCCGTAGTTAAAGCCCACCACGGGCTGGCCCGCGTTGGTCACACCGTTGATGGGGGTGGAGACCACCTCCCGCACGGAGTTGATAATGGTCATCACTCCCACATACAGGTCGCCGCCAAAGGCTTGCAGGGTGGAGTTGCAGGCCACCTGCACAATGGAGTTGGTAATGGCCATGACAAAGCTGGAAAAGCCCAGGGAGAGAATCTGCCACACCAGCTGCAGGCGCAGCTTTAAGCAGGGCCACTCCAGGCGGATTAAGGCCTTTTTCCCCCGCAGGAAGGAAAAGGCCCACAGCGCCGACAAAAACTGGGAGATGATGGTGGCCAGGGCCGCACCCTGCACCCCCATGTCAAAGACAAAGATGAAAAGGGGGTCCAGGACAATGTTGGTCACGGCGCCGATGAGCACGGTCATCATTCCCTTGCGGCCAAAGCCCTGGGCGTTGATAAACTGGTTCATCCCCAGGCTGACCATGACAAACACGCTGCCCAGCAGATAGATGGTGATGTAGCCGTCGGCATAGGGATAGGTAGCGTCGCTGGCGCCAAAGGCGTACAGCAGGGGCCGTTTGATGAGAAGGATCACCACCGTCAGCACCGCCCCGGTCCCCACCAGCAGGGCGAAGGTGTTGCCCAAAATCTCCCGAGCCTTTTCCAGATTTCCCCGGCCCCGCTCGATGGAAAACAGCGGGGAGCCGCCCATGCCAAACAGATTGGCAAAGGCGGTGACAATGGAGATGATGGGGAAGGTCAGCCCCAGGCCTGTCAGAGCGTTGCCGGCGGCGTCGGGCAGGCGGCCGATGTACATGCGGTCCACCACGCTGTACAGCACGTTGATCAGCTGGGCCACGGTCATGGGCAGGGCCAGCCGCAAAATGTTGCCGGCCACGCTGCCCTTGGAAAAGTCGTTTGTCTGGGTGGTTGCCATGTGAGGGGTCCCGGTCCTTTCTGTGTGAAGATTGGTTGCCTGTTCAACTATTTTACAGGAAACCGGTAAAAGTTGCAAGCGGCTGTCAGAAAGCCTCTGGGAGAAACAGTCTCTCTCAAAATTCTCCCAGGCGGGGCGCGCCCTTTTGTGAAGAATCCACCAAGCGGGAAAATCTGGCAAAAAACCAGACTTCAAGCCAAATTCAGGGCTTTTCAAAAGGAGGGTTTGGTGCTATAATAAATCGGTTAATGCGAAGCGCGTGACCCCACAGGACAAGTGGCGGAATGGTTCGCAAAGCTCGCTCGCAGCTGCGAAAAAACAAGGAAGCGGCCGCGATTGACATTGGACGAAAAAACGCGGCCGCCGAATGTCCGGCCCTCACCCAGCCCGGGCGCCCCGCGGCTTGGGTTCAGCGTCACGCTGAAGAAAGGAACGATGGGAATCATGGCAAAGAGAGAAGATTTGCGGAATGTGGCGATTATCGCCCATGTGGACCACGGCAAGACCACCCTGGTGGACCAGCTGCTGCGGCAGAGCGGCGTGTTCCGCCAGAACGAGGCCGTGGCCGAGCGGGTGATGGATTCCGGCGACTTGGAGCGGGAACGGGGCATCACCATCCTGTCCAAGAATACCGCCGTCAAATATGGCGACATCAAGATCAACATTGTGGACACCCCCGGCCACGCGGACTTTGGCGGCGAGGTGGAGCGGGTGCTTCAAATGGTGGACGGCGTGCTGCTGCTGGTGGACGCCTTTGAGGGCTGCATGCCCCAGACCCGCTTTGTGCTGAAAAAGGCTCTGGCCCTGGGCAAAAAGCCCTTGGTGGTGCTGAATAAAATCGACCGGCCCGGCGCCCGCCCCGCGGAAGTGGTGGACGAGGTGCTGGACCTGTTCATCGAGCTGGGGGCCAACGACGACCAGCTGGAGTTCCCGGTGTGCTACGCCTCCGCCAAGGACGGCTACGCCACCCTGGACCCCAGCACTCCCGGCACGGACATGACGCCCCTGTTTGAGATGATTGTGAACCAGGTTCCCTGCCCCGAAGGGGATCTGGAGGGGCCCACCCAGGTGCTGTTCTCCAATATCGACTACGACGACTATGTGGGGCGCATCGGCATCGGCCGGGTGGAGCGGGGCTCCATTCAGGTGGGGCAGACCGTCACCATCTGCGGCGGCGGCGAGGACCACCACCAGAACGCCAAGATCACAAAGCTCTATCAGTTTGAGGGCTTGAAGCGGGTGGAGCACCAGTCCGCCAGCCTGGGGGACATTATCGCCGTGTCCGGCATTGCCGACTTGAACATCGGCCAGACCGCCTGCGCCACCGACTGCGTGGAGCCTCTGCCCTTTGTGAAGATCGACGAGCCCACAGTTTCCATGAACTTTATGGTGAACAACTCCCCCTTTGCCGGGCGGGAGGGCAAATATGTCACCTCCCGGAACCTGCGGGACCGGCTCTTTAAAGAGGTGGAGACCAACGTGGCCATGCGGGTGGAGGAGACGGACTCCACCGACACCTATAAAGTTTCCGGCCGGGGCGAGCTGCACCTTAGCATCCTCATCGAGCAGATGCGCCGCCAGGGGTATGAATTTCAGGTAAGCCGCCCCACGGTGATCTACAAGACCGGCAAGGACGGCAAGCTTTTGGAGCCGATGGAGCTTTTGATGATTGAGGTGCCGGACAGCTATGTGGGCGCCGTGATGGAGAAGATCGGCTCCCGAAAGGCGGAGCTGCTCAACATGGGTTCCCGGGAGAGCGGCACCACCCACATGGAGTTTAAGATCCCCGCCCGGGGCCTGATGGGCTACCGGTCGGAGTTTTTGACAGACACCAACGGCAACGGCATTATGAACCATGTGTTTGACTCTTACGAGCCCTACAAGGGGGACATCCAGCAGCGGACCCAAGGCTCCATCATCGCCCACGAAACCGGGGAATCCACCGCCTACGGCCTGTTCTACGCCCAGGAGCGGGGACGGCTGTTCATCGGCCCCGGCGTGGAGGTGTACGAGGGCATGATTGTGGGGGCCAACCCCAAGACGGAGGACATCACCGTAAATGTGTGCAAGAAGAAGCACGCCACCAACACCCGTGCCTCCGGCTCGGACGACGCTCTGAAGCTGGTGCCTCACTCCCAGCTGAGCCTGGAGCAATGCCTGGAATTCATCGCCGAGGACGAGCTGGTGGAGGTGACTCCCAAGAGCATCCGCATGCGCAAGGCCATCCTCTCCAAAGAGCTGCGCATGAAGCAGGCCAGCAAAAAGAAATAGTCCGTGCTCGGACGGAGCAAGTCGCGGGACGCGCGCACTGGCGCGCGGGCAGTAATCGAGACGTCAGATCGCGTGCGCGGGAGGGGCCGTTTGCTGCGGGAAAGAAGCCGGAAAGGTCCCAGCGAAGCCAACGGCGCGGACGCGCTTTCGCCTCTCGATGAGGCGCGGCGTTTCGCCGCCGGTCTCGCCTGCCGGCTCGGTCGGTCCTGAACGGTCCCCACTGGGGACCAGGACCCCAGGGCGCGAATTGCCCCGTGCGGTCACGCACCGCCGCAGGGTTGCAGGCGTGAAAAGCAGGTTTGCGCACTGTACCCAGGCGTTTCCTGCCGCGCACGCGAGGCATCGTCCTGATTAATGCCCGGGCGCTTTCAGCGCCCGTCCCGCGAAGAAAAGTTCTTTGCCAAGCTTTCTTACAAGAAAGCGGCGGAAAGGAGGCCACTGGTTGGATATTGTCATTTTAGATTTGGAGTGGAACGGCACTTACAGCCGGCGGCTGAAGGGCTATATCAACGAAATCATCGAGTTTGGCGCCGTGAAGTGCGGCCCGGACCTTTCGGAGAAGGGAACCTTCTCCTGCTTTGTCAAGCCCCAGGTGGGAAAGCATATCAGCTCTACCATCCAGAATTTGACCAGCATCACCGATGAGAACCTGACCAGCGGCATGACCTTTATGCAGGCGGTCAGCCGGTTTAAGCGCTGGGCCGGGGACTGCGTCATCATGACCTGGGGCACCTCGGACATTTTAACGCTGGTGGAAAACTGCCGCTATTTCAGCGGCGACGAACGGGTGCCCTTTCTCTCCCGCTACTGCGACCTGCAGGTGTTTTCCCAGGACCGGCTGGGCCTGGGCCGCAGGGAGCAGGTGGGCCTTTCCCGGGCGGCGGAGCTTTTGGGGCTGGACGTGTCCGGCATGGACCACCACCGGGCCTTGGATGACAGCCGCATGACCCTGGCGGTTCTCCGCAAGGTGTACGACCCCAAGGCCATCGCCCCCTATATCGACAGCTGCACCCCGGAGTTTTACCGGCGGATCACCTTTAAGACCACCTATATCTGCGACCTTCACAGCCCCCTGGTGGAGAAAAGCCATCTGCGGTTTCCCTGCCCCAGATGCGGGGAGGAAAGCCGCCGGCTCACCAAGTGGAATCTGAAAAACAAGAGCTTTCGGGCGGACTTTCGCTGCACCCGGTGCGGACATCTTTTCGGCGGAAGGCTCACCATCAAACAGAAATACGAGGGATTGACCGTGAACAAGAAAACCTTTCCCCTGCCCGACATTGAAACGCCCCGTCAGGCCGTCCCCGGCCCGGTGGGAAACATGGAGCTGGAACTGTCCCAGGGCGTGGGGCTGCTGCGTTTTTCCGCCTGGAAGGGGCTGGACCTTGTCAACCACGCTTTTACCACCCGCATCGGCGGGGTCAGCCAGGGAGAATTTGCCGCCATGAACCTGGGCTTTGGCCGGGGTGACTCGGAGGAGAATGTGGCGGAAAACTACCGGCTGTTCTGCGCCGCCGCCGGCTTCGAGGCGGAATCCCTGGTCTGCGGCGCCCAGGACCACCACACCGCCATCCGGCGGGTGGGAGAGGCCCAGCGGGGAACCGGCATCTGGAAGCCCAAGGACATGGAGTCCATCGACGGGCTGTGTACCGACGATCCCCGGGTCACCCTGGTGATTTACTGCGCCGACTGCGTGCCTCTGTACTTTGTGGACCCGGTTCACAGAGCCGTGGGCCTGGCCCACGCGGGCTGGCGGGGTACCGCCGCCGGCATGGCCAAGGCAATGGTGGAGCGCATGGCTCTGGAATTTTCCACCCAGCCCCAGGAGCTGCTGGTGGCCATCGGCCCTTCCATCGGCAAGGACTGCTTTGAGGTGGATGAGCCGGTAGCCGCGGAGTTTTCCAGGCTGCCCCATTGGGAGAAGTTTGTCACAGGCCCCCAGCGGGAGAAATACCATGTGGACCTGTGGGAGTGCAACCGGCAGTTTTTGCTGGACGCCGGGGTTCGGCCGGAAAACATCACCCTAGGGAATGTGTGTACCATGTGCGAAAGCGACCTGGTCTTTTCCCACCGGAAAACCAGGGGGCAGCGGGGCAGCAACTGCGCCATGCTGGCCCTGAAAGACGGGGAGCGGCCGTGATCGCCGCCTGCCGCCTTTGTCCGAGAAAATGCGGCGTTTCCCGGGGAGAGACGGGAGAGGGCCTGTGCCGCAGCGGGGAGACCATGCGGATCGCCAGGGCCGCTCTCCATCTTTGGGAGGAGCCGCCCATCAGCGGGAAAAACGGCTCTGGCACGGTGTTTTTCACTGGCTGCACTCTGGGCTGCGTGTTCTGCCAAAACGGGGAGATCAGCCGCGGCCCCTTTCCGGGACAAAGGGTTACGCCCCAGGAACTGTCCCGCGTTTTTTTTCAGCTGATCGCCCAGGGCGCCCACAACATCAATTTGGTAACGCCCACCCACTTTGTCCCCCAGATCCGGCAGGCCCTGCTTCTCCGGCGGCTGCCGGTGCCGGTGGTGTACAATACTTCCGGCTACGAGCGGGTGGAGACCCTGCGCGCGCTGGAAGGGCTGGTGGACATTTACCTGCCCGACTATAAGTACGACAGCCCTGACCTGGCCCGAAAGCTTTCCCGGGCGGAGGACTATCCCCAAACCGCCCGGGCCGCCATTGCCGAGATGGTCCGGCAGGTGGGCGCCCCTGTGTACGGGGAGGACGGCCTGCTGAAGCGGGGCGTTTTCATCCGCCACCTGATTCTGCCCGGCCACACCAGAAATTCCATTGCCTGCCTGGAACGGATCAAGAGGGAGTTCCCCGGCATTCCCGTGAGCTTGATGGCCCAGTACACCCCCTGCGGGGACCTGTCCGCCTTTCCCGAGCTGCAAAGGCCCATCACCCGCCGGGAGCAGGAAAAGGTGGAGAATGCCTTGTTCGCCCTGGATCTGGAGGGCTTTACCCAGGAGCGCAAATCCCGGGGGACGGCGTATATTCCCCATTGGGACAGAAGAGACAACACGCCGCTGTAATGCCAGGAGAGCGGCTGTTTTATAGATTTGCCTATTAAGGAGGATAACCATGCTGTCTGTCACACTGCATTCTGCGCTGGAAAAAATCTTTCTGGGGCGGCGGATCATGGCGCCTCCCTATTCAACCATGAGCTGCTTGGGGGGCGAGGAATTTGCCCTTCAAGCGGTCATTCATCAGGATGGCTGGGGGACCGGGCTGCTGCGGGCAGCGGTAGAGTCCCCCCTGGAGGGCCTGCGGGTGTTCCAGGTGGGGCAGGTTCCCTGCGCCCTGACGGCCTATCCGGGCCAAAGCGACAGCAACTATCTGACCACCCAGCCGGGTCTGTTTCCCGATCCCCTTCTGCCCGTCCAAGAGGGCGTGGTGGAGGCCAGCGCCTTTCTGCCCACGGTGCTGTGGATCAACGGCTGGATTCCCAAGGGGTTCCCTCCGGGGGAATATCCCATTGTAGTGCGGGTTTCCTCCAGCAGCGGCCAGGGGGAGGCCCGGTTTACCCTGCGGGTTGTGGGGCGGGACCTGCCGGACCAGAAGCTGATTTACACCCAGTGGTTCCACGGGGACTGCCTGGCGGACTATTATCAGGTGCCGGTATATTCGGAGGAGCACTGGAACTTGTGGGAAAAATTCCTCACAGCCGCGGCGGAGGAGGGGGTCAACATGGTGCTGACCCCCATCCTCACCCCGCCCCTGGATACCCAGGTGGGCAAGGAGCGGCCCTGCGTTCAGCTGCTGGATGTGGAGCGGGAGGGGGATCGCTACCGGTTCGGGTTTTCCCGGCTGGAGCGGTTTTTCCGCATGGCCCGGCGCTGCGGGATAGAACGGTTTGAGATGGCCCACCTCTTCACCCAGTGGGGAGCCGCCGCTACTCCCGCCGTTTACGCCGTGGAGCAGGGAGAGCGAAAGCGGATTTTCGGCTGGGACGTGCCCGCCTCCTCCCCGGAGTACCGGGCGTTTCTCAGCCAGCTGCTGCCGGCCCTCACCGGCTTTTTGCGGGAGCAGAGGCTGGAGGGAAAGGCTGTCTTTCACATTTCCGATGAGCCGGAGGCGGCCCATCTGGAATCCTACCGGCAGGCAAAGGAGCTGGTCAAGCCCTTCCTGAACGGGTTCCCCCTGTACGACGCCCTTTCCGATCCGGTCTATTACGACAGCGGGCTGGTGGAGCATCCCGTGGCTGTCACCAACCATATCGGCCCCTTCCTGGAGCGGCAGGTTCCCGGCCTGTGGGCCTACTACTGCTGCGGTCAGGGGGTGGACGTGGGCAACCGGTTTTTGGCCATGCCCTCCGCCCGGAACCGAATTGTGGGCTGGCAGCTGTACAAGTTCCAGATCGCCGGGTTTTTGCACTGGGGATATAATTTCTGGAACAGCGGCCTGTCCCGGCAAAGGCTGAATCCCTGGCAGGTGACAGACGGAAACGGCGCCTTCCCCGGCGGAGATCCCTTCTCCGTATATCCGGGACCGGAGGGGCCTGTCCAGTCCCTGCGGATGAAGGTGTTCCACCACGGCCTGCAAGACCTGCGGGCCTTGGAGCTGGCCCAGGCTCTGACGGGCCGGGATGTGGGGCCGGAGGTGCTGTCCGGCTATGGGGAGATGACCTTTGCCCAGTATCCCCAAGGGGCGGAGGAGCTTCTCGCCGCCAGGGAAAGGCTGAACGCCCTGGTGGAGTCAGCCTCTTGCTGAAGGGGTGAAAAAAAGAGGCCGCCTTTGCGGGGACGGTCTCCGGTGCTGGTTTGATAAAAATCCACGAGTTTGTGTGGAAATGAGAAAGGATAGAACATTGTTATGTGGTTTCCATTAGCGTTGATTACCGCCCTGTTCTGGGGCGGCTCCGACCTGTTTTCCAAGATGGGTACAGATCCCCGTGACAAGTACAGCCACCTTCGAATGCTGATTATGGTGGGCGCTGTCATGGGCATTCACGGCACGGTGATGCTCATTGTCAACCATCGGGCCTTTGACCCCATGAGCATTGTGCGGTATCTGCCTGTATCGGCTATGTATATCATCTCCATGGCCATTGGCTATGTGGGCCTGCGGTATCTGGATTTGTCCGTGTCCAGCCCGGTGTGCAACTCCTCGGGAGCCGTGGCGGCGGTGCTGTGCTTTGTGTTTTTGGACCAGTCCATGAGCTGGGTGCAGTTTGTGGCGGTGGCCCTGGTGGTGCTGGGCGTGATTCTGCTCTCTGTGTTTGACATGAAGGACGAAAACAAGGCCCGCAAGTTCCGGGGCGAGGTGATTGAGGAGAAATACCGCATCAGCGCCATTGCCGTGCTGCTGCCGATTTTCTACTGCATTCTGGACGCTCTGGGCACCTTTGGGGACGCTCTGGTGCTGAATCGCTTTGTCTCCGAGGAGGAGGCGGAAATCGCCTATGAATACACCTTCCTGCTGGTGGCGGTTGTGTGCTTTATCTACCTGGTGTTTGTAAAGAAGCAGCGGTTTAATCTGTGGCAGGAGCGGGAAAAGGGCCTGGGCGCCCTGTGCGAGACAGCGGGCCAGTTCTCCTATGTGTACGCCATCAGTGCCAACGCCATTATGGCGGCGCCGCTGATCTCCAGCTATTGCCTGTTTTCGGTGATTCTTTCCCGGATTTTCCTGAAGGAAAAGCTGACGGTGCGGCAGTATGGAGCGATTGCCATCGCCATCTGCGGCATTGCCATTATGGGCTTTTTCGACGCCTGAGGTGCGTGGCCCCACGAACCGATTCGCGCCGCGGGCAGCTTGCTGGCGCTCGTGCTCTTCAAGAGGTTAGCGCACGTTCGCGCCGTAGTGCCGCGGGTGCGGAGGCGGATAAAGTTCTTTGCCAAGCTTTCTTGCAAGAAAGCGGAAGAAAGGAGTGGCTTTCATGATCCGTCAACTGTTTGATTTTATCCAATGCTCCCCTACCGCCAGCCATACCGCGGCCACTGTGCGGGCCATGCTGACGCAGGCGGGCTTTACCGAGCTTTTAGAGACCGACCCCTGGCCCCTGGAGCCGGGAGGCAGGTATTTTACCACCCGGGGCATGAGCGCCCTGATCGCCTTCCAGGTGCCGAAGGGAGACTTCCGCGCCTTTACCGCCGTGGCCCCTCACGGGGATTCCCCCTGCTTTAAAATCAAGGAAAACCCGGAGCTGCGGGTGGAGAATCAGTACACCAGGCTGAATACCGAGGTCTATGGCGGTATGCAGCTGGCCCTGTGGACGGACCGTCCCCTGTCTGTGGCGGGGCGCTTGGCTGTCCGCACGGAGGAGGGCGTCAAGGGCGTGCTCTGTGACGTGAAGCGTGACCTGCTGCTGATTCCCGGCGTGGCCATCCATATGAACCGGTCCGTCAATGAGGGCGTGAAGCTGGACACTCAAAAGGACACCCTGCCCCTGCTGGGAGGCAGCCAGGCCGATTTGAAGAGCCTGGTGGCGGAAAGCGCCGGGGTGAACCCCCAGGACATCCTTTCCTGGGACCTGTACCTGTACAGCCGGACTCCCGGCACGGTGTTCGGCGCGGAAGGGGAGTACATCGCCGCCCCCCGCTTGGACGACCTGGAGTGTGTCTTTGCCGGAACCACCGCGTTTTTGCAGGCGGAAAATCCGGAAAACGTGACAGTGCTGGCCCTGTTTGACAACGAGGAGACCGGCAGCCTCACCCGCCAGGGGGCAGACTCTCCCTTCCTCAGCCATGTGCTGGAGCGGATCTGCCTGGCCCTGGGCAAAAGCCGGGAAGAGCTGCTGCGGGCTGTGGCCGGGGGCTTTATGCTCTCCGCGGACAATGCCCATGCTGTCCATCCGGACAGTCCGGAGAAGTCCGATCCCACCAACCGCTGCTACTTAAACGGCGGCGTGGTGGTGAAGCACAGCCCCCGCTATGCCACCGACGCCATGACCGCGGGAATTTTCCAGCGGATCTGCGAGAAGGCCGGTGTGCCGGTGCAGGTGTATTACAACAACTCCAAAATCCCGGGCGGCGGCACCCTGGGGAACCTTTCCGGCTCCCATGTGTCCCTGCCCACGGTGGACATTGGCCTGCCCCAGCTGTCCATGCACTCTCCCTATGAGACGGCAGGCGCGCGGGACCTGGAATTTATGGTGCGCGCCATGAAGGCCTGCTATGAGGCTTCCATCACGGTTTCCGGGTGGGACGCGTATACGCTCTCTTGCTAAGGAATATAGGGAAAAATTAAGAGGGTTTGCCTAAATATCCAATGTCCATCTCTGTTTAGTATCTGAATTTTATACAAAAATTTTCTTAAATTCCCCCGAAAAGGCTTTCCTTTTTCGGGGGAATGTTTTATACTGGAGGAAGAAGAAAAACCATCCCATAAGGAGGAAACCATATGCTGCATGGCAAACCGGAAAAGGATTGGGCGCAAAGCGCCGTGTTTTATCAGATCTACCCCATGGGGTTCTGCGGGGCGCCCTTTGAAAACGACGGGGTACAGGTCAACCGCATCCAAAAGGTGAAGGAGTGGATCCCCCATTTGGAAAAGCTGGGAATTGGAGCCGTGTACTTTTCCCCGGTGTTCGAGTCCGATACCCACGGCTACGACACCCGGGACTTCAAAAAAATCGACTGCCGCCTGGGGTCCAACCAGGAGTTTCAGGAGGTCTGTGCCGCCCTTCACCAAGCGGGCATCCGGGTGGTGCTGGACGGGGTGTTCAACCATGTGGGCCGGGGCTTCTGGGCCTTCCAGGATGTGAGGGAAAAGCGGGAGGCCTCCCCCTATAAGGACTGGTTCCACATCAACTTTGGGGGCAACAGCGGCTATAACGACGGCTTCTGGTACGAGGGCTGGGAGGGCCACTACGAGCTGGTGAAGCTGAACCTGCAAAACCCCGCGGTGGTGGACTATTTGCTGGACTGCGTGGGCGGCTGGATGGAGGAGTTCTCCATCGACGGCCTGCGGCTGGACGTGGCCTACCTGCTGGACGAGAACTTTATGCGCCGCCTGCACCAGTACACCAAGAGCCGGGACGAGGGCTTTTTCCTGGTGGGGGAGATGATTCACGGGGACTACAAGCGTATTGTCAACGATGATATGCTGGACAGCGCCACCAACTACGAGTGCTACAAGGGACTGTACTCCGCCTTTAACTCTCTGAACATGTTCGAGATCGCCCACTCCCTGGCCCGGCAGTTTGGCCCGGAGCAGTGGACCCTCTATAAAGGCATGCACCTGTTCTCTTTCTGCGACAACCACGACGTCACCCGCATTGCCAGCATCCTTCAGGACAAGAAGCAGCTGAGCGCCCTCTACGCTGTGCTGTTCTGCATGCCGGGCATCCCCTGTGTGTACTATGGCAGCGAGTGGGGCGCCCAGGGCGAAAAGCACCAGGGTGACCCCGCCCTGCGCCCCTGCTTTGAAAAGCCCCAGGAAAACGAGCTGACGGAGTTCTTGGGCAAGCTCAGCCGGATCAAGAGCAGCTGTGTGGCCCTGAAGGACGGCGGCTTCCAGAACCTGACCCTGCGGAACAAGCAGTGGATTTTCGTGCGCCAGTGCCCGGAACAAACCGTCATTGTGGCGGTGAACGCCGAGGAGAACCCCTGCCAGATGGAGTGCGCCTATCACGGCCCTGCTACCGAGCTGCTCACCGGGGAGAAAACGGACTTGCACGGCACCGTGGAGCTCCCCGGCTATGGGGTGAAGATTTACCGCATGGGATGACCGCGAAGCGGCGTAAAAGTTTTTGGTCCAGCTTTTTTCAAAAAGCTGGCGGTTGGTAAGGCGGAGCCTTACGGCCTTAAAAGCAACGCCATGCGTTGCAAAAAAGAGACCAGGGACAAGGCCGCACGCGCCCGCAGGGCGATAGGCCGCCGTCCCGGCCCAGTTGGCAGCAAGTTACCCCATCAAACACAAGAAGCCCCCAGGCTGCTGCCCAGGGGCTTTTTGTTGTGCGCGTTACGGGTTGTACACCACCCCGTCCTCGGCGGTCCAAAGGAGGGTGCCGTGGGAGTCCAGGTTTTCCACAATTCCCTCCCAGCTTATGGAAAGATTGTACAGGTCCTTGACCATGGCCCCATCGTAGAAGTAAACCCGCTGGAAGCCTTCGCCGGGGGTGGGTTCCCAGTCGGCCAGGATCTCCTGGGCTCTTTCCTGGACTTCCTGCATAGCGAATTCATCGGGGTACGCGCCGGGCTAGTAGCCCAATTCGTCGCTGGCCTGGTAGTACGCCCCCGAGGAAAGGAACAGCAGCTTGTAGAGGTCGGTCATAGAGAAATTTCTGAAAAGGCCGCTGCCCTTTTGAGGGCTGAGGGCTGTACTCAGGTATTGGGAGGGGCTGGCGGAGCTGGATAGTACGGCAACGGGAATCTGCTGACCGTTTTCTTCCAAGTAACCGGTATCCATGAAGAGGAAACAGCCCCATATGGAGTCGGAGTCCTTCAGGCTGACCGTCAGGATATCCCCGTCCACGGAAACGGTTTCCAAAACCGAGGGCTTAGCGGCGAGGAACCGCAGGTTCATGACAAACCAGCCGGGGATGCAGAGCAGCAGAACCACCACCGCCGTGATGACGGAAACACGCACACGCTTTTTCTTCAACACCTTTTTCACGTTCTTTATCCGCTGGACGTTCTCTTTCTCGGCTTCCTCTTTTTTCCCATTCTTCGCCAGGGGGCTTTCTTCCAGCTTGTGGAACTCCTCCTGGCAGGCCTCGCAGTCTTTCAGGTGCTCCTCGATCATGGCGCTGCTCTCCGGGGAGCACACGTTGTCGTGGTACAGGGGCAGCAGGTCCTGAATGACTTTGCAGGATATGTTCATTCCAATGCCTCCTTTATCTTGATTCTCGCTCGATGATAGGTGACCCGGGCCCAGCTTTCCGTTTTTTCAAACAGCCCGGCGATTTGGGCGAAGCTCAGCTCCCCAAAGGTGCGCAGCCAGAACACCTCCCGGTAGGGGTCCTCCAGCCGGTGAAGCACCCGGTGGATTTTCAGGGCGTCCTCCTTGTCTCCCAGGCGTTCCTCCAGGTCGGCGGGGGCTGGCCAGTCGCCCTCCAGCGGGGCGGACCGTTTCTGCTTTTTGAGAAGGGAAAAGGTGGTGTTTTTAGCGATTTGACACAGCCACACGCTGAGCCTGCACTCCCCGTGGAAGGAGTCGATGGCCTTCAGCGCCTTGAAAAAGGACTCCTGGGTCACTTCCTCCGCCAGATGGGGGTCGTGGGTCAGCCGCAGGCAGTAGCCGTAGACCTGATCGTAATATTCCGTGTAGATCCGCTCGAAATCGTCCATCTCCTCACCCCTCTCCATCTATGGGACTCCCTGCTCCCGGTTTCGTTACAAAAAACCTGTTGATCTTCTCTTAGCATACAGCATAAAAAACAATTTGAAAAGAAAATTTTTATTGTCATTTCTTGAAAAGACAGGTATACTGTTCTTACAAGGAGGTGTTCTCCATGACCTTACTCACCTATTCCGCCTTTGCTCTTCCCCTGTGGGCGGCTCAGTTTGCCCTGTACTTCTTTTTGCGTTCCGCCGGGAAGATGAAAGAGAGCCTGGTGGCCAAGTGCGCGGGAAGCTTTCTGGCGGTGGGCAGCGCGGCCTTTGCCTTTGCCTCCCAGGGCGGGGTGCTGGAGATTCTCTGGGTGTTCTGGTTTTTTGTGCTGTGTACCATTGCCGACGCCCTGCTGGAGATTTCCTTTGTCCCCGGGATGCTGGTGTTTGGCGCGGCCCATGTGTGCTTAATCCTCTGGCTGTGGGGCCAGGTCGCCCATATGAAGATCAGCCTGGTTTTGTGGATAGCCGTGTACATCCTCACCGCCATCCTGTTCCGCAAGGAGCTGCCCACCCTGGGCAAGCTGACAGTGCCCTTCCTGCTGTACCCTGCCCTGCTGGGAGGCAGTCTGGCCTTGGCAGTGCCCCACATGCTTTTTAGCAATCTGCGGTGGTGGCCCGTGGCCTTGGGCACGGTGCTGTTCTATATCTCCGACATGCTGGTGGCGAAAAACCAGCTCTCTCACTGGGACGACAAATGGCAGAAGCCCATTATGGTCCTGTACTGGGCTGCGCTGTACTTTATCAGCGTGGGACTGTGGGTGACCAGCAGCCTTTGAAAAAGAAGCGATCCCTGCCGGCAGGCCGGAGACAGGAAAGAAAAAAGGAGGAAGCGCTTATGGAAATCTGCCTTCGCACGGTGGTGGTGGACTGTGAAAACGCCCACCGGGCCGCTGACTTCTATTCCAGACTTCTGGGCTGGCCCATCACTCTGGAGGAGCCGGACTGGGTGCTTATGCGGGACCCCCAGGGAGGCACGGGCCTGTCCTTTCAGACAGAGGAGGACTACGTCCGCCCTGTTTGGCCCGAGGAGCCGGGTCAGCCTGGGAAGATGCTTCACCTGGACTTTCAGGTGGATGATCTGAGGGAGGCCGAAGCCCATGCCCTCGCTTGCGGGGCGGTAAAATCCCCCCAGCAGTTTTTGGAGGGCGTCACGGTGTTCTTTGACACAAAGGGCCATCCCTTTTGCCTGTTTTTGAATTGACCTCCGCCACAAGGAAAGGGCCTCCCGGCTGGGAGGCCCTTTCCTTTCGGGGAAATATTTCAGAGAAGAACTTGTAATCAGTTAGGGAAGAGAAGGCGCACCGTGGTGCCTTCTCCTTCGGTGCTTTGCAGGCTGACCTTGGCGTTGTGGAAGGCCGCTCCGTGCTTGACAATGGACAGCCCCAGACCGGTGCCGCCAATCTCCTTGGAGTGGCTCTTGTCCACCCGGTAAAAGCGCTCAAACACCCGGTCCATGTCCGCCTGGGGAATGCCGATGCCTGTATCCGACACCATCAGGGAGGTACCCTCCGGCAGCTTTTCCACCGCCACAGTCACGCGGCCGTTGTGCTTGTTGTACTTCACCGCGTTGTCCACCAGGTTGTAAACCATCTCGTCCACAATGCTCTTCACACCGTTAATCATGGACTTGTCGCCAAAGGTGGTAATCACCACGCCGTTTTTCTTGGCGGCGGGCTTTAGGCGGTTGGCCACGTCCCTGGCAAGCTCGGACAGGTCAAACTCCTCCCGCTCCAGCTGGACATCTGCCTCGTCCAGCCGGGACAGGTTGAGAATGTCGTCCACCAGAGAGATCAGCCGCTGGGATTCCACATAGATGTTTCCGGCAAAGCGGGGAATGTCCTCCGGCTTGACAATGCCGTTTTGTATAATCTCCGCGAAGCCGGAGATGGAGGTCAGGGGTGTTTTCAGCTCGTGGGACACGTTGGCGGTAAATTCCCGCCGCAGGTTTTCCCGCTCTTCCCGCTCGGTGATGTCAAGAATCACCACCACAGCGCCCTCCACCTCGCCGTCCCGCAGGACCGGGTTGGCCATCACCTGGCAGCACCGGCCCCCCTGGCGGACCAGCTGCTCGCTTCGGGTGCCGGAAAGAGCGGCGTCCACCGCGCTGCGGAATCCAGCGCTGCGGTTTAAGGCCAAAGCGCTTTCATGGCTTTCCGCGGGGGCGGCGTCAGCGCCCAGAAGCCGCAGGGCGCTGGTGTTGTAGGAGAGAATGTCCGTGTTGCTGTCCAGCACCAGGAAGCCCTCGCTCATGTTTTCCGTGATGGAGGTGAACTCCTCCTGCTTTTCCTTTAAGGACCGCATCTGCTGGGCAATCACCTCGTTTTGGCGGTTGATCTTCCCCAGCAGGGGAGAAAGCTCGTCGTAGATCTCGTTGTCCGCCGGATGGTCCAAATCCAGCTGGTTGATGGGAGCCACAATCTTCTTTGTCAGGAAGTTGGAGAAAATCACCGTGATGACGGCCACCAGCACCGCCACCCCGATAATCCAGGGCAAAACGTCCAGCACCGCGGCGAACACAGTGTCCGTCTGGGCGGCAATCCGCAGAATCTGCCCGTTCTGAAGCTTCACCGCGTAGTAAAAGGTCTGCTCCGAAAGGGTGTCGGACATGCGGGTGACCTCGCCGGCGCCAGAGACGGAGGCCTGCTGGATTTCCTGCCGGTTGGCATGGTTTTCCATGGTGGAGGAGTCCGCCTGGTTGTCAAAAAGCACCGTGCCGTCGGTGTCAATCAGTGTAATGCGGTTGGGGGTGGATTCTACCGTTTCCAGGTACTCCTCCCCAGAAAGCTCCACGGCGCCCCGCAGAAACCGGGCCTCCTCCCGAACCTCGGTTTTCATCCGGCTGTCGGAGCTGACGTAATAGACAACAGTGACCAGCAGGGAAGAGAGGAGGATGGTCACCAGCGCCAGAAGGCACATGTTTTTAAAGATTTTCTTTCTCACAGGTGGTCAATTCCTTTCTTGGCCTGGGGATCAGTCCCGCCGGTCAATTTTATAGCCCACGCCCCGCACAGTCTCAATGAGAGAGCCGCACTCGCCCAGCTTTTGACGCAGGGTGCGCACATGAACGTCCACGGTGCGGGTTTCGCCGTCAAAGTCATAGCCCCAAATCCGGGCCAGAATCTTATCCCGGGTAAGAACCATGCCGTCGTTTTCCAGCAGAAAGCACAGCAGCTCAAATTCCTTCAGGGTCAGGGAAACCTCCTTGCCGTCCACTTTGACCAGGTGGCGGGAGGGAGACACATACAGCTTGCCCAGGATATATTCCCGTTCCTCCGGCTCCTGGGATCCGGTGCGGCGCAGCAGGGCCTTAATCCGGGCCATCAGCTCCATCATGCCAAAGGGCTTGGGAACATAGTCGTCAGCGCCGCTGTCCAGCCCCAGCACCTTGTCGTACTCGCTGTCCTTGGCGGTGAGCATCATCACCGGCAGCTTTTTTGTGGCCGGGTTGGCCCGCAGCTTTTTCAAAATGGAAAGGCCGTCCTCCTCGGGCAGCATAATGTCCAAAAGCACCAGACTGGGAACCTCCTTTTCCATGGCGGCCCAAAACTCGGCAGGCTTTCCAAAGCCCACCGCCTCAAAGCCGGTGGAATTCATGGTGTATACCACCAGCTCCCGGATGCTGTTGTCGTCCTCTAAAAAATAGATCATATTCATTCCCGGTCCCAAACAGGGGGCCGGACCGTCCTTTCTCACAGGGATCTCAGAGCCGCGCGCAAGGGCCTTGCGCCGGTTTTGCGGGTTCCCCTCTCTGGGGGATTTCCCGGTCCGGGCAGGCTCAGGCGCTTTCCTTTTTGCCGGTCAGGGAATACTGCACCCACTCGGCCACATTCACCGCGTGGTCGCCAATGCGCTCGAAATATTTGGCCACCATCAGCAGGTCGATGCAGAATTCGCCGCTTTCCCGGTTTTCTCCAATCAGGTGGATCAGTTCGGTTTTCACTTTGTTAAACAGGTCGTCCACCACGTTGTCATACTCCATCACCTGGTGGGCCAGAGGCAGGTCCTGCCGGACAAAGGAATCGATGGAGTCTGTCACCATCTTAATGGTGGCCTCGGCCATCTCCTTGATATGCACCTTGCTGAAGGTGATGTCCCCGTTTTGCAGATAGGGCAGCAGCTCCGCAATGTCCGAGGTCTGGTCGCCAATGCGCTCCAGGTCGGTAATCATTTTCAGGGCGGAGGAGATCTGCCGCAGGTCTCCGGCCACCGGCTGCTGCTGCAAAAGCAGCCGCATGCACAGGTTTTCAATCTCCCGTTCTTTCTGGTCAATCTCCAGCTCGATGGGCTTCACCTTTTTGGCCAGCTCCATGTCGTTCTCCAAAAGAGCCTTGGCCGCGGTGGAGATGGCGTCCTCGCAGAGAGCGCCGGTGGTAATCAGCGCCACATTGAGCTGTTCCAGCTGTTCATCGAATTTAGTTCTCATGTCGTCCTAGTTCCTTTCCTTAAAGAAATTAACCAAAGCGGCCGGTGATGTAGTCTTCGGTGCGCTTATCCTTGGGCATGGAGAACACCTGCTCGGTGGGGCCAAACTCCACCAGCTCGCCCAGCAGGAAAAAGGCTGTCTTGTCAGAGATACGCGCGGCCTGCTGCATATTATGCGTCACAATAACGATAGTATAATCCGATTTCAGCTCCATTGCAAGGTCCTCAATCTTGGAGGTGGAGATGGGGTCCAGGGCGGAGGTGGGCTCGTCCATCAGCAGCACCTCCGGCTCCACGGCCAAGGCCCGGGCGATGCACAGCCGCTGCTGCTGGCCGCCGGAAAGTCCCAGGGCGCTTTTCTTCAGCCGGTCCTTCAGCTCGTCCCAGATGGCCGCGCCCCGCAGGGATTTCTCCACAATCTCGTCCAGCTTCACCTTGGAGCGGATGCCGTGGGTGCGGGGGCCATAGGCGATGTTGTCGTACACGCTCATGGGGAAGGGATTGGGCTTCTGGAACACCATGCCCACCCGCTTGCGCAGCTGGTTGACGTCGATGTTGCCGTAAATGTCCTCTCCGTCCAGAAGAATCTCGCCGGTGATCTTGCAGCCCTCCACCAGATCGTTCATGCGGTTTAAGGACTTCAAAAGGGTGGATTTGCCGCAGCCAGAGGGACCGATAAAGGCGGTGACCTCGTTGGGAGCGATGTTCATGTTTACTGTTTTCAGGGCTTTGAAGTCGCCGTAGTAAAGGTCCAGGTTTTTAACCGTAATTTTATCCATAAGAAGAAACCATCCAATCCTTTTAGTTCATCGCGGGGCGGCGCGCATATATATGAAGGGGCCGCTCCCAGGTTTTCCCAAACTGTTACGCCTTGCTGAATTTTTTGGCCACAAAGGAGGACAACGCGTTGATGCCCACCACCAGAATCAGCAGGATGACCGCTGTGGCATAGGCGGCCTCGCGGGCCAGGCCCTCGTTTAACAGGTTGTACATGTGTACCGCCAGGGTCCGGCCGGAATCCATGGGATTGACGGCCACCTGGGCCACTGTGCCAGAGGTGAACATCAGGGCGGCAGTCTCGCCTACAATGCGGCCAATGCCCAAAATGACGCCGGACAGAATGCCCGGCATGGCGCTGGGCAGAATGATGCGGAACACGGTGCGCAGCTTTCCGGCGCCCAGGCCGAAGCTGCCTTCCCGGAAGGAATCCGGCACGCTCATCAGGGCCTCCTCTGTGGTACGCATAATCAGGGGCAGGATCATGATGGACATGGTCAACGCGCCGCCAATCATGGAATAGCTCCAGCCCAGGCTGACGCCGAAGAACAGGTAGCCAAACAGGCCGTACACAATGGAGGGAATGCCGGAAAGCGTCTCGGCGGTGATGCGCACCACGCCCACCAGCTTGTTGCCCCGCTTGGCGTATTCCACCAGGTAGATGGCGGAGAAGATACCCACAGGCACCGCCACAACCAGGGACATCACCGTCATAATCACCGTGTTAATCAGGGCGGGCAGCATAGAGGCGTTTTCACTGGTGTACTCCAGAGAAAACAGGGCGGGCTTCAGGTTTGGCACGCCCATAATGACGATGTAAGCTACCAAAAACAGCAGCACCGCCACGGTGATGACAGCGGCCAGGGTGACAATCACCCGCAAAAACAGAGAGAAGGGAGACTTCTTGTACTGCTTGACTGCTTGCTGAAGGGTGGGCTTGTTTACAGCCACAATGTCCTGTGCGGATTTCGCTTGTTTCATATTTTCAGCCATATCGCTCACGCTTTGCTCTCCTTTCTCTTGAGGATGGAAAACAGCAGGTTAATGATGAGAATAAACACGAACAGCACCACGCCGGTGGCGATGAGGGCCTCCCGGTGCAGGCCCTGGGCATAGCCCATTTCCATAACGATGTTGCCGGTGAGGGTGCGAACACCCTCCAGCAGACTGTCGGGAATACGGGGCTGGTTGCCGGCAATCATAATCACAGCCATGGTCTCGCCAATGGCCCGGCCCACGCCCAGAATGATGCCCGCCATAATGCCGCTTTTGGCGGCGGGCACGGTGACAAAGAACACGCTGCGCTCGTGGCTGGCGCCCAAGGCCAGGGCGCCCTCGTAATAGCTGTCAGGCACAGCGCGGATGGAGCTTTCCGAAACGCTGATAATGGTGGGAAGGATCATAATGCCCAAAAGGATGGAGGCGGTCAGCATATTCTGGCCGCTGGGAGCACCGAACAGGTCCTGTACCAGAGGCACAATCACCATCAGGCCAAAGAAGCCGTACACGATGGAGGGAATGCCCGCCAGCAGGTCCACCGCAGGCTTCAAAATCTTGTACAGGGGAGCGGGACAGAACTTCGCCATATAGATGGCGGCCAGCAGTCCCAGAGGCACGCCCACAATAATGGCTCCGGCGGTGACGTAAATGCTGCCGATAATCATGGGGAAGATGCCGTAGTGGTCGGCGTTGGGCCGCCAGTCGGTACCCAGCAAAAACTCAAAGGGGCCGATTTTGGCGATGGCCGGCAGGCCGTTTGCGAACAGATAGATACAGATCAGCGCCACGGCCAGGATGGAGATGCAGGCGGCGATCAAAAAGACCACCTGCATCACTTTTTCGCGGAGCTGTCCGCCCCGGTGTTCTTTTGCTTTTCCATTCATAAGTTATTCACTGCCCTCCTAAAGAAAAAGGGCTGTAACGCTTACAGCCCTTTTGTGTGTTCCGTGACTGACGGAAATTTAGCCCAGCTCGGACCAGTCGGTGATGTTGCCCAGGTAGATGTCCCGAACCTGCTCGGTGGTCAGGTCGGTGATGGGGGACTCATTGTTGACGATGATGGCGATGCCGTCGGTGGCGATAACGGTGTTCACCAGGCCGGCGTCCAGCTCCTCCTGCTTCAGCTCACGAGAGGCCATGCCGATATCGCTCATGCCGTTGATGGCGTCGGTCATGCCGGTGGTGGAGTCAGAGGTCTGGAGTTCAATGGAAACATTGGGGTTCACGGTGTTGTAGCCCTCAATCAGCTTCTGCATCAGGGGAGAAACGGAGGAGGAGCCGGACACGGTGACAGAGCCGGAAGCGCCGTTGCTCTCAAAGGGCTCCACATCAGCCACGGGGATGTAGTCCTCAGCCACAATGGCCTGGCCCTCTTCGCTCATGATGTAGTTCATGAAATCCTGAGCGGCCTCGTTGGTCAGCTCGCCCTTGGTGGCCACGTTGAAGGGACGGGACACAGTGTAGGTGCCGTTTTCAATGTTCTCGGCGGTGGGCTCCACGCCGTCAATGTTCACGCCCTTCACGGTGTCGTCCAGAGAACCCAGGGAGATGTAACCAATGGCGCCGGTGTTGCCGGCCACGGTCTGAATCACAACCTCGGTGGAGTTGGAAATGGTGGCGTCCACGGTGGTCATGTCGTTGTCTTCCTCGTCCACAACGCCGATCAGCTCCACAAAGGCGCCGCGGGTACCGGAGCCGTCCTCACGGGAGACCACGGTGATGGGGCCGGAAGCGGAGGTACCCTCAGCGGAGGCTTCGCTGCTGGCTTCAGAGCTCTCTTCCGCGGCGGAAGAGGTGCTGCTCTCAGAAGCGCTGGACTCGGAGGCGGAGCTTTCAGAAGCGGAAGAAGAGGAGCCGCCGTTGCCGCCGCAGCCGGCCAGCATAGAGGCGCACAGGGTAAGCGCAAGAATTGTCGAAAGAACTTTTTTCATAGTAATGACCTTCCTTTTGGTTTTGTTTGGTATGTCCTTTTCCTTACCTTACGGCATACATGATATACAGCAAATGTAAAGTGCGAGAGGGGGTAAATGTAAAATCTAAGTAAAGTGTAAAATCCTCTACCAATCCGGCAGAAACCCGCGTTTTTATTGACAAGAACTTAGTAAAAGAGTATGATAATTTCATGCTTTTACAGGGAAGGCGGCGGCGTCTTTCCCGGGAAAGGAAGTGCTTTTGATGAAACTGGCCTGTTTGTTGGCCCCGCTGGGCATTGTTCAGGGCTTTGCAGACGTGGAAATATCCGATATTGTATACGATTCCCGAAGGGCAAAACCCGGCTGCGCCTTTGTGTGCATGCGGGGTTCCTCCTCAGACGGTCACAGGTACGCGGCGGGCGCCGTTCAGGCAGGCGCCGCGGTGGTGGTGGCGGAGGAGCCGGTAGAGGCCCCCGGCGCCCAGGTGATTCTGGTGCCGGACACCCGCAAGGCCCTGGCTCTGATGAGCGCGGCCTTTTTTGGGAACCCGGCGGAGGGGGACATCTCTGTCATCGGGGTGACAGGCACCAAGGGGAAAACCACCACTGCCTATATGATCCGCTCTATCCTGGAAGCCGCCGGACACAAAACCGGGGTCATCGGCACCATTGGGGTGCTGATTGGGGAGGAGCTGATCCAGACAGACAACACCACCCCCATGAGCTATGATATACAAATGTATTTGCGCCGCATGGCGGACGCTGGCTGCGACTATTGCGTGATGGAGGCCTCCTCCATTGGCCTGAAGGATCTGCGTGTCTATGGGTTCCCCTTTACAGTGGGAGTGTTCACCAACTTTTCCGAGGATCACATCGGCGGAGTGGAGCACAAAGATATGCAGGAGTATCTGGAGAGCAAGGCAAAGCTGTTCTCCCTGTGCGGGGTGGGTGTGCTCAATGCCGACGACCCCAGCGTGGAGGGAATCCTCCAGGGCCACACCTGCCAGGTGAAAACCTACGGCTTTGAAAAGCCGGCGGACCTGCGGGGGGCAAATTGCCGCCACCTGAACAGGCCCGGCTTTTTGGGCATTGCCTTCGACGTGTCCGGGGAGGAGAGCTTCACCGCCGAGGTGGATATTCCCGGCCGTTTCAACGCCTATAACGCCCTGGCGGCCATTGGCGCCTGCCACGAGCTGGGCATCCCCCAGACGGCCATGCGGCAGGGCCTTGCCACGGTGAAGGTCAAGGGCCGGGTAGAGCCGGTCCCTGTTCCCGGCAACTATACCTTATTATTGGATTACGCCCACAACGCCGTGAGCATGGAGAACATCCTCTCCACCCTGCGGGAATACCATCCCAAGCGGCTGATCTGCCTGTTTGGGGCGGGCGGCAACCGGCCCAAGGTGCGCCGCTATGAAATGGGGGAGGTCTGCGGCAATATGGCGGACCTGTCCGTGATTACCGCGGACAATTCCCGGTTTGAGGATGTACATGACATCATCGCCGACATCAAAACCGGCATGGCCAAAACCCAGGGCAGCTATATCGAGATTCCCGACCGGCGCCAGGCCATCCGCTGGTGCCTGGAAAACGCCCAGGAGGGGGACATCATCGTGCTGGCTGGAAAGGGCCACGAGGATTACCAGGAGATCCAGGGCAAAAAATATCCCTTTGACGAGCGGGTGGTCATCCGGGAGCTTTTGGAGGAGCTGGGGAAAATCCCGCAAGGGTGAGGCAGACAGGAGGCGTACTTCTTTAAAATAGTAGTAGGCAGCTTTTGTAAAAAAAGAAAGGAATGTGATCGCATTGGAAAAGAATCTCACGCTGGAACAGCTGGAGGCCTATGAAAAGGCCTTCGACGCCGACCGGGCCAACCAGGTGGCCATGCGGGCTGTCACCACCAACGGTCTGGTGAAAGCCGCCACCAACCAGGAGGTCTACCGCCGGGACCGCCATCAATTCTCCATTTCTCTGGAGCAGGGCAGCGTTACCAACCAGAAGCAGAGCGGACGGTGCTGGATGTTCGCCGCCCTGAACACCATGCGCTTCGCCATTATGAAGAAGCTGAATCTGAATACTTTTGAGCTGTCCCAAAACTACACCCTGTTTTACGACAAGCTGGAAAAGGCCAACTATTTCCTGGAAAGCATTCTGGGCACGCTGGAGGAGCCTGTCAATGGCCGGGTAATCGCCCACCTGCTGTCCATGCCCCTCAACGATGGGGGACAGTGGGATATGTTCTGCAACCTGATCGAGAAGTACGGCGTGGTCCCCAAGGATGCCATGCCGGAGACAGCCTGCTCTTCCTCCACCCGGGAGATGGTGGGCTATATGACCCGCAAGCTTCGGGAGTTTGCCTGCACTCTGCGTACCGGCTATCAGCAGGGCCAGACTATGGAAGAGCTGCGCCAGCAGAAGGACGCCATGCTGGAAACCGTGTACAACATGCTCTGCGTGTGCCTGGGCAAGCCTCCCCGCACCTTCACCCTGGAGGTGCGTGACAAGGATAAGCGCTTTATCCGCCACGAGGGGCTGACCGGCAAGGAGTTCTTCGAGAAGTATGTGGGGTGGAGCCTGTCCGACTATGTGAGCCTGATCAACGCCCCCACCGCCGACAAGCCCTATCACAAGACCTACACCGTCAAGCTGCTGGGCAACGTGGTAGAGGGCCGGCCCGTCAAGTATTTAAACCTGCCGGTAGAGGACCTGAAGGCCGCGGCCATTGCCCAGATGAAGGACGGCCAGCCCGTGTGGTTTGGCTGCGACGTGGGCCAATGCTCTCTGCGGGAGGGCGGCGTTATGGATTTGGAGGCTGTCAAGGTCGGCGATCTGTTCGGCACGGAGTTCCCCATGACCAAGGCTCAGCGCTTGGACTACGGCGAAAGCCTGATGACCCATGCCATGGTGTTCCAGGGCGTGGAGCTGGACGAAAACGGCCGTCCCCTGCGCTGGAGAGTGGAAAACAGCTGGGGCAAGGACGCCGGCGTGGACGGCTATTATGTGATGAGCGACGATTGGTTCACCGAGTACACCTATCAGGTGGTGGTAAACAAGAAATATCTGACCGCCCAGCAGGTGGAGGAGCTGGCTCAGGAGCCTATCCAGCTGGAGCCTTGGGACCCCATGGGGTCCCTGGCCTGAGAGGAGCCTCCCCTTTGACCAACAAATAACGCCACTGGAGTGACTTATGCGAGTAAAAGTGTCTGACATTGCAGCCGCCGCGGAGGGAAAGCTTCTCTGCGGGGACGAGAACACGGTGATTACCTCCTTTATCACCGACAGCCGGGAGGCCAAGGCCGGCGCCATGTTTGTGCCCATTCGGGGCGAGCGGGCAGATGGTCACAGCTACATACCCGCCGTGCTGGAGGGACCTGCCGCCGCCGCCTTCACCGACCACGAAATCCCCCTGGGGGAAAAGCCCCTGGTGCTGGTAAAGGACTGCCGGGAGGCCCTGCAAAGGGCCGCTGCCTGGTACCGGGACCAGTTTGCCATTCCCATTGTGGGAATTACCGGCAGCGTGGGGAAAACCACCGCCAAGGAAATGGTGGCCCAGGCTCTTTCCGCCCAATTCCGGGTGCTGAAAACCGCTGGGAACCAGAACAGCCAGGTGGGGGTACCCATCACCGTGTGCGGCTTGCGGAAGGATCACACGGCCGCCGTGGTGGAGATGGGCGTCAGCATGCCCGGTGAGATGGCCCGCATTGCCGGGGTGGTAAAGCCCACCTGCGCGGTGATGACCAACATCGGCGTTTCTCACATTGAGTTTATGAAAACCCGGGAGAATATCTTGGCGGAAAAGGCCCGCATTGCCGACTATCTGCCCCCAGACGGCGCCCTGTTTGTCAACGGGGACGACGACTTGCTGCCCACCCTGAAGGAAACCATGGGCAGCCGGGTGGTCACCTTTGGCCTGGGTCCCACCTGCGACTGGAGAGCCTTTGGGCTGAACGAGGCGGATAAAGGCACCTTTTTCACCTGCCAGTCCCCTGCCGGAGAGCGGACCGAGCTGTTTGTTCCCGCCGCGGGAGAGCACAACGTCCGCAATGCTCTGTGCGCCATGGCCGTGGCCCGATATCTGGGTGTGCCTGCCGGGGATGTGGTCCGGGCAATTTCCGCCTATAAGGCGCCTGCCATGCGCCAGCAGATGGTGGAGGCCAACGGCCTGCTTATCATTGACGACAGCTATAACGCCAGCCCGGACTCTATGCGCAGCGCCATTGACGTGCTTTCCACCCGTCCGGTGACGGGCAAGCGGGCGGCTGTGTTGGCCGATATGCTGGAGCTGGGAGATTTTTCCCAGCAGGGCCACTATCAGGTGGGACAGTACGCCAGGGAGCGCGGTGTGGAGCTGCTGGTGGCAGTAGGTCCTCTCTCCAGGGAGATCGCCGCGGGCTATGGAGAAGGCGCCCGTTGGTTTGCCACCAATCAAGAGGCCGCCGCCTTTTTGCGGGATGCCCTGCGCCCCGGAGACGCCGTACTGGTCAAGGGGTCCCGAGGCATGAAAACCGATGAGATTGTGGCGGCTCTCAGCGCCGTTTCGTCTTAAAATCGAGAAAAACAAGAAAAGCGCCCCTCCCATCCGCGGGAGAGGCGCTTTTTTATGGAATATAGTAAGACTCAGCGGTAATAGGCGTGAGGCTGCATGCTTAGAAATTGGCGGAGCACCACGCTGTTCAGCTGGTTGTAATAGTGCAGATAGTCCTTTTTCCTTTGACGTTCCTGACGGTTTTTGGCCTGGAGAAGCTTCCACTTGGCGCAGTTTTTGTGGCAGCCTTCGCAATAGCGGCCGCAGGTGGCTTGGCAAGGGATCATAGTGTGTTCGCTCCTTTCCTGGAAACAAAAAACAGCCGCCTTTTACCGGAAGCTGGCGCGCAGGGGCGCCGGCTCCGCAAAGGACGGCTGTTTTGGTTTGCAAGTGGATGTGGGGTCCGCCTGCTGGCGGGACCAGATGGTTGGCGCAGCCATGGCGCGCACCCCCTTCAGTAAAGGTCTGAGAAGATTATAGCATGGTAAAGCGTCAAAATCTATCAACTTTTTGTTAAGTTTTTCTTAACGCCGAAATCTTCTCCAGGCCCCTGCCCTCTGGCGCGCGGATAGCAGGAGCCGGGAAGGCGGTCCAGCGGGGCTTGTTTTATAGATAGAGGGCGGGGGTGGAATTTTATGCCAGCATTCCGCCCAGCAGCAGCCCGGCGGCGTCCCCGTTCAGGCAGAGGCTGCGTCCGGCAAGCTCCTGGGGCGCGTAGGACTGCCCTTTGTTGACGCAGACATACTGGGCCTTTTGGTTTTGATACACCTGCTGCCAGAAGTTGTACTTGATGATTCCCGGGGTGTTCAAGCCCACGCCCAGCTCTAAATAGAGAACAGGCGTATCCTCGTGCCGCCGGACAAAATCGTCATAGCGCCCCGCGGCGGCATACCATCCATTGTCCTGCACAAAGGTGTTGTCCGCCCGAAGATTCATGGACATGGGCGCGCCGCATTTTGGGCAATGGGGAACCAGCTCCGTGGGAACGGACATCCTGGGACGAACTCCAGCAGGCAGCTTCAGCCCCTGGTCTGTTATTTGAAACCCCTGGGCCTCCACCATTTGGAGAACCTGGTCCTCGTTGTCATAGGTTTTGTCGTGGCAGGGCTTGGAGCACTGCCACAGGCCGTAATCTCCCTGGGTGTAGAACAGGCGGCGCCTGTCAAAGCCGGCCTTTTGAAAGCAGTGGTCCACGTTGGTGGTGAGGACAAAATATTCCTTGTCCTGGACCAGCTTCAACAGGGCCGGATAGACGGGCTTGGGTGGGTCGCAGTAGCGGTTGAGGAAAACAAATCGGCTCCAGTAGGCCCAGCGCTCCTCCAAAGTGGGAAAGGGGAAAAAGCCGCCGGAATACATGTCGTGGAAGCCGTACCTTTCCTCAAAGTCGGCAAAATAGCGGTGAAAGCGCTCTCCGCTGTAGAGAAAGCCAGCGGAGGTGGAAAGTCCGGCCCCCGCGCCGATTAGAAGGGTGTCCGCCTGGCGGATCATTTCCTGAAAGGCGGAAAGCTTCTGTTCTGCTTGCGAAGTTGTTTTCAGCATGGGAATCCCTCCAGGAGCTGTTGATACATGTGCAGGTCCACATCCTTAAACACATTGAAAATAACCCGAATGTCCGGCTTCTGTGCAGTCAAAAAGGATGTCACCGTTTGAACCGCAATCTCAGCGGCCTTTTCATTGGGAAAGTGAAATTCCCCGGTGGAAATGCAGCAGAAGGCGATGCTCCGGCAGCCGTTTTCCACAGCCAGCTCCAAGCAGGAGCGGTAACAGGAGGTGAGAGCCTGGCAGTCCTCGTCCGTCAGAGAGCCGTAAACAATGGGGCCTACCGTGTGCAGAATGTATTTGCTGGGCAGATTGAAGGCAGGCGTGAGCTTTGCCCGTCCTGCGGGCTCCTCATGGCCCTGAGCCTCCATGATGCGGTGGCACAAAAGCCGCAGCTGAACGCCGCTGCGGGTGTGGATGATGTTGTCAATGCAGCCGTGCAGGGGGTGGAAACAGCCCAGCAGGGCGCTGTTGGCGGCGTTTACAATGGCGTCCGCCTTCAGGGTGGTGATGTCTCCCTGCCAGAGAACCAGCTGCGGGTTTCCGGGAATGGAGGACAGCTTCTCGCTGTCCACAATGCCCCGCTGGTCCCGCTCCGTTTGCAGGTATTGGTCCTGAATCCGAAGAAATTCCTGGCTGATGGGCTGGGGCGCCCGCAGGTTGCACAGGGAGCGGAGCAGCTGACGCTGTTCTGTTTCCCCCTGGGGAATCTCCAGTTCCCGGTATGTGGGCTGCTCCTTCAGCAGCTCCTGAATCAAATAGACGCGCCGCTGGGCTTGTGTCATAAAGACCCCTTCCTTTCTGTCGCTGTCATTGTACCGCGGTTTCCGCCGGCTGTGAAGTACGCACTTTTTGGTAACTGACCCTTCAAAAAAAGGGCCACTGCATGGCGCAGCAGCCTTTTTTTCATGGAATTATTTCCGCACCACACTGATGCGCTGTTGAATGTGATTTCCCTTTTCGGCCTCGTCCATCATGGCGATGGCGTAGTCGGCATAGCTGATGATGCTCTCGCCCTGAGCGTTGAGTGTCAGCTCCTCGCCGCCCAGAATGTACTTTCCGGTGCGCTGCCCCTCCGCCTGGAAATCCCCGGCGGGACTCAGGTACGTCCACTTCACGTCGGAACGGTTCCGCAGCTGGGCAAGAGCCTGGGCCATAGCCGCTGCCAGAGGCTTGAACGCGTCGGGGAAGTCAGGGCCGTCCGCCACACAAGCCGTGTGCTCCGGGTTTACATACAGGCTGCCTGCGCCGCCCACCACCAGCAGGCGGGTGTCTGTGCCGGAGAGAATGTCGCACAGGTGCTTGAGAGAGGTGCTGTGCTGGGGCAGGGTGTCCTCGGTCCAGGCGCCAAAGGCGTCGATGACCACGTCAAAGCCTGCCAGATCAGCGGCGGTCAGGTCAAACAGGTCCTTTTTCAGCACCTTTTGGGCGGCAGTCTGGTTTTCCTCCCGAACCACGGCGGTTACGTCCAGACCGCGGCTGACAGCTTCCTTGACAATCAGTTTTCCAGCTTTTCCATTGGCGCATACAACGGCAAGTTTCATGATAAAATTCCTCCAATTCAAATAGTGAGACGCAGCGTTGTTTTTCTTCAGCCTCGGTCCGGCCGGTTCCCTCAGCTCTTGACTGCATTATACGGCGGAAGGGCCTGTTTGTAAAGTAAGCACAAATTTGTACCGTAGGAATCATATGGAAACTAATGGACAGTTACCAGCTGGATACCTTTTGGGAAAACCGCCCTTTCAGAGCCTTTTCCCGGAGAAAAAATTTTTATGGAGGAAAACGCCGCCCGTGCCTTGTGGAAGGACCGCGCGCAAAAAAAGTAAGAGGCCGCGGGCAGCCTCTTGCCGTGAGTCAGAAAAAATTCGAAGGAATCAGCCGTTTGGGAAAGCCAGCGACTTCTCCCAGGCCTGGGCAAAGCGTTCCAAGTTTAGAAAGCGGCTTTCCCGCCGGGGGGAGATGGCCTTTTTTCCACATTCCCAAGCGCTTTGAGACAGAGGCCAGACTGAAAGCTCCCTTCCTTCTGGAGCGAACAGCTCAAAGGCAAAGGAACCCATGGTGAACACCATGGTGGTCTCATCAATGGGAGCTCCCTTTTGAAACTCCTCTGGGGCCATAAAGCGGGTGGAGCCCCACATTTTTCCCACCGGATTCGCGAAGGGCATTTTGTGATAGGCGTCCACATCGCAGAGAAGTGTGCGGTCCGTTGATTCTTCATACAGCACGCAGCCGTCGTAAAAATCCACGGACACATATCCCTGCTTGGCGGCGTGGCGGTGAAATTCCAGCACCTTTTGAAAGATGCCCAGTTTCCGCTCCAGGGGCAGGGACAAAAACCGTTCCCGGGTGGCATATTGCTTGCCCATGCAGAGGGCGTCTGTCCAGGGGAAAAGCAGGGCGTAGCCGTCCCCGGCAGGTCCCTCCCACAGCAGGGGCAGCAAAACGGGGTGAGCCAGGTCCTCATACACCGCGGCGGAGGCCTTCAGCAGCTCTACCGCCCGTTCCGGCTCTCCGTGGTAGCGAAGGGGCTTGGCCCCGGCGAGCTTCAAAAAGTACCGGCGGTCCCCTTGCTCCAGACCAAAGCAAAGGTTGCCGGAATCCTGCTGGTCCAATACGCGAAAGACCCTTCCCCACCGGCGGAGAAAGGAGAGGTCAAATTCCTCCTTCAGTACGCAGGGTACCCCGTCGGGAAACACTGTGGCAGCCATGGCAGCCTCCTTTATGAATAGACAAAGATAAACCGGTCCGCCCGGTAAACCGTGCGGTATACCTCAAGCACAGCCCCGTCCGAGTCGCGGATGGTCTTGCTGCTGAACACCAGCCCCGTGGAGGCCGCGGGCAACTCCAGCACCTCCTGCTCCAGCCGGGTGAGCAGGCCCACGGTCATCTGGGAGTTTTCCCCGTGAAACTGCGTGTAGCCGTTTTGCCGCAGGTAGCTGTGGAAGGAGAGAATTCCGCCTGCTTCCTGGGAAAGACGGGGAAAATGCTTCTCCGGCAGATAGCGGGTGTACACCGCCGCGGGAGCGCCGTCCACAATGCGGAGCAAAGCGACCTTCCAAACAGGCTCTTCCTTGGAAAGCCCCAGACTTTCATAGATGGGCTGGCGGTAGGAAATGCGTTTTGCCTGGATATTTCGAGACTCGTGGGGAATGCCCAGCTCCTCCATTTTTTGGGTAAAGCTGGTGCGTCCCACCATGGCCAGGGGAATCTTTTCCTTCTTTCCGGCAAAAAAGCTGCCGTAGCCCTGCAAGGAGTAGATATACCCCAGCTCCTTCAGACGGCTGTAAGCCTTTCGCACGCCGGACCGTGGAACCTGAAATTCCCCGGCCAGCTTGTTTTCGCTGGGCAGCTTGTCCCCGGGAACGTATTTCCCGTTTTGCAGGTCTCGAATCAGCCGGTCGGCAATTTCCTCCCAGCCGGCGTCTGCTTCTTTCAAGGCAAGGCCTCCTTTCCCTTTTACGATATGGATTATACCCCGAGAGCTGTTCCAGCACAACCCTCTTCCGGCTGTTTTAACTGGCTTTTAACCTTTCCACCTTGGCGCCTTTACAGGAGGTTTTTATCATGTGGGCGTTGCGAAAGAAAAAAGAGAAACACAGAATTCCAAAACAAAGGAGGCACTTTGTATGAAAGCGAGAAAATTGGGAGCGCTGCTGCTCAGCGCCATGTTGACGGTGACAGGCTTTGCCGGATGCTCCGCCGCGGGACAGACCACCTCTGGGGCGGAGGCCCAGGCCACCGCTGAAAACGGCTATGGCCTGGAGGAGTTTGTCATGGTGATGATTCCCGGCGAGGACACGGAAAAATCCATCCAGCTACGGGACACCATGGCGGAGGAGATGAGCCAGGCCATTGGCGTTCCCGTCACCACCTATCGGGCCACCGATTACAGCGCCGCTGTGGAGGCCATGCGTACAGGAAACGCGCAGCTGGCCTATTTGGGGCCGTTCTCCTATGTCACCGCCAGAGAACGTGCCGGCGCCGAGTGCCTGGTGGTTCAGGGCCAGGTGGGTACCAAGGGCGGCTACAAATCCTACATTGTGGTCCAGGCGGACAGCGACATCCAGTCTCTGGAAGACCTGCAGGGCAAAACCTTCGCCTTTGTAGACCCCGAGTCCACCTCTGGCAATGTGATCCCCACCGACGAGATCCTCTCCGCTTTCCCGGACTTGGGCCTCACCTTTGACGACCTGCACACCGATGGGAAATTCTTTAAATCCGCCATGTTCGCCGGCTCCCACCAGGGGTCTTTCCAGGCGGTGGCCCAGGGCAATGTGGACGCCGCCGCGGTGGGCTCCTCCGTCTATGAAAACCAGGTGGAAGAAGGCTTGGTAAACGAGGAGGACCTGCGCATCATCCACGAATCCCCTGACATCCCCGGCTCGCCTCTCGCCATCCAGAAGGACCTGCCCCAAGAGCTGAAGGACAAGGTGAAGGACTTCCTGTTAAGCTACGACGACCCCGAATATTTTGGTGACGAGGAAGGCAAGGAGCCGGAACGCTTTGTGGAGATTTCCGACAGCGATTACGACTATCTGGCCGACCTGAAAGAGACCTACAATCTTTCCGACTGAGGAGCATACGTCATGGAAAACGTGTTGGAATTGACCCATTTAAAGAAATATTACGGCCAGACCCGGGCTGTGGAGGATGTGAGCTTTTCCGTCAAGCCTGGGGAGGTGGTGGTCATCATCGGGCCCAGCGGCGCGGGAAAATCCACTGTGCTGCGGTGCATCAACCGGATGATTGACCCCACGGAGGGCAGCATTGTGTTTCAAGGCACGGACATGGCCAAGGTCAAGCGGGAAAAGGAGCTGAAGGCCATCCGCCGCCGGATTGGGATGATCTTTCAGTCCTTTAACCTGGTGTACCGGCTTTCCGTGTTTCAAAACGTGCTTCACGGCCGGCTGGGATACATGTCCACCCCCAATGCCGTGATGGGCCGCTATTCTGAGGCGGACAAGGAAAAGGCCCTGGAGCTTCTCCAGATGATCGGCCTGGAGGACATGCTCTACAAAAAGGCCGGGGAGCTTTCCGGCGGCCAGAAGCAGCGGGTGGGCATTGCCCGGGCCTTAATGCAGGACCCTGCCCTGCTGCTGTGCGACGAACCCATCGCCTCGCTGGACCCCAGCTCTTCCAAGATCATCATGGACCAGATTCGGGAGATGGCCCGCTCCCAGAACATCGGCTGCATTGTCAATTTGCACCAGGTGGACGTGGCAAAGACCTATGGAGATCGCATTGTGGGCATCCATCAGGGCCGGGTGGTTTTTGACGGCCCTCCGGAGGAGCTGACCAACGCCATGATCGAAATCATCTACGACGCTCCCATTGAGGAGCTGACCGTGGGGCTGGAGGGGGAGGAAGCTCATGAATAAAAAGCGCGCCATTCCCCTTACGCCCAAAAAGGAAAAGCGGGCTGCCACCCTGGCTTTCCTGATTATTGCCGCGCTGTTTCTTGTGGCCAGCCTGCAAACGCAGTACACGCCGGTGGAGTTTCTCCTCAATATGGAAAACTTCTGGAGCTTTATCTTTGTAGACCTGCTCCCCCCAAAAATTGCGGATTGGGAAACCATTGGCGTAGGGGTGCTTCAAACCATCGCGATGGCTATGGTGGCAAGCCTTGTGTCGGCGGTGATCTCCCTGGCGCTGGCTTTTCTGGGGTCTAACACCACTGCCCCTTGGAAGCCCTTGAAAAAAATTATCCGTGCCTTTGCCTCTTTGCAGAGGAATATCCCCAGTATGATCTGGACGTTCCTGCTGATTATGTCCTTTGGCATTGGCACGGTGGTGGGAACCCTGGCGCTGCTCATCACCACCTGCGGCTTTTTGATCCGCTCCTTTATCGAGACCATTGACGAGGTGGGCGGCGAGAGCCTGGAGGCTCTGCAGTCGGTGGGAGCCGGACGCCTTTCCATCATCACCCAGGTGATTATCCCCGCCTCTCTGCCCGGCTTTCTCTCCTGGCTGCTCTATTCCCTGGAGGTCAACATCCGCTCCTCCACCCTGGTGGGCGCTGTGGGCGGCGGCGGCATCGGCCTGATTATGATGGGCTATATCAAGCAGTTCCGGTATCATTCCGCGATGGGGGTCATTTTGCTGGTGGCGGTCATTGTGATTCTGGTGGACCTGCTGACCAATTATCTGCGAAAGAAGGTGCTGGCATGACCGATATAACCGAAGTGTATCAAACAGGCGCCGCCGCTGTGGAGGAGCCTGCCGGAAAAGACGGCCTGCTCCTTCGGGACAGAAAGGGCCGTATTCGGGTGAAGGACCCCTCTCGAGACCGGGCTTTGAAGTGGTTTCTGGTCTCATTCGTCGCGCTGGGCGTGGCCGCCCTGTTCTTTATGGACCTGGACTGGACCCAGCTGTGGGAGGGCATCCTTCGGATTCCAGAGGCTGTGGGCAAGCTGTGCCAGGTGGACCTCAGCCAGCTGGACGTCACCTTTACCTCTCTGTTCGAGTCCATTGCCGTGGCGATTCTGTCCACGGTTTACAGTCTGGTGGGCGGCATGATTTTGGCGGTGTTTCTGGCCAAAAACCTGACCCCCTTCAAGTGGGTGGCGGCGGTGCTTTCCGCGGTGCTCACCTTTTTGCGGGCCATCCCCTCTATCATCTGGGTGCTGCTGATCCTGGTGTGCGTGGGCTTTGGACCCTCGGCGGGCATTATCGGCATCTGCATTTTCAGCACGTCCTTCTTTGCCAGAAGCTTTGCCCAGTGCTATGAGGAGGTTCCCCAGGAAACCCTGGAGGCCTTGCGCGCCATGGGCGCCGGCCGGGTAAAGGTGTTTTTCAGCGCCGTGCTGCCCTCCGCCTTTACCGGCATGCTGGCTTGGACCTCCATCAGCTTCGAGAGCAACTTCGAGGCCTCGGCCGTGCTGGGAACCGTGGGCGCCGGCGGCATCGGCTATGTGATCTCCAACTGCATGACCCGCTACGCCTACGGTCAGGCCATTGTGGCCATCGCTCTGGTGCTGGCCTTCACCTACGCCATGGAGCTGGGCTTTACCGCCATCAAAGAGAGAAAAGGGAGGATCAAATAAGAGTCGCTATGGATACAAGGAGATTTTCAAAGGTGATTGAAAAATGCCCGGCGGACAAGGTAAAGATCCTTGCCCAGCCCGTGGTGGAGCAATACGGCGTGAACGTGATCCGAAAGCCCGCCAAAACCCTGGTGATGGTCCGCATGCGGGAAACCGTGGCAAAGGCGGAGTTCTATCTGGGTGAGCTGCTGGCCTCCGAGGCGCTGGTGGAGCTGGAGGGCGTAAAGGGCTTCTCCCTGCTGATGGGAGACGACCTGGACAAAGCCTTTTCCGCCGCGGTGCTGGACGCCCTGCGCCGGTCAGGCTTGCCTCAGTGGGAGGCAGTCCGCCAGGCCTTGGAGGAGGAGGAGGCCCGCCAGCAGGAGGAAGCCCAGCGGGAGATCTGCCGGCACAACGCCTCGCGCGTGCAGTTCCGTACCTTGGACGTGGAATATTGAGAAGAAGCGGAGGACAAGCGATATGATGACAGAAAGCCGGTTCGACCCGGTATTTGACTGCCAGGAGGTGTTCAAGGCGTTGATGAACGCCTTCGCCCAGCCTGGCAAGGTGTTCTCCATTGAGAAAAATGTGGAGAAGCTGGAGGGGCGGTGTGCCTCTTTGACCGCGGCGGCCATGGTGCTGCTGGACAACTGGCGGAGCTTTTATGTGGAAGGAGACGCCGCCCTGGAGGAAGAGCTGCGGGAGCAGACCTACGGGGTTCCCGCGGCGATGGACGAGGCGGATTACCTGTTTTTCCCCGGTCAGGGAGATCCTTGGAAGGCGCTGGCCCAGGCAAAGCCAGGCACTCTTCCAGAGCCTCACAAAAGCGCCACTCTGTTTGTGCTGGCCGATTCCCTGGAGGGAGGAGCTCCCTTTTCTCTCACAGGCCCCGGCGTGGACGGTGAAATTTCCGTCTCACTGCCAGAGCGATACCGGGCCTGGCTGGAGGCTCGGGACGCCCAGGGGCATGAATTTCCCTGCGGGGTGGACCTGTATTTTCTCACTCCCCGGGGCCAGGTTATGGGAATCCCCCGCAAGGTGAAGATGGGAGGGAAGCGCTGATGGGATATGTAGCAGTTACCGGCGGCCAGGAGGCGATCCAGGTCTCCATTCAGCTGTTGAAGGAGTACCGCTCCAAAGGGGAGCGCCCGGTGGATATTGGGGTGCTTCGAGACCGGATGGGCCTTTTGATTGACCGTATTATGTCCGAGGCCGGCCTTTACGCGCCGGATTACGCCGCCTTGGCCCTCAAACAGTGCGAGGGCAGCCCAGAGGAGGCTGTGTTCCTGCTGCGGGCTTACCGCAGCACCCTGTCCCGCAATTACACCTCTCACACGGTGTCGGGAGATGAGATGCACATCCGGAGGCGGATCAGTTCCGCCTTCAAGGACATTCCCGGCGGACAGCTGCTGGGACCCACCTACGATTACGTTCACCGGCTGCTGAATTTTGACCTGCTGGGCGAGACGGAGGAGGATCTGGACCAATGGCGCCGGGAGTTTGAGGAGGGGCTGCCTGTTCCTCAGACAACGGAGCTTTCGGACCAGGCGCCCCGGGTGCTGGATTTGCTCCGGGCGGAGGGGCTGATTGAGCAGGTGGAAGAGGACCACTCCCAGCCCTGCGACGTCACCATGGAAAAGCTGCCCCTTCCCGCTCCCCGCAGCGCCATTCTTCAGACGCTTACCAGGGCGGACACCGGCTTTGTATCAGGCTTGGCTTACAGCGACATTCGGGGCTTTGGCATGTCCCATCCCACCATCGGGGAGCTGCGCTACGGCAGCCTGGAAATTGAGGTGGATTACCCTCTGGACGGGGAAGAGGCCTGGTATGTGGGCGAGATCCTTGTCACCGAGGTGGAGGGGCTGATGGGGACCCGGGCCGGCGGCGAGGGCATTGGCGTGGGCTATGGCTGCGTGATCGGCCGCAACGACACCAAGGCCATTGCCATGTCCGTGCTGGACCACGCCCTGACCCTGTCCATCGACAGCCCCACCAGCGACATGGAATTTGTGCTGCTCCACGGGGACTGCCTGGAGATGAACGGCTTTATCTCCCACCTGAAGCTGCCCCACTATGTGACCTTCCAGTCCAAGCTGGACAGCCTGCGGAAACGGAAAAGGAGGCTCGAAAATGAACAAGGGAACTAAGAGCGGCGACTA
>CAJMOH010000007.1 GCA_905215055.1 uncultured bacterium
GCTGAGAAGCCCGCGGCCCCCGCTCCGGTGAAGGCGGCTCCTGCTCCCAAGAAGGAGGAAACCGCCTCCAAAAAGGCTGCTCCTGCTGAGAAGCCCGCGGCCCCCGCTCCGGTGAAGGCGGCTCCTGCTCCCAAGAAGGAGGAAACCGCCTCCAAAAAGGCTGCTCCTGCTGAGAAGCCCGCGGCCCCCGCTCCGGTGAAGGCGGCTCCTGTCGTGGAAGAACCCGTCTCCGTGGAGGTATTCTCGGACCTGCCCCGGCGCAGTGTGGCCTTTATCGGCTCCGAATGCCATCCCTTTGTCAAGACGGGAGGTCTGGGCGATGTGATGTACGCGCTGCCCAGAGAACTGGTGCGTCTCAACTGCGACGTGCGGGTCATTTTGCCCCGCTATGCCTGCATCCCCCAGAAATATCAGGACAAGATGGTTTACCGGGGCGAATTTTATATGGATCTGGGCAACACCGGCCGCAACTACTATGTGGGCATCATGGAGTACATCTGCGACGGCGTGGTGTATGACTTTATCGACAACCAAGAGTTTTTCTCCTCTGGCAATCCCTATATCAACCTGGTGGACGACATTCCCAAATACTGCTTCTTCAGCAAGGCTGCCCTAGCCGCGCTGAACTTTATGAACTGGATTCCCGACATCGTCCACTGTCACGACTGGCAGGCGGCCCTGGTGCCTGTGTATCTGCGCACCCTGTTCAAAGATTCCCCTGTGGGCAAGGCGAAGTCTATCCTCACCATCCACAACCTGCGCTTTCAAGGGATTTACAACATTCCCACCATCCAATATTGGTCCGGCCTGCCCGACGAGGTGTTCAACATGGGCGCTCTGAAGGAGGGCTATGAGGATGCCAACATGCTCAAGGGCGGCCTGGCCTATGCGGATCGAATCACCACTGTCAGCGGCACCTACGCTCAGGAAATTCAAACCAGCGAGTACGGCGAGCATCTGGAGGGCCACTTGCGGTATCACAGCTACAAGCTGCGGGGCATTGTCAACGGGATTGATTACGGCATGTGGAACCCGGAGACGGACTCTGCCCTGACGGTCAACTACGGCCTGGGAAATGTGCTGGAGCACAAAATGGAAAACAAGCTGGCCCTGCAAAAAGAGCTGGGGCTGGAGGAGGACGAAGGCAAGTTCGTCATCGGTCTGATCTCCCGGCTGACCAACCAAAAGGGGCTGGATCTGGTCAGCGCTGTCATCCCCCAGGTGTTGGACGGCAACACCCAGATTGTGGTGCTGGGCACCGGCGACAAGATCTATGAGGACACCTTCCGAGGGTATGAAAACGCTTACAAGGGAACCTTCAGCGCCTGCATCCAGTATGATGAATCGCGGGCTCACCGGATTTACGCCGGAGCCGACGCCCTGCTGGTACCCTCCCGCTTTGAGCCTTGCGGCCTGACCCAGCTCAACGCTATGCACTATGGCACGCTGCCCATCGTTCGGGAAACCGGCGGCCTGAAGGATACAGTACAGCCCTACAACGATTTCACTGGCGAGGGCAATGGCTTCACCTTTGACCGGTATGAATCCGGCCTGCTGCTGGACGCCATCAACCGGGCCAAGACCCTGTACTTTACCAACCGCTATCACTGGGACGAGGTGGTTCAGCGGGACATGGCCAAGGACGTCTCCTGGGAAAACTCCGCCAAGCAGTATAAGAACTTGTACCTGGAGCTGACCCAGTGGTAAGGCATTTCGCCTTGTAAAGCTCTAAAAGCCACCCACAAGCACTCTGCGCGTTTCCGTTTGCGAAACGCGCAGTTTTTTATCCCACGCTCGCGGGCCATCACTTTCGCGCTGTTCTCCCCGGTTGGGTATATACAGTCATGTTATACCCTTGACTTCTTTACGACGCAAGGCTATACTTGAGATTGCAGAAAGAAAATGGAAACTAAGAATCTATTTCATGGCAGCGATCTATTTGAAACGGCAAAAGCATGGTTCTGTGCAGGGAGGTCATATTATGGCGGCAAGGATCGATGGTAAAGCTCTTCCAGCCTGTCCGGTGGAAACAACGCTCCTCTTGATAGGTGACAAGTGGAAGGTGCTGATTTTAAGAGACCTGATGCCCGGAACCAAGCGTTTTGGAGAGCTGAAAAAATCTATTGGCAGCGTGTCTCAAAAGGTGCTCACCGCCCAACTGCGCGACATGGAGCAAAACGGTCTGGTTCACCGGAAGGTTTACGCGGAGGTTCCTCCTCGGGTAGAATACTCTTTAACCGATCTGGGCAGAAGCCTGAAGCCTATTTTAGAGGCCCTGCGAATCTGGGGCGAGGAGTTTCAGGCTGCTAATTCTTAATCCGTCTGTTACCGGGCGTACCGGAGCCTCAGGCTTTCGGTGCGCCTTTTTTGTGTAAAGCTCTGGGTTATTATAAAGTAACAAACGGAGACTTCTGTTTTCCCCCACCTGGCGGTAGAATAGTGGCAGAAACCACGGAAAGGATGTTGAGCATGGATTTTGTGACTTTAAATAACGGCGTGCAGATGCCCCAGCTGGGCTACGGCGTCTATCAGGTGAGCAACGAGGAGTGCGAGCGCTGCGTGCTGGACGCCATCAGCGTGGGGTACCGCTCCATCGACACAGCCCAGTCCTACGGCAACGAGGACGCGGTGGGCAGCGCCATCGCCAAGTGCAGCGTGCCCCGGGACCAGCTGTTCCTCACCACCAAGGTGTGGATTTCCAACGCGGGCTATGAGAAGGCCAAGGCCTCCATTGACAAGTCCCTGAAGAACCTGCGGACCGACTACATCGACCTGCTGCTGATTCACCAGCCCTTCGGCGACTACTACGGCACCTACCGGGCCATGGAGGAGGCCTACAAGGCGGGGAAACTCCGGGCTATTGGCGTCTCTAACTTTTATCCGGACCGCCTCATCGACCTGTGCCAGTTTGTGGAGGTGACCCCCGCCGTAAACCAGGTGGAAACCCATGTGTTCCAGCAGCAGAAGGTGGCCCATGAGTACATGGAGAAGTACCATGTGCAGCACGAGAGCTGGGGTCCCTTTGCCGAAGGGAGGAAGGATTTCTTCACCAACCCCACCCTGGTGGAGATTGGTGATAAGTACGGCAAATCCTCCGCCCAGGTAGCCCTGCGGTTTTTGCTGCAAAGCGATGTGGTGGTGATCCCCAAGTCCACCCACAAGGAGCGCATGGAGCAGAACATCAACGTGTTTGACTTCACCCTGAGCGGCGAGGATATGGAGGCCATCCGCCAGCTGGACGAGGGCGAGAGCCTGTTCTTCTCCCACAACGACCCAGCCACGGTGGAAATGCTTACCAACATGGGAAAAACCAGGATTGTATAAAACAGACTTGACAAAATGCTTGCCCAGAGAAGCAGGGATACACCCTGCTTCTCTTTTTTGAGAAAGGATGTGCTTTTACTATGAGGATTTTACGATTGGGACCAGTGGCAGCGCTGCTGGTGATGCTGCTGTGCTTAGCGGGATGCCGGACGGCGGAGCAGGCGGCTCCCTCTCAGCTGGAAAGCGCAGTCTCTTCAGCTGTGGAGACACCGGCGCCCTCACCCGCTCCCGCACCGGAACCAGCCGGCCAGGCGGAAAAATCCCAGGAGAGCACCCTCCAGACGGGCATGATCCCCGAGCAGGTGCTGGAGGGGGAAACCGGGGAAATCCATTACAGCTATTACCTGCCGGAAGGCTACGACCCAAACGGGGCGTACCCCTGGTGATGGCTCTGCCTGGCTACGACATGATGTGGTTTGGAGAGGATTCCTCCGGCTCCAATTTGGACTGGCCCGGGTTTCTCAGCTGGACCCAGCTGCCGGAGGACATGATCGTGGTGTCCGCCCAGCTGACGGACTGGGGCGAGACCTCCGCCCGGCAGGCCATAGAGCTGACCGAGTATTTCCTTCAGCATTATGCGGTAGACGCAAGCCGGGTATATGCCACAGGCTACTCCGCCGGCGGGGAGACCATGTCCCAGGCGGTGGCGACGCGGCCGGACTTGTACGCCGCCTACCTGCATGGGGCCTCCCAGTGGGACGGGGACTTTACCCCCGTAGCAGAAAACGGGGTGGCGGTGTACATCTTCATGGCGGAGAACGACGAGTATTACGGCTCGGAGCGGGCGCGGGAGGCCTATAACGGTCTTCACCAGGCCTATGTGGACGCGGGCTGGTCCGAGGAGGACATCGCCAATGTCCTGCAGATTCAGACGCCGGACAACGCCTGGTTCGCGGAACAGGGGATCTCCGGCAATTACCACGGGGGCGCCACGGTGGTGTATGAGCAGACTGACATTTTGGAGTGGGTGCTCTCCCACAGCAAGGAAGATTTGTAAAGCGGAAAACAGCTGTGCTGCTTTCCTGCCTTTGGCAAAAAAGAGGCTTCGCATTGTAGCTTCTGGTGATTTACCCTTGAAAAAACTCCGGCAGCCCGTGGTAGAGATACCGCTCGCAAGCGTCGATGTTGTGTGTGCTGCCCTGGATGATGGTATATTGCAGAAGGGCGCGGCTCAAGTGAGCCACGCCCTTTCTCATGTCTAGTTCAATTTTACTGGGACAGCAGTTCCGATTCCAGATCTCGCAGCATCACACCCAGTGCGGTAATGCCCCCCTCGGCGGTGTACCACACGGCAGGGCTGGAAAGGTACACAATGTGGCCCTCCGCATAGGCCCGAGTACCTTTGACCAGCTCGTTCTCCACTATCTCCTGGGCCAGTTGGGCGCCTTCAGTCTGGATAGCAGCATCCCGGTCCAGCACAAAGATGTAGTCCGGGTCCTTCTCCACGACAAACTCAAAGGAGGCCTCATTGCCATGGGTAGCGGTGTCGATCTCCGCGTCCACGCCGATATTCTCAAATCCCGCCTCCCGGCAGATCATGGAGCAGCGCCCATCGTCGCCCAGCACGTTAAACCCGCCGCTGGTCACCAGACCTACAATGGCGGTCTTCCCTTCCGCGAATTCTGCCAGAGCGGCGACGCGGCTGTCAAAGTCCACCATCAGGCTGTCCACTTCCTCCTCCAGTCCAAACAACGAGGCGATGGTATTGGCGTTCTTCCCCACGGATTCCACCACGCCTAGTTCCGTATCGGTGGAAAGGTATACCACGGGAGCGATTTCGCTGAGGGCGTCATAGGAGCTTGCCAGCCGCCCGCCAATGAAAATCACATCCGGCTCGCAGGACATGACCGCTTCCAAGTCTGCCTCTTTGATGGTACCCAGGTTGGCAACGTCCTCGTTGATGTACTCCTGCAAATACTCCAGGCTGGTGCTGGCGGTGCCCACCACACGGTCACCCACGCCCAAGGCGTCTAAAATATCCAGGCTGGCCATATCCAAAATGGCAATGCGCTGGGGGTCATAGGGAATTTCCAGCTGGGTTTCGGCTCCCTCGGCGTTCAAGCTGGTAATGGTAACCGTTTCCGAGGTTTCCGCCGAGGTTTCGCTGGACTCTGTGATGGAAGAACCGCCTGCGGTAGAGCTTTCCTCCACAGCGGAAGAGCTGCTCTCCTCTGCTGTCTGAGAGGAGCTTTCGCTCCCGCCCTGTGAGCAGGCGGCCATGGACGCGGCCATGGCCAAGGCCAAACAAAAAGAAATCAGTTTTTTCATGGATGCTTCTCCTTCTGCCGGGGACACCGGCGTGTTTTAATAGTATATAGACAAAGGTTTCCCTTCAATCTCCAAAATCTCAAAGTCCACCTGGTAGATGGCGGACAGATTCTCCTTGGTCATCACTTCCTCCACGGTGCCGAACTTGGCCACTTTCCCGTCCACAAAGGCGCAGATGTAATCGGAATAAAAGGCGGCGTAGTTGATCTCGTGGAGCACCAGGATGACGGTCTTGCCCAGCTCGTCGCAGAGCTTGCGCACGGTGCGCATCATGTTGGTGGCGTGGTAGATGTCCAGGTTGTTGGTGGGCTCGTCCAAGAGGACGTACTCCGTGTCCTGGGCGATGACCATAGCAATGAGGGCCCGTTGGCGCTGGCCGCCGGAGAGCTCGTCGATGAAGCGGTCTTGAAATTTCTCCAGCTCCATGTAGGAAATGGCCTGGTCGATGATGCGCTGATCCTCGGGAGTGGTGCGTCCCCCGGAATAGGGGAAGCGCCCAAAGGTGACCAGCTCCCGGACGGTGAGCTTCATCTGGATGCTGTTGGACTGGGTGAGGATGGCCAGGCGCTTGGAGAGCTCCTGGCTCTTCCACTTGGCAATGTCCCGACCCTCAAAATCCACCAGGCCGGCGTCCCGGGCGATGAGCCGGGAGATAATGCCCATGACGGTGGACTTTCCCGCCCCGTTGGGGCCGATGAGGGAAAGCACCTTCCCCTTGGGGATTTCAAAGGTGACGGAATCCACCACGGTTTTGCCGTCGTATTGTTTTTTCAGTTCTTTTACCTGCAACCGTTAGACCCTCCTTCTTGTGAGCAGCAGATAGAGGAAATACACGCCGCCGCCCACGGTGATGAACACGCTGATAGGGATGGAATAGGTGTACACATGCTCCACAATCAGCTGGCCCGCCACCAGAATCACCATCCCAAAGAGCACAGAGCCCGCGATGAGCTGGGTGTGGCGGTAGGTTTTTAAAAGCTGCCGGGACAGGTTGGCGATGATGAGCCCCATAAAGGAGATGGGCCCCACCACCGCGGTGGCCACGGCGATGGCCAAGGTCACCCCCAGCAGCAAGCGGCGGACGCTTCTGTCGTAATCCACCCCCAGGTTGATGGCCTGCTCCTTGCCCAAGGTGAGCACGTCCAGCAGCGCCAAATCCCTGCGGAGAAAAAACACCAGCAGGACCAGCACCACCAGGGAAAAGAGGATGATCTCGGCGTTGACGTTGGAGAAGCTGGCTACCAAGGTGGACAGCAGGCTGTCGTACTCGTTGGGATCCATCACCCGGGTGAGGGTGGACTGAATGCTGCCAAAAAAAGAGGTGAGCACCGTGCCGATGAGCAGCACATACAGCACGTTGTACTTTGTCTTTTTAAAGAGGTAGCCGTAGATGACCGTGGCGGAAAGGCCCATAATCACCAGGTCCACGGCAAAGGCAGCGTTGGCGTTGACCGCCAGAATGCTCCCCGAGCCCGCCACAAACACCACTGCCGTGTGAATGAGGGTGTACAGGGAGTTCATCCCCAGCAAGCAGGGGGTGACGATGGTGTTGTTGATTACCGACTGGAACACCAACGACGCCCCGCCAATGGCAAAAGCTGCAATGAGCATGACGACGAGCTTGGGCACTCGCAGGCTCATAGCGTAGTCAAAGTACTTGGGGTTGACGTCCACCAGCAGATAGGCGGCACAGGCGGCAAGGACCAGGAGAGCCATCACACCCAGCTTTAGCAGGTTGGCGCGGTAGGCGGCGCTTCTCATTGGCCTCTCCCCCCTTCCCCTTGGGAGACGGCAGAGGCGCAGGCGCCGCTGTGGGCTGCACCCAGGCGGATGGCCTTGCGCCCGTGCTTTAAGCGGTAAAGCAGCAGGCCGATAAACAAAACGCTGCCGATGATGCCCACAATCAGCTCGATGGGCAGCTCGTAAGGGGCGATGACCACCCGGGCCACCATGTCGCACACCAGCACGAAGATGGCCCCAAACAGGGCGGTGTCCACCAAGGTGCCCCGGATTTTGTCCCCCTTGAACATGGCCACAATGTTGGGCACAATCAGCCCGATGTAGGAGATGCTCCCTACCACGACCACCACCGAAGCGGTGATCATGGCGGCGATGGACAGCCCCAGGAACAGCACCAGGTTGTAAGGCACCCCCAGGTTTTTGGAGAAGTCCTTGCCCATGCCCACAATGTTGAAGTGGTTGGCGAACACAAAGGCCAGCACCACCAAGGGCACGGAAAGCCACACCAGCTCGTAATTGCCGGAGAGGACGATGGAGAAGTGCCCCACCAGCCAGGAGGACAACGCCTGGGTCATCTCGTACTTGTAGGAGAGGTAGTTGGTGATGCCGCCAATGACGTTGCCGAACATGATGCCCACCAGGGGTACCATGACCACGTCCTTAAACTGGATGCGCTGGATGAACCAGACAAAAACCCAGGTGCCCAGAATGGCGCAGGCAAAGGCGAAGAGCGCCCGGCTCCACAGTGTGGAGGATGGCATAAACAGCAGGGCCAGCAAAATGCCAAACTGAGCCGAGGAAATGGTGGCCCCGGTGGTGGGGGAGACAAACTTGTTGCTGCACAGCTGCTGCATGATAAGGCCAGCCACGCTCATGCCCACGCCGGTACACAGGATGGCCAAAAGCCGGGGCAGCCGGGAGATGAAAAACACCTTCCACTGCTCCCCGTTCCCGGCAAGCAGGCTTTGCGGGTTGATGTCCAGCACCCCCACAAACAGGGAGACGCCTGAAAGAATCGCCAGGATCCCCCCTAGAACAAAGGTGGTTTTATGTGTTGCGATATCCGTTCCCTCCTCATCGATAATTAGTCATGACTAACTCACTGGCAAAAAGGAAAACGCCCGGTGCGAGCGCTCTCTTTGCCTCCCAGGGACTTGGAGCGGGGCTCCTTCCCTGTTGGCGTACCTGATTATACTAGATCCGCCGGCGTGTTTCCGCTCCAATCTGCGGAATCTTCGCTCCAAAGTGATGGGGAATTTTTCTGGCGGTACTCCCCAGGGCTGGCACCCAGCACCTCCCGGAAGGCAGCGGCAAATTTGCTGCTGTTCCCGTAGCCGAACTCCCCGGCGATATCCAGCACGGTGCGGTCTGTCTCCCGCAGGAGCCTGGCGGCCACCCGCATCTTATAGGCACGGATACACTGGTACAGGGGCTTGCCGTACACCTGCTGCACACTGGCCCGCAGCTGTTCCGTAGAGACGCCCAGCTCCCGTCCCAGCTGTGCGGCGGTGACCCGCCGGTCCCGATGGGCGTCCACATAGGCAATGACGTCCCGGGCCAGCCGGACTTGAAAGGGCGTACAGGCCCGCTGTTCCCCCTGGGACATGGCGGGCTCTAAACAGGAGAGAAACAGCAGCAGTTCTAGCACCTTTACCTTGAAGTATCCGCGCTGGATGGACTGCGGCACCTGGTACAGCTGGGCGAAAATGTGCTCCATCTGCGGCGTGGCGCGCATGATAAAAGGCCGGCCCTCTCCGCAGAACTTTTTATACAGTTCCGCAAGACTCACATTCACGTCCCTTAGAAAGCAGGAGGTGCAGGGAGGTGCCTGCTCCGGGTGAATCAGGACGGAAAGCCCCCGGTACCGCTTGACGGGACAGAGAAGCGCCGCTTCCTCTTTTCGGGTTTGGCGAATTGATAAGTCTCCCTCCCCTAGAAAAAAGGCCTGGCAACTGTCCCGATATTCCAGCCTACCTTCCCGGCAATGGGTGATCTCCAGCAGGCCGGAGGGAACCTTCCCCCAGGGGGAAAAGGAATAGGCCTCCACGTCCTGAAACATCAGCCAAATCCCCGGGAATACCAGATGAAGCTTGTTCCTCTCACTGGTAGAGGTCTGTGTCCTGTAATTTTTGTTCTCGGTCATAGCATTCTTTCTGTTTCCTGGCGGGAAAGCCACTCTTCCTCCCGCAGCTTCCCATAGGCCAAAAGAGGCATCCCCTTGCTCACACCCAGGATATGTGTTTGGTACAGCACCACGCCGTCAAAGGGAGCGGTGATGGCTTGCAGGGTCTCCCCCTCCCCGCTTGCCACACGGCCCAGAAGTTCTCCCTGGAAGAAGGGGTCTCCCGGCTGCTTCTCGGGATACCAATAGCCGCTGGCCTGTACGGTTTCATAGTGAGCGTCCTCCACCTCCCGGGGCGTTTCCTTCCGGCAGCCATAGGGGCGGATCTCCAGAAAGTCCAACAGCTGGAGGATGTTCTCCTTGCAGGCATCCACTTCCGCTCTGCTCCAGGTTCCGCCGCCGCCACGTTCCACCAACAAGCCGGGAATCCCCTGCTGGGCCGCCCAGCTGTACAGCCCGTCCCTGGCGAATGACTGCACCAAAAAGGTCAGGGACAGGGCCTTCCCCGCCTGGCGGGCCACTGACTTTACCCTTTCTCCCGCGTCCACGGGAAAGAACGCCAAGGGCTCCATGGTTTCATAGATCCCGCCGCCGTGCAGGTCCAGCAGGAAATCCGCCTGGGGATAGAGGGACGCTTCCAGGGCGGAGGCCATGTTCCAGGTGTAGGTTTCCCCCTTGGCCCCCGGGAAGCAGCGGTTCAAATTCTCCCCGTCCTCCGGGACACGGTAGGTGCCGGCGAAAAAGCCGCCGGCGTTGACCACCGGCACAAAGATCACCTGCCCTGAAAGCTCCCCTGGAGAAAGCTGGCGCAGCAGCTCCCGCACTGCCTGGATGCCCACATATTCGTCCCCGTGGACACCGGCTGTCACCACCAACGTTTTTCCGGCTTTATCCCCCACCAAACGCATCCCCTGGATGGGCTGTCCCCCCTTTACGGGGATGGAAAAGGGGAAAACCCCCGGAGTGATTGTTCTTGCCATAGTTTCCATGCCTCCTTCTCGCAATGTACATGCTGTGTGTCATGGGCGTTCCATCCCGCAAGGTTCAAAAAAGAGAGCCTCCGCCCTGGGGCACGGCCTGCGCCGTGCCCTATTTGTTGGATTTACAGGATTTCCACCTCCACCGCCCTGCCGTCCTCCAGCCGGATAACCCGGTCGCAAGTCCGGTGAGAGACAAGCAGCAGCCATTTGTCCCTCAACTGCTTTCGGAGGGTGCGCAGCAGCAGCCGGAGCGCTGTGAATTTCCCGATGCCGCTTTCCCCCATGCTGCCCACCTTCTCCCGGCTGGAGACCGTCAAACAAAAGTCCTTTATGATTGCCCGGGATATGTCCCAGCAGAGGGCGTTCGAGGCAAACCGTTACCTTATTATAGTTAGTTATAGCTAACGTGTCAAGAGTCTCCTCTTGTCACGCTCTTTCTGCCATCCCGTTTTTCATGACACACAAAGGAATTTCAACCCCGCCTACCATGAAGAGACGCGGCGCCCTGTGGAAATCTCTATGGCTGCGCCAGATCACCCGTTTCAACGCTCAATTTCTCCTGGAGGAGCCCGATGCAAGTTCCTGGGCGGTCAAAACTGAACATTGGTTCATTAGTTTCCGGAAGTTTTCTTGTATTTCACGGAATTCTTTCCCAAAGCAAAAAGAGCCGGACTCTCACAGAGGGAAATCCGGCTCTTTGGATATTCTTTTTTTCTCTAAGTCTAACCAAACGGCGGTTAAACCGATTCCTCACAAACCCAGGTTTCATGCGGGTTTGCGGGCTGTCCGTCAGTCTAATGGCTTCATCGTGGGGAACAACAGCACGTCACGGATAGACGCGGCGCCAGTGAGGAGCATCACCAGACGGTCCACACCCATGCCCATGCCGCCCGTGGGAGGCAGGCCGTATTCCAAGGCGGTGAGGAAGTCCTCATCCACATCACAGGCTTCATCATCACCGGCCGCCTTCAGGGCCGCCTGGGCCTCAAACCGGCCCCGCTGGTCAATGGGATCGTTGAGCTCACTGAAGGCATTGACATATTCGCCGCCGCAGATGAACAGCTCAAAACGCTCGGTGTACTCGGGGTTATCCTTGCACCGCTTGGACAGCGGCGAGATATCCACCGGATGGCCCGTCAGGAAGGTGGGCTGCACCAGCTTGTCCTCACAATAGGTCTCGAAAAACAGGTTGAGAATGTCCCCCTTCTTGTGCCGCTCCTCGTATTCAATGTGATGCTCTTTTGCCAGAGCGCGGGCCTGTTCCAGCGTTTCCACCTGGGTGAAATCCACCCCGGCGTACTTCTGGACAGCCTCCACCATGCTGATACGGGTAAAAGGCTGGTCCAGGTCAATCTCCACACCGTCCCGTTCCACCTTGCCAGTACCCAACACCTTGTGGGCCACAGTGCGGATCATATCCTCAGTCAAGTCCATCATGCCGTTGAAGTCGGTAAAGGCCTGATAGGCCTCCAGCATGGTAAACTCCGGGTTGTGGCGGGTATCCATGCCCTCGTTGCGGAAGGTGCGGCCGATCTCATAGACACGGTCAAAGCCGCCCACGATAAGCCGCTTCAGGTGCAGCTCCAACGCGATGCGCAGGTACATGTCGATGTCCAGTGTGTTGTGATGGGTGATGAAGGGCCGGGCCGCGGCGCCGCCTGCCTGGTTGTGCAGCACAGGGGTCTCCACCTCCAGGAAAGCGTGGCTATCCAAGTACTCCCGGATGGCGCTGATAATCTTGGAGCGCTTGACGAATACATCCTTCACTTCCGGATTCACGATCAGGTCCACATAGCGCTGGCGATACCGGGCGTCCGTGTCCTTCAAGCCGTGATATTTCTCTGGCAAAGGAAGCAGAGACTTGCTGAGCAGAGTGACCTTCTCCACCCGCACGGACATCTCTCCCCGCTGGGTGCGGAACACCACGCCCTGCACGCCAAGAATATCGCCAATGTCGTACTTTTTGAACCGGTTATAGTCCTCTTCGCCCATCTCGTCCTTGCGGGCGTAAAGCTGGATGCGGCCAGAGCGGTCCTGCAAATCGCAGAAGGACACCTTTCCCATGCCCCGCTTGGACATCATTCGGCCGGCAATGGAGACAGGCTTGCCCTCCAGCTGGTCAAAATTGGCTTTGATGTTAGCGCTGTCGTTATCCACGGGGTATTTGGTAATCTGATAGGGATCGTTCCCGCTTTCCTGCAGCTCCCGCAGCTTCTCCCTGCGAACCCGCAGGATTTCGCTCATGTCCTGTTCCTCTTCCATTTGAGGCGCTCTTCCGTTCTTTTCGGCCATTTTATCCATTCCTTTCCCGGTTTTCCAAACAGTTTCCCTTAGCGGGAGATGGTGACGATGTGATACTTGGAAATTCCAGCGGGGGTTTCCACCTCCACTGTATCCCCCACCTTGGCGCCGATCAAAGCCTTGCCCACGGCAGACTCGTCCGAAATCTTTCCGTTGCGGGGATCCGCTTCGTTGGAACCGACAATCTTGAAGTCCCGCCGGGACTGAACGCCGGTGGCGGAGGTGAGATCCACCTCGATTTTCGAGCCGATGTGAACAGTTTCGTTGTTCAGCTCGCTTTCATCAATGACCACGGCGCCCTGCAGCATTACCTCTAGATCAGCGATGCGGGCTTCCACCATGGCCTGGTCATTCTTGGCCTCGTCGTACTCGCTGTTCTCAGACAGGTCGCCAAAGGAAAGGGCCACCTTAATTTTTTCCGCCACTTCCTTGCGGCGGACTGTTTTCAAATATTCCAGCTCCTTTTCCAGAGCGGCTAAGCCTTCTTCTGTTACAAAATATTGCTTTTCTGTTGCCATTGCGCTTCATCCTTTACTGAAAAATGGTCCGCGCCTTTGCGGACCGACTTGTTATATTATAGTGAACCCGATGTGTCTTGTCAATGTTAAAAGAACGCACAAGCCCTGGAAACCGCTTGAAATTCGCGGCTTCCAGGTCATTGTATGCGTCCCTGCCGGAGCTTATACAGCCTCAGCTTATATAATGGCGTTCTCGCCCTGCTTTTTCAGATATTTGCCAATGGAAATGGTGCCGCCCAGCATGCCGAACAGCATACCGGCCGCCACATAGCCAGCGTAAATAAACCAAACATAGGGATGGATATTCACCACCGTCAGGAAGGGAGCCAGATTGATCACCGCGGCTACCACCTGATCGTAGGCAAAGTAGAGAATGGTGGCCGAAACAAGGCCGGACACAATGCCAATAATCAGGCCCTCCACAATAAAGGGGACTCGGACAAAGCCATTGGTAGCGCCCACCGACTTCATAATGTTGATCTCCATCCGCCGGGAGAAGATGGTCACCTTCACGGTGTTGGAAATGATGAACAGGGACACCACCGCCAAAATCGCCACAATGCCAATACTGGCGTAGCGCACCACACGGTCCAGACTGCTGAGCAAATCCGCGATGTGGCTGTAATCCGAAATGGAGTCCACCCCATCAATGGCGGTAACAGCGCTGATAGTCTCATCGTACAGGCTCAAATCCACCAGGGAAATTTCATAGGCGTCGGGCAAGGGATTGTCGTCCCCCACAAAGCTTTCCAGCAGCTCACCGCTGCCTCCTATATTTCCCATTACATCGGACAGGCCCTGATCCTTGGGAATAAAGTTGCAATCGGCGATGTTGTCAATCTTCCGAATGTCCTCGCCAATACGCACTGCCGTCAAGGCGGGGACATCGCTGGCCAGATAGACCGTGATCACATTGCTTCCCTCCACTGACTGCATGGTGGCGGAAATATTCAAGGAGAGAAGGCCGGCAATGCCGGTCATCAGCAAGCAGGCAATCAGCACGCCAATAGAGGCAATACTCATGGTGTGGTTTTTCCACAAGCTCTTCAAGCCCTCTCGAAACAGATAGCCAATGCTGTGCAGGCTCATTGCCTCACCTCCCCGTTGTCGTCATCCTCCAGAGAAATCTGCTGCTCCAGCAGAATTTCCCTGGCAATCTCATCGGCGTCCTCCTCAAAATCGTCCACATAAGGCTCGGGATTGAGAACCTCCTGGGAGACATATTCCACCGCCTCCCGGGAGTAGGTCCCTTCCTCGGGCAGAGGATCCGGCTCGTAGGTTTCTTCGTTATCATACTCGGCGTAATCATCGTCATTGGCCACAGCCTCCTCCGGGGAGGAATACTGCTCTGGGGGAGCGTAGGTATCCTGCATTTCGGCCGTATCCGCCACAATTTCGCCGGAATGGATCTGAATGATCCGCTTGTGGAAATGCTTGACAAGGGAATGCTCGTGAGTAACCATCAGCACCGTGGTACCGCGGCGGTTGATCTCGCTGAGCAAATCCACAATTTCAAAGGACAGGGCGGGATCAATGTTGCCGGTAGGCTCGTCCGCGATAATCATGGAGGGGTTATTCACCAAAGCCCGGGCCAGGCCCACACGCTGGCGCTCGCCGCCGGAAAGCTCTGTGGGATAGTGCTTTGCCTTGTGCTGCAATCCCACCAAACTGAGAATATAGGGGACGCGCTTGCGGATGGAGCGGGCCGAGGCCCCCACCACGCGCATGGCGAAGGCCACGTTATCATACACCGTCATATGATCAATCAGGCGGAAGTCCTGGAACACAATGCCCATTTTCCGGCGGATGTAGGGAATTTTCCGTTTGCGGATCCGGGTGACGTCCACACCATCCACAATGATCTGGCCGGAATTGGGCCGTTCCTCACACATGACCAGCTTTAAGAACGTGCTTTTGCCGGCGCCGGAGGAACCCACAATAAACACAAACTCCCCCTTTTCCACAGTCAGGTTGATATTGTGCAGGGCTTCTGTGCCATTGTTATACACTTTCGACACGTTGCGAAATTCAATCAAGCCAATAACCTTCCTTTCTTTGCAGGGATAAGACATCACTTGAAGGTCAGCCCCAGGGCCGGGGGCAAATAAACGCACAGGGCAGCACCCATCGGCATAGTCGTATTATACCAATGGGTGCCGCCTGTATCATTCTTATAAAGAAATAAAATGCGAACGGACTAAAAACACGGCGAAAAGTCAAGAAAAAGGATGAATTATCTCAGAATTTCACCGGGTTGCTGGAAAGGTACTTCTTGACCATCAACGCCACCTTAAACACAATGGCGTCCTCAAACTCCCGCAGGTCCAGACCGGTGATCTTCTTGATCTTCTCCAAACGGTAGACCAGGGTGTTCCGGTGGACAAACAGCTTGCGCGAGGTCTCAGAAACGTTCAGGCTGTTCTCAAAGAACCGCTGGATGGTAAACAGGGTCTCGTGATCCAAAGCATCAATGGAGCCCTTGCGGAACACTTCCTTCAGGAACATCTCGCACAAGGTGGTGGGCAGCTGGTAGATCAGGCGGGCAATGCCCAGATGATTGTAACTGACAATGGCCTTCTCGGTATCGAACACCTTGCCCACCTCCAGGGCCACCTGGGCCTCCTTGAAGGAACGGGCCAGATCCTTGATATTGTTCACCACCGTGCCAATGCCCACAGTACAGTGAGTGTAAAACTCACCGGACAAGGTATCCACAATGGAACTGGCCAGCTTATCAATGTCCTTCTCGTCGATGTTGGGCTTGATCTCCTTGACGAGAGCAATGTCCGTCTCGTTGATGTTGATAATGAAATCCTTATTTTTATCCGGGAACAGGTTTTGCAGGACATCATAGGCGGAGATGTCATTCTTCTCCGCGATTTTCACCAGCATGCACACCCGGCTGACGTCGGAATCAAAATGCAGCTCATGGCTCTTCAAATAGATGTCGCCGGGCAGGATATTGTCCAGAATCACGTTCTTGATGAAATTGCCCCGGTCGTATTTCTCGTCATAATACTGCTTGATGCTGTTGAGGGACACAGCTAAAATCTTCACATACTTCTGGGCCTCCGGATCCTTGCCAGCCACAAAAACGGCGTACTCCGGGCGGGGACGGTTGCCGAAAGATTTAAAGCTGTACTCATCCGTTTGAAACACTTCAGAAGACGCCATTTCCTCCGGTGTAATATCATCGCAAACCTCTCCGATTTTGCCCAGCTCGCTGCAGGCGATAATCACCGAGGACTCGTCCACAACACCGATAGTGCGATCAATGGTATCCCGCATTTGATGGATGATACCCTGAAACAATCTGTTAGACATGACTCTTCCCCTTTCTCTTTTATGACACAGGGAAACACCCCTGCTGAAATTACTGCTGTAATAATCCCCGCGAAGGCAGCGGTTTTGCCATAAAGGGATAACTATACAGCTTTATTTTACATAATTGACGGAGAAAATTCAACCTCTTTTTAAAAAAAGACAAAACTTTTTTCCGCTTTAGAACGAAAAAAGGGATACCAAGAATTTGGTACCCCTTTTTGAATGGCAAACAATCTTTAGTTGAGGATAGTCTTTTCGGTCTCTTTGTCGAACAGGTGCATCTTGTTCAGATCGAAGGCGATCTTGGACTTGTCGCCGGACTTGGCGGTGGAGGTGGGCTCCACACGAGCGGTAACAGCGTTGCCTTCGCAGTTCAGGTACAGATAGGTCTCAGCGCCCATCAGCTCGGTCACTTCCACGTCAGCGGTAACATGAGCGCCGCCAACCTTCTCGATGAACTCGGGCTCGTCATGAACGTCCTCGGGACGAATGCCGAACACAACGTCCTTGCCAACATAGCCAGCCAGATCAGCCACAGCGCCGTCAGCCTTCTTCTTAGGCACAGTAATGGTGCAGGCGCCAAAGGTCAGGGTGTAATCGTTGCCGTTCTTGCCCAGCTTGGCGTCGATGAAGTTCATCTGAGGAGAACCCATGAAGCCGGCCACGAACTCGTTGATGGGATAATCGTACAGGTTCTGAGGAGTATCGACCTGCTGAATGAAGCCGTCCTTCATAACCACGATGCGGTCGCCCATGGTCATAGCTTCGGTCTGGTCGTGAGTAACGTAAATAAAGGTGGTGCCCAGGCGCTTGTGCAGCTTGGCAATCTCAGTTCTCATCTGAGCACGCAGCTTAGCGTCCAAGTTGGACAGCGGCTCGTCCAGCAGGAACACCTTGGGATCACGGACAATGGCGCGGCCCAGAGCCACACGCTGTCTCTGGCCACCGGACAGAGCCTTGGGCTTGCGGTCCAGCAGGTGAGAGATGTCCAGGATGCGGGCGGCCTCTTCCACGCGGCGCTTGATCTCATCCTTGGGAGTCTTGCGCAGCTTCAGGCCGAAGGCCATGTTATCAAACACGGTCATATGAGGATACAGAGCGTAGTTCTGGAACACCATGGCGATGTCGCGGTCCTTGGGAGCGATGTCGTTAGACAGCACGTCGCCTATGTACAGCTCGCCCTTGCTGATTTCTTCCAGACCGGCGATCATACGCAGGGTGGTGGACTTGCCGCAACCGGAAGGTCCGACCAGGATGATAAATTCCTTGTCCTCAATGTCCAGGTTGAAGTCGGTAACAGCAGTGACGCCACCAGAGTAAATCTTGTAGATATTTTTCAAAGTTACGCTTGCCATTCAGATTTTCCTCCTATTTTTTCATGACGTTTGCCATGCGAAAGGTGCGGGCGTCACGTCATTTAGATTGATCTAAGTATAACAGATAAAACTCCGGGGGGAAAGTCTTTATTTGCCCAAAGATTTTTTTCGTCCTTTATTAGCTTTTACTAAAATCCAAATCATGCACTTAATTTTAGTACAACTTGCTAACGGCCGCTAATGAAAAATCGCCTGTGTTTCCTCTGGGGTGAGAAGGCGGCAATCCCCTTCTGGTAGTGTATCGTCCAGCGCAAGCCCCCCTATTTTGAGTCTTTTCAGCTGGAGCACATTTTTCCCCCGGGCTTGAAACATCCGTTTGACCTGGTGAAAACGCCCCTCTCGAATCTCCACAAACGCGGTGCGGGGATCCCCCTCTGTCCAAAGCCGGGCCGGAGCGTAACGCTCCTCCTCCCACTGGATTCCCCGCTCAAAGGCCTGGACATCCTGGGCGTCAACCGGCTGGTCCAAAAGGGCCTGGTACAGCTTGTACACATGGCTTTTGGGCGAGAGCATCCGGTGAGCCAGATCACCGTCGTCCGTGATAAGCAGCAGCCCTGTGGTATCCTTGTCCAGCCTGCCAGCCGGGAAAAGCCCCCGGCGGCGCAATTCCGCCGGGAGCAGATCCAGCACAGTTTTCTGGCGTCGGTCCTCTGTGGCGGAGAGGACTCCCGCCGGCTTGTTCATAAGAATATAGAGATATTTGCTATAACGCACCGGCATCCCGTTCACGGCGACTTGGGCCGCCTCCAGGTCTACCTTGGCGGAGGGGTCCCGCTGGGAAACACCGTCCACAGCCACAGCTCCGGAGCGGATCAGCCTTCCCACGGCCTTGCGAGTGCCAAAGCCCTGGGATGCCAGAAATTTATCGAGTCTCTCTCCCATCCCTTCACGTCCTTTCGGTCTTTTTAATCGCTGGGGTAAGCCTCCTCTGGGAGTATCTCTCCAGCGGTATCTGTTTCTTCCTGAGGCGTTGCTGCCGCGCTTTCCTCAGCGGAGCTGTCTGCGCCTGAGCCTTCCGTCCCGCTGACAGCCGGCGTGGGAGCCGCTGTCGCCCCAGGCGGTTCAGAAGCGGCAGGGGACGCCTGGCTCTGAGAGCCTGCGCCGGTCTCTCCAAAGCGGGCGCTGTCCGGAGCGAAGCCGTGCATAAAGCCATCCACCTTGGCGCTGGCCACATCGCCCCCAATGATCTCCTCCCCATACACCAGCAGCGTGGCATAGACCTCCGACTCGTTGGGGTAGTTCTCCACCTTGTACAGATACTGGGTGCAAACCTCCCCGGCGTAGGGCTTCAGGTCAAAACCCTGGGCCTGCTGCATCACGTTATAGGCGGTGTACACATCGTTAAACTGGGCGGGAATCATCACTTCCCGAGTCTCCGCAGGTTCTTCCTGCACCTGCCAGCCAAAGCTTTGCAGATAGGCCACCCGCTCTTCGTTGGTGCCGCCGGAGATGGGCTGAGATTCCTCCTCTCCCCTGCTTTGCAGAAAAACGCAGGCCCCCACCACAATTACTGCCAGCAGCAAAAAGGCAAGAATTCGTTTTCGATTGGCTTTCAGCGATACGACCATTTTTCCACCGTTCCTCTCTGTTGAGTCCTTGTGGTATTCCTATGAGAGAGAAAGGTGGTTTATGAATGATTCTAAAGGGTTACAAAGCGGGGCTCAGAAAATGCTTCACCCTCTGAGGCGGCGGAGACAACATAACCGTCCGTCAAGGAAAATTGCGAAAGGCGCACGCCGGGGCCGCAAAAACGAGGTCCGGCATCCTCCATGGAAAAAGCCGCCCGGCGAAGGCCGTAGCCCAGCCCATGGCCGGAAAGCTTCATCACGCTTTCCTTCAGCGTCCACAGGGACAAAAAAGCCGCGTCCCTGTCCTTTTGAGCGGCAAGCCAGGCATACTCCTCCTCCGTGCATACGCGGCGTACCAGAACCTCTCTGATGGGCCGGGGGCCTTCCACATCCACCCCCACTGGAAAGGCGCTGAGGGCGCAGCAAACCATGCCCCGGGTGTGGCTCAGGTTGAAGTGCAGGGAGCAGTCCAGAAAAAAGGGCTTTCCGCTGGAGGTTCTTCCCCGGCTCAGGGAGGAAAGCTGTAGACCGTATTCGTTTTGCAGAGACCACCCCAGAAGCTCTTCCGCCAAAGACCTCTGCCGCAGCAGCTCCTCCCGGCGGCTGGAAAATTTCCCCTGATAGCGGGCAACATACAGCACGGATATTCCTCCTTTCCCCTTGCCGCCTTATTGTAGCACAGATCCGGCAGCTTGAGAAGAGCACAAAAAAGAAGGCCGTGAATTGCTTCACAGCCTTCTCTGCGGCTTACGCCGCGGGATACATCTGGATAAGTCCCTCAGCTCTTACTTGCGGGGGTTCTTGATCGCGGCCTGAGCAGCAGCCAGACGGGCAATCGGAACACGGAAGGGAGAGCAGGAAACATAGTTCAAGCCAGCGTTGTGGCAGAACTCGATGGAGCTGGGATCGCCGCCATGCTCGCCGCAGATGCCCAGAACAATGTCGGGACGGGTCTTGCGGCCCTTTTCGGCAGCCATCTGCACCAGCTGGCCAACACCCTCCTGATCCAGACGGGCGAAGGGATCGTTCTCGTAGATCTTGTTCTCGTAGTAGGCGCCCAGGAACTTGCCGGCGTCGTCGCGAGAGAAGCCAAAGGTCATCTGAGTCAGGTCGTTGGTTCCGAAGGAGAAGAACTCGGCCTCCTCAGCGATCTTGTCAGCGGTGAGGGCAGCGCGAGGAATCTCGATCATGGTACCAACCTTGTACTTCAGATCCATGCCGGACTCGGCGATGATGCGGTCGGCGGTCTCGGTAACGGTCTTCTTGACGAACTTCAGCTCCTTGACCTCGCCCACCAGGGGGATCATGATCTCGGGAACAATGTTCCAATCGGGATGAGCCTTCTGCACGTTGATAGCAGCCTTGATAACGGCCTCGGTCTGCATCTCGGCGATCTCGGGATAGGTGACAGCCAGACGGCAGCCGCGGTGACCCATCATGGGGTTGAACTCATGCAGAGAGGAGATGATAGCCTTGATGTCGTCCACGCTCTTGCCCTGAGCCTCAGCCAGCAGCTCGATGTCCTTTTCCTCGGTGGGAACGAACTCGTGCAGCGGGGGATCCAGGAAACGGATGTTGACGTGGCGGCCGCCGAGAGCCTCGTACAGCTGCTCGAAGTCGCCCTGCTGCATGGGCTCCAGCTTGGCCAGAGCGGCCTTGCGCTGCTCCACGGTGTCAGAGCAGATCATCTCACGGATGGCAGCGATACGGTCGGGATCGAAGAACATGTGCTCGGTGCGGCACAGGCCGATGCCCTGAGCGCCAAAGGCCACAGCCTGCTTGGCGTCACGGGGAGTGTCGGCGTTGGTGCGGACCTCCATCTGACGGTACTTGTCAGACAGCTCCATGATGCGGCCGAAGTAGCCGCCCTCAGTAGAGGCGGGAACGGTGGGCAGAGCCTCGCCGTAGATGTTGCCGGTGGTGCCGTCCAGGGAGATGTAGTCGCCCTCATGGTACTCGCGGCCATTCAGGGTGAACTTCTTGTTGGCCTCGTCCATCTTGATGTCGCCGCAGCCGGAGACGCAGCAGGTACCCATGCCGCGGGCCACAACAGCCGCGTGGCTGGTCATGCCGCCGCGCACGGTCAGGATGCCCTGAGCGTACTGCATGCCCTCGATATCCTCGGGAGAGGTCTCCAGACGGACCAGAACCACCTTTTCGCCAGCGGAGCCCTGCTCCACGGCGTCCTCAGCGGTAAAGACGATCTTGCCGCAGGCAGCGCCGGGGGAAGCAGCCAGAGCGGAGGCCACGGGAGTAGCCTTCTTCAGAGCTTCGGGATCGAACTGGGGATGGAGCAGAGCGTCCAGCTGCTTGGGATCCAGCATCAGCAGGGCCTCCTGCTCGGTCTTCATGCCCTCGTCGATCAGGTCGCAGGCAATCTTGATGGCGGCAGCAGGGGTGCGCTTGCCGTTACGGGTCTGCAGCATGTAGAGCTTGCCGTTCTCCACGGTGAACTCCATGTCCTGCATATCATGATAGTGGCTCTCCAGCAGGTTGCAGACTTCCTGGAACTGCTTGAAGGCCTCGGGGAACTTCTCAGCCATCTGGGAGATGGGCATGGGGGTACGGATACCGGCCACCACGTCCTCGCCCTGGGCGTTGGTCAAAAACTCACCAAAGAGCTTCTTTTCGCCGGTGGAGGGGCTGCGGGTAAAGGCCACGCCGGTGCCGCAGTCGTCGCCCATGTTGCCGAAGGCCATCATCTGCACGTTGACGGCAGTACCCCAGGAATAGGGGATCTCGTTCATGCGGCGGTAAACATTGGCGCGGGGGTTGTCCCAAGAACGGAACACGGCCTTGACAGCGCCCATCAGCTGCTCCTTGGGATCGGTGGGGAAGTCGCTGCCGATCTTGTCCTTGTACTCAGCCTTGAACTGCTCGGCCAGCTCCTTCAGATCGTCGGCGGTCAGCTCGGTATCCTGGGTGACGCCGCGCTTTTCCTTCATCTGGTCGATGAGCTCTTCAAAGTACTTCTTGCCAACTTCCATAACCACGTCGGAGTACATCTGGATGAATCTCCGATAGCAGTCGTAGGCCCAGCGGGGATTGCCGGACTTCTTGGCCATGACCTCAACAACCTCTTCGTTGAGGCCCAGGTTCAGGATGGTGTCCATCATGCCGGGCATGGAAGCGCGGGCGCCGGAACGCACGGAGACCAGCAGGGGGTTCTCCTTGTCGCCGAACTTCTTGCCGGTGATCTCCTCCATCTTGCCCACATACTCCATGATCTGGGCCTGGATCTCATCGTTGATCTGGCGTCCGTCCTCGTAATACTGGGTGCAGGCTTCCGTGCTGATGGTGAAGCCTTGGGGTACAGGCAGGCCAAGCTTTGTCATTTCCGCAAGGTTGGCACCCTTACCGCCAAGAAGCTCACGCATGGAACCGTCGCCTTCGCTGAACAGATAGACATACTTGTGGCTCATTGGTAACTTACCTCCTAATAATGTTCAACCGGACGCTGGACCGATGGTGCGCGGCCCTTCCGGGTGACAGCAGACTGGAACGCCCAGGCAGGCCGAAAAAGCCCGTCCGCTGGGTTCCTATTGAGAATTATAGCAAAGTCTTTTGCAAAATACCAGTGCAAAATGGAAGAAAAGCAAAGTTTTTTCACAGCCCTTGGAAGAAAAGGGGCTTTTTCCCGTTTGAGGCTGGTTGGGGCTTGCAATTCGAAAAAAATTCTGGCATAATAATTTTGTATGCACAGCGAACCAGGCGGGCCGGAAGCTCCGGCCCGCCCTGCTTTCGTGTCCAATCCGTCTTTTCTGGAGGTAGTAGCCATGCTGCGCTTTTTTCAAAAAAACACCCCCTCCCCCGGCCCTGTGGAGTTTCTTGTGGTGGGCCTGGGAAACCCGGGGAAGCAATATGAAAACACCCGGCACAACGCGGGCTTTCTGGCCCTGGACAAAATCGCCGAAAAGCACCACACGGAGATAAAACGGATCAAGTTTAAGGGTACGGTAGGCGAATGCTCTCTAGGCGGGAAAAGAGCGCTGCTGCTGAAGCCCTCCACCTTTATGAATCTCAGCGGGCAGTCGGTGCGGGAGGCCATGCAGTTTTATAAGCTGCCCCCGGAGCGGGTGCTGGTGATCTTTGACGACATCAACCTGGAGCCGGGAAAGCTGCGCATCCGGCGCAAGGGCAGCGACGGCGGCCACAACGGGATGAAGAATATCATCTATCTTTCCGGGTCGGACCAATTTCCCCGGATCAAGGTGGGCGTGGGCAAAAAGCCCCACCCAGACTACAATCTGGCGGATTGGGTGCTGTCCCGTTTTTCCGAAAAGGAGCAGAAGGAGCTGGACACCGCCCTGGAGAACGCCTCCGCCGCCGCGGAGCTGATTGTCAAGGGGGAAATAGACCGGGCGATGAATCTCTATAACAGTTAAAGGAAAGTCCGGAAAAATAAGAAAAGGAGGGCGAAGAATGAAGCTGATCCAAAGCGCCATGAGGCGCTGGCCGGACTATGTCCGGCTGGAGGAGGCGGTAAAGTCCGGAGCCGTTCCCGGCGTGGCCACAGGGCTTTCCGGGGTACACAAGTGCTGCCTGATCGCCAGCTTGTGCCAAGAGACCCGCAGGCGCGCCCTGGTAATTGCCGCTGACGAGGCGGAGGCCCAGCGCTTTGGCGAGGATTTGGCGGCCTTGGGCATGCGGCCGGCCCAGTATCCCCTGCGAGATTTCAATTTCCGGGACACAGCGGGAACCTCTCACGAATACGAGCGGCTGCGGCTGGAGGCTCTGTCCAAGCTGGAAAACGGGGACTGCGACTGCGTGATAGCCTGCATCGACGCGGCCCTGCAATATACCCTGGGGCCAAAGGAGCTGGAAAAGCGGCTGTTCACCCTGCGCGCGGGGGATCAGCTGGAAATGGACGCTCTGCTAAACGCCTTGGTTCAGTGCGGCTACGTTCGTGAGGACCAGATTGAGGGGCCGGGACAGTTCAGCCGCCGGGGCGGCATTGTGGACTTCTTCTCCCCCAGCGCTAGCGGCCCCGTGCGGGTGGAATTCTGGGGGGACGAGGTGGACTCTCTCTCCAGCTTTGACCTGGAAAGCCAGCGGCGTACAGATTCCATTCCCCAGGTGACGCTGGCCCCCTGTGTGGAGGTGATCCCGGAGAAGCCGGCGTTTTTGGCCCAGAGGATTGAAAAGCTGGCCGCCTCCCTTCGGGGAAAAAACGCCCCCAAAGCCAAGGAGATCCTGCACAGCGAGGCGGAAAAGCTGAAAAACGGCCTGCGGATCGGCTCCACCGACAAGTTTCTCTCCCTGGTTTACGGGGAAACCGCAACCTTGTTCGATTATTTCTCCCCGGAAAACAGCCTGCTGTTCTTCTCCGAGGGAAACAAATTGAAGGAACGGATGCGAAACACCCTGTGGCAATGGGGCGAGGACCTGAAAAGCTATCTTGCGGAGGGACTGCTCTGCAAGGGTCTGGACAAGTACAGCGAGGACTGGGAATACGCCTTGAGCCAGGCGGAAAAGGTCCCCACCCTGTTTTTGGACTTGTTTGCCCGGGGCAGCTATGAGATTCCCACAAGGACGCTGGTGAACATGACAGCCAAGCAGCTCTCCCCCTGGGGGGGCGGCGTGGAGCTGCTGGCCGACGACCTGCGGGCCTTGCTGGATCAGGGACGGGCCTGCGCGGTGCTTACAGGGACAGAGAGAGCGGGCAAGGCTCTGGCGGAGGACTTACAGCGGGCGGGGCTGCCCGCCGCCTGGATGGACCCAGTCTCCGCGGTGAACCCCGGAACAGTGGCCGTCACCCTGGGGGCCCTGTCCGCCGGGCTGGAGCTGCCCGACGCCAATTTCGCCCTCATCACCCATGGGCGCATGACGGAGGTCAAGCGCAAACGGGTAAAGCGAGACAAGAACAGCAAGGAGATTTCCAGCCTTTCCGAGCTGGCGCCAGGAGATTATGTGGTGCATGCCACCCATGGCATCGGCCTGTTTGAAGGCATCCACAAGCTGGAGATGAACGGCGTCACCAAGGACTACATCAAGGTGCGCTACGCCAAAAACGACACTCTCTATGTCCCCGTCACCCAGCTGGACATGGTGTCCAAGTACATCGGTCCCCGGGAGGATTCGGCGGTAAAGCTGAGCCGCTTGGGAGGCGCCGACTGGCAGCGGCAGAAAACCAAGGTCCGCAAGGCGGTGAAGGACATCGCCAAGGAGCTGATCCAGCTCTACGCCCAGCGGATGCAGACCAAAGGCTTCGCCTTTCCTCCCGACGGGGAGTGGCAGCACGACTTTGAGTCCCACTTTGAGTTTGACGAAACCGAGGACCAGCTGCGGTGCATCTCGGAAATCAAGGACGACATGGAGCGGGAGGTACCCATGGACCGGCTGCTGTGCGGCGACGTGGGCTTTGGCAAAACAGAGGTGGCTTTGCGGGCGGCCTTCAAATGCGTCACCGCCGGGAAACAGTGCGCCATCCTGGTTCCCACCACCATTTTGGCCTGGCAGCACTATCAAACCATCCTGCGGCGGATGGAGGGCTTTCCCGTGGACGTGGAGCTGCTCTCCCGGTTCCGCAGCCCACGGCAGCAGGACGAAATTCTTCGAAAGGTGCGCCGGGGCAGCATGGACATTGTGGTAGGCACCCACAGGCTGGTGAGCAAGGACGTGAAATTCCACGACCTGGGACTGGTCATCATCGACGAGGAGCAGCGGTTCGGCGTGGCCCAAAAGGAAAAGCTGAAGCAGATGTGCAGCACCGCCGACGTGCTGACTCTGTCCGCCACCCCCATTCCCCGGACGCTGAACATGGCCCTTTCCGGCATTCGGGACATGTCCGTGATTGAGGAGGCCCCCCACGACCGGCACCCGGTGCAAACCTATGTGCTGGAGTATGACGCGGGCGTGATCGGCGACGCCATCCGCCGGGAGCTGCGCCGGGGCGGGCAGGTGTATTACCTGCACAACGATGTGGCCTCCATCCAGAGCACGGTGGGACGGATTCAGCGCATGGCGCCGGAGGCCCGCATTGGCGTGGGCCACGGCAAAATGAGCGAGGAGGAGCTTTCCGAGGTGTGGCGCCAGCTGCTGGACCACGAGATTGACGTGCTGGTGTGCACCACCATCATCGAGACGGGCGTGGACGTACCCAGCGCCAACACCCTGATTATTGAAAACGCCGACCGCATGGGGCTTTCCCAGCTGCACCAGCTGCGGGGCCGGGTGGGACGCAGCAGCCGCCGGGCCTACGCCTACCTCACCTATACCCCCAACAAGGCCCTTTCCGAAATTGCCCAGAAACGGCTCTCCGCCATCCGGGAGTTCACGGAATTTGGCTCTGGTTTTAAGATCGCCATGCGGGATCTGGAGATCCGGGGCGCCGGCAACATTCTGGGCGGAGAACAGCACGGCCACATGGAGGCCGTAGGCTATGACATGTATGTAAAGCTCTTAAACGAGGCGGTCTCTCTTATGAAAGGAGAAGAGCCTGCCCGGCCCGTGGACCAGGAGTGCCTGGTGGATATGCAGGTGCAGGCTCACATTCCAGAGAGCTATATCGACAGCCTAAGCCTGCGCCTGGACGTGTACCGGCGCATCGCCGAGGTGGAAACCCAGGAGGACGCCATGGACGTGATGGACGAATTGATCGACCGGTTTGGGGAGCCTCCGGCGTCGGTAAAGGGGCTGCTGGACGTTGCCCTGCTGCGAAACACCGCCGCCCGGCTGGGCGTTGCCGAGGTAAAGCAGCAAGGCGACTCTCTGCTGATCTACAAGGAAAAATTCGACGTTGGCGAGGTGGCCCCTCTGATCAAGGCCCTGGGCGGACGTGTTCTGCTCTCCGCGGGGAGCAGGCCCTATATCAGCGTAAAGCTGGCGGGCCAGGCTCCCACCGAGGGCTTGAGAGAGGTTCTCGCCGCCATGCAGGAAGCCTCTCGCCCCGCTTGAGCGTGTTATTCACAATTTCTGTGTAGACAAACGGGAAAAAGTGGGGTATAATGTTTGTCGTTCTTTGCAGAAAACACTTATTTTGAAAGGCTGATCACCCATGAGAAACATTTGGAAGAGAACCGCGGCGGCTGTACTGGCCCTGGCAATGTGCTTGAGCTTTGCCGGCTGCTATGATGAGAATATGACCTGGGCCGCCCGCAAGGGCGACGACACTCTGCCCATTGGCGGGTATATCTATTTTCTGTACAGCGCGTACTCGGAGGCGGCTGGGCAGGTGGATACGGAAACCCCTGTGCTGGACGCGGAAATTGACGGTCAGGACGCTGCCCAGTGGATTAAGGACCGGGCGCTGAACTATGTGCAGGCCTATTATTACATCAACGACAAATTTGAGGAATACGGCCTGGAACTGACCGAGGACGACCAGACCCAGATTGACGGCCTGACCAACACCTATTGGACCTATTATCAGTCCACCTTTGAGGACATGGGAATCGCCCAATCCTCCTTCGAGCAGGCATTCTCCCTTTACAGCGTGAAGCTGCAGAAGGTGATGCAGGCCATGTACGGCGAGGGCGGCGAGCTGGCTCTGGCTGACGATGAACTGGAAAACTATTACATCGACACCTATACCACTTATGAATACTTCAACGCTCCCCTGACCACCACCAACGACGACGGCGAAAGCGTGGATCTCTCTGAGGACGAAAAGGCGGACCTTCAGAAAGATCTGGAGGGCTATATTGACGATATTAACGCCGGCGACATGACCGTCAGCGAGGCTGCGGACGAGTACGCCGCAGGAGCTGACACCACCTCCACCTATCAGGGACCCCTGAGCGCCCAGCCGGACTATCTGTCTACTGAGATCGCCACCGCTTTGGACTCTGTGGAGGAAGGCGAGGCCGTGTTCGCGGAAACCACCAGCAGCTACTATGTGCTGCGGAAGCTTTCTGACAAGGACTATTACGAGGAAAACATCGCCAGCGACGAGGATCAGTCTCTCTCTCTGCTCTCTGAAATGAAGGGCGAGGAATTTAACGATTATATCATGGAGCAGGCCGCCTCTGTGGAGGGTGTGGAAATCAACCAGGCCGCTCTGGACCGGGAGCCGGTTCGGGATCTTGTCAACGACAGCACTCGGTACGGCACCTCCTCTGAGACAGAGTCCTCCGCCAGCAGCGAGGAGGAAAGCAGCAGCTCCTCGGAAGAGAGCAGCGCCTCTGAAGAAAGCAGCGCAGCGGACAGCGAAAGCTCCGCCAGTGAGGAGTCCTCCGCCAACGAAAGCAGCGCGGCTGAATAACGAAACCTGACACATTGCCGAAAATTTTTGAAAAGGACGGAAAGCCTGATGGTTTTCCGTCCTTTTTTGTTCAGCCCTCCTCCGCAATGGAGATTTACCATAAAATTTTAATAACATCGATTTATTTTTTGACATCTGGTTTTTTTTCCAGTATAATGAGGATATTCTTTTGCTGTGGACATTCCTTTTGGGGAAAACTATCACAGCTGAGGAGGTGGAAGATTTGGCAAAGGAGGCCATGCGCGCTGTGAGCCAAGCGGAAGAAACCGCCCAAGCCACAGTGCGGCACGCAAAGGAGGAAGCCGGCCTGCTGCGGCGGCAGGCCGAAGCAAAAAGCCGTCAGCTGATAGACTCCGCTGTGAAGGAGGCCAAGAAACGCGCCGAAATTCTCTATGGAGTGGCAAGGGCCGACGGCGAAAAGCGAAGGGCGGCTTTACAGGCGGACTGCCAAAAGGAGCAGGAACAGCTGCGGTCTCTGGCCCAGACACGGCAGGCCCCGCTGGCGCGAGAGGTGGAACGGATCGTGCTGGGACATTCCAGAAGGAGGTGAGGGCATGGCGGTAGTCTCCATGAAGCGTTTGGAGCTTTGCGGCCTGAAGCGGGACCGCAAGGAGATTTTAGAGCTGCTTCAGAAGCGAGCGGTGGTAGAGGTGGAGCCTTCCGAGGAAGGCGAAGAGCTTTTTGCCAAGGCGGACACCTCGGGACAGTGCCAGGAATTTCTGGACAACGCCCGGCTTTTAGAGCAGGCGGTAGAGCTGCTGGACCATTACGCTCCGCCAAAGAAGGGAATGCTCTCCGCTTTGGCCGGGCGCACGCCTGTCACCCAGCGGCAGTTTGACGGTCTTTGGAAGCAAGCCCCTGCCCTGCTGGGAACAGCCAAGGAGCTGCTGGCGCTGGGAAAAGAGCGCGCCGATGGAACAGCCCAGATTCTCCGCCTGGAAGCTCAGGTGGAAAGCCTGAAGCCCTGGCTGACCCTGGACATTCCCATGAATCTGCGGGAAACGGAAAGCACCCGGGTGTTTCTGGGCGCCTTTCCCCAGGAGCTGGACGAGGCGGCCCTCAAAAACAGTCTTGCCCGGCTGCTGCCCCAGGTCGCGGGAATTGAGGCGGAGGTGCTCAGCAGCCAGCCCCAGCAGACCTGTGTGTTTGTGGTGTGCTGCAAAAGGGATGCTCCTCGGGTAGAGGAGGCTCTCCGAAGCCTGGGCTTTACCTACCCATCCCTTGTCACCGAGCAGGCGCCCCAGCAGCAGGCCAGACAGCTGGAACAGGAAATTCAGCAGGCCAGGCAGCGAAGCCAACAGCTGGAAAAGGAAATCGCGGCCCGGGCCGAAGTCAGGCAGGACCTGCTTTTGGCGGCGGACTATTACGGCGCCCGGGCGGAAAAATACCGGGTACTGGGAGAGCTGTGGCAAAGTCCTCACGCCTTTTGGCTGACGGGCTACCTGCCCGCCAGCGACGCGCCGGGGCTGCTCTCCGAGCTGGAGGGGCGGTTCTCCCTGTGGGCCGAGGCCGTAGAGCCAGGACCCGAGGAGAACCCGCCGGTCAAGCTGAAAAACGGCTTTTTTACAGAGCCGGTAGAGGGCGTGGTGGAGGGTTACAGCCTTCCTGGAAAGTTTGAGGTGGACCCCTGCCGGGTGATGGCTTTTTTCTACTATGTGCTTTTTGGGATGATGCTCTCCGACGCGGCCTATGGAATTCTGACCGTGATTGGCAGCGGGGCGGCGCTGAAGCTGTTTCCCAATATGGAGCAGAAAATGCGGAGAACCCTGCGGATGTTCCTGTTCTGCGGCATTTCCACCACGGTGTGGGGAGTGCTGTTCGGCAGCTACTTTGGGGACGCCATCCCGGTGATTGCCCGGACCTTCTTCCACACAGAGGTTACCATCCCTGCCCTGTGGTTTGAGCCGCTTTCGGACCCCATGCGGCTGCTGATCTTTTCCTTTGGCGTGGGCGTGGCCCACTTGTTCACTGGCCTGGGGGTGCAGTTTTATCAGCTGGCCAAGCAGCGAAAATACGCCGACGCCATTTACGACGTGATATTTTGGTATCTGCTGGTAGGCGGGCTGATTGTGGTGCTGCTCTCCACGGAGATTTTCCAAAACATCGCCGAGCTGCCCTTTACAGTGCCGGGACCTGTTGTGACGGTAGCAGGAGTCCTTGCGGGCATTGGCGCCGTGGGGATCTTGTTCACCGCTGGCCGGGAATCCCGAAACCCTGTGAAGCGCTTTTTAAAAGGACTTTACGGCTTGTATGGAGTGTCCAGCTATCTCAGCGATATTTTGTCCTACTCCCGGCTGCTGGCTTTGGGACTGGCCACCAGCGTGATCTCCACCGTGTTCAACCAGCTGGGCGCCATGTTGGGCGGCAGCGTAGTGGGGGCCGTATTCTTTCTTTTAATTTTCTTGATCGGCCACTCCATGAACATGGCAATCAACCTGCTGGGCGCCTACGTTCACACCAACCGGCTGCAGTTTGTAGAGTTCTTCGGCAAATTTTACGAGGGCGGGGGCCGGGCCTATCAGCCCTTTGCCGCCAACACCAAGCATTTCCAAATTAAGGAGGAAAAATGACATGAACGGCTTCGATTGGAACATCTTAGGAATTGTGTTCGCGCTGCTGGGCGGTATGCTGGCAGCTTTGATGGCTGGAATCGGCTCCGCGGTGGGCGTGGGCATGGCTGGGCAGGCCGCTGCCGGTGCTGTGACGGAAAACCCCTCCCTGTTTGGCAAGGTGCTGGTGCTGCAGCTGCTTCCCGGCACCCAGGGAATTTACGGCCTGCTGATCGGCTTTATCGTGCTGACCCAGGTGGGCATTTTGGGCGGCGATCCCAATGTGAGCGCTGTAAAGGGGCTGCTTTACCTGGCCGCCTGCCTGCCTATGGCCGTGGTGGGCCTGGTTTCCGCCCGCTGGCAGACCAAGGCCTCTATCGCCAGTATCTCTCTGCTCTCCAAAAAGCCGGACCAGTTCGGCAAGGCCATGACGCTGCCCGTTATGGTGGAGACCTACGCCGTGCTGGCTCTGCTGATCTCCATCCTGTCCATTTTCGGCATTGGCGGGCTGCAGGTATGAGCTTTTCCCCATTCACACAGGAAAGGAGTGGGATTGATGACAGGGCTTGACGCCATTTTAGCAACCATCGAGGAGGACGCCCAAAACCAGGCCGCCTCTTTGCTGGAGGCTGCCCGGGAGGAGGCCAGGCAGATACTGGAAACCGCTGAAAAGGAGGCGGCACGCCAGTCTCAAGAGATTTTAGACGAAGCGCAGAGGCGGGCGGACGCTATCCGGGAACGGGCAGAGTCCGAAGGCCTGCTGGAAAAGCGGGACCAGCTTTTGCGGTGCAAGCAGCAGCTGATCCGAGAGGCGTTGAACCAGGTGTGCGCCAGCCTGGAAAACGCCCCAGCCGAGGAATATTTCTCCATCCTGCTGGAGCTGGCGGAGCGGGCCGCTCAGCCTGGAGCGGGCGTCCTGTGGCTGAACGCCCGGGATCTGGAGCGGCTACCCAAGGATTTTCAGCAAAAGCTGGACAAAATCACTCCCCAGGGGAAAATACTCCTCTCCCCCACGCCCAAGGAGCTGGAAAGCGGATTTCTCCTGGCCTACGGTCCCATTGAAATGGACTGCACCTTCCCCTCTCTTTTCCAGGATGTGTACGATCAGCTGCGGGACGCGGCAGGGGCGATTTTATTTGCCCCCGTCCAGGAGGAAAGGGAGGCGCTATGAGCCAGGAGTATATTTACGCGGTGGCCCGGGTGCGGGCCAGGGAGGTTTTTCTTCTGGGAAAAAACGATCTGGAACGGCTGATGGCCTGCCACAGCGAAAAGGAGTGCCTGGGGGTGCTTCGGGACAAGGGCTGGGGCCGGGGAGAGCGGAGCCTTTCCGCGGAAGAGCTGCTGGCCGCGGAGGAGGAAAAAACCTGGGACTTTCTTCACGAGCTGACCCAGGACGAGGCCCCCTTCGCCCCCCTGCTGGTCCCCATAGACGGGAACAACCTGAAGGCGGCTGTCAAGTGCGCCGCAGCTCACACAGAGCCCAAAAACGTTTTTCTGCCCGGAGGGCGCTGGGATGGGGAAGCGCTCCTTGCCATGGCGCAAGAACGAGACTTCTCTCCCCTTCCCCCGGCCTTGGCGCTGGCGGCGGACCGAGCGCTTCAGACTTTTCTGCAAACGGGGGACGGACAGCTCTGCGACGTGATCCTGGACCGGGCCTGCTTGGAGGAGATTCTCCGGCTGGGAAGGGAAAGCGGTTTACCCGTGCTGGAACAGTACGGAGAATGGACCGCAGCCACAGCTGACATACAGCTGGCCTTCCGGGCGGTTAAGGCCGGGAAAAACCGGGAGTTTTTGGAGCTGGCCCTGGCTCCCTGCCAAAGCCTGGACGCGGCGGCTCTCGCCGCGGCGGCGGCATCGGGAGTAAAAAGCCTTTTGGACTATTTGGCAGCCACCCCTTACAGCCAGGGAGTCCAACGGCTGGAGCAGTCTGTCGCCGCCTTTGAAAAGTGGCGGGACGACGGAGCCATCCAGCTGCTTCGGGGCGAAAAGGCAGAGTACGAATCGGCAGGACCGCTGGTTGCCTACGCGCTGGCAAGGCGGCGGGAAATTGACGCGGCGCGGATGATCCTTTCCGGCAAGCGCAACGGCCTGGAGGACGGGAGAATCCGGGAAAGGCTGAGGGAGACCTATGTATAAAATTGGGGTGCTGGGAGACCGGGACAGCGTCTATGGCTTTGGCGCCTTGGGGCTGGAAGTGTTTCCTGTGGAGGAGCCGGAGGCCGGGGCCAAGCTGCTGCGGCGGCTGGCGGAAGAGGGATATGCCGTCCTCTATGTGACAGAGGCACTGTGCGCCCAAATTCCCGACGAGCTGGAGCGGCTGCGGGAACGTCCCCTGCCGGCGGTGGTGCCGATTCCGGGAATCTATGGCAACACCGGAATGGGACTCCAGCAGGTGAAACGCTCGGTGGAACAGGCGGTTGGCTCTGACATTCTGGCAAACGAATCCTGAGAAAAGAAGCGGGTGAATCATAAAATGAGCAAAGGCACCATCAAAAAGGTGGCCGGTCCCCTGGTGATTGCCAAGGGCATGCGGGACGCCAACATGTACGATGTGGTGCGGGTCAGCGAGAAACGCTTGACCGGCGAAATCATTGAAATGCACGGAGACGAGGCCTCCATCCAGGTGTATGAGGAAACCTCAGGCCTGGCTCCCGGGGCGCCGGTAGAATCCACTGGAGAACCGATGAGCGTAGAGCTGGGACCCGGGCTGATCGGCAGCATTTACGACGGCATCCAGCGGCCCTTGGACGACATCATGCGAATCTCCGGGAACAACCTTCAGCGAGGCGTGGAGGTCCCCTCTCTGAAACGGGAGATAAAATGGGAATTTGTTCCCGCCATGCGGCCCGGCGACAGCGTTGCCGCCGGAGACGTGCTGGGCGCTGTGCAAGAGACGGAGCTTGTCTCTCACAAAATCCTGGTCCCGCCGGGGCTTGTTGGCACGCTGAAGGACATCCGTTCCGGGGAATTTACCGTGACGGAGACAGTGGCTGTGGTGGAAACCCCCGACGGCCGGGAGGTCCCCCTCAGCATGATGCAGCGCTGGCCGGTGCGGAGAGGGCGGCCCTATCAAAAAAAGCTCTCCCCCAACATGCCCCTGGTGACGGGGCAGCGGGTGATTGACACCTTTTTCCCCATTGCCAAGGGCGGCGTGGCGGCGGTGCCGGGACCTTTCGGCAGCGGTAAAACCGTGGTGCAGCACCAGCTGGCCAAGTGGGCCGAGGCGGACATTGTGGTTTACATCGGCTGCGGCGAGCGTGGCAACGAGATGACCGACGTGCTCAATGAGTTTCCCGAGCTGGTGGACCCCAAGACAGGCTACTCCCTGATGAAGCGCACCGTGCTGATCGCCAACACCTCTGACATGCCGGTGGCAGCCCGGGAGGCCTCTATCTACACGGGCATCACCATCGCGGAGTATTTCCGGGACATGGGGTACTCGGTGGCGCTGATGGCGGACTCCACCTCCCGGTGGGCCGAGGCCTTGCGGGAAATGTCCGGACGGCTGGAGGAAATGCCAGGCGAGGAAGGCTATCCCGCCTATCTGGGAAGCCGTCTCGCCCAGTTTTACGAGCGGGCAGGACGGGTGGTCACTTTGGGAACCCAAGAACGGGAAGGCACTCTGTCGGTGATTGGAGCGGTATCCCCTCCCGGCGGCGACATTTCCGAGCCGGTGGCCCAAGCTACCCTGCGGATTGTGAAGGTGTTCTGGGGATTGGATTCCAACCTGGCCTACAAGCGGCACTTCCCGGCCATCAACTGGCTGACCAGCTACTCCCTGTATCTGGATACTCTGGAGCCTTGGTTTGCCAGGCATGTGTCCAGCGACTGGGTGGAGCTGCGGGCCAAGCTGATGGGGCTTTTGCAGGACGAGGCCGAGCTGGAGGAAATTGTCCAGCTGGTGGGCATGGACGCTCTTTCCGCCCCAGACCGGCTGAAGCTGGAAGCCGCCCGTTCCATCCGGGAGGACTTTTTGCATCAAAACGCCTTTGACGAGGTGGACACCTACACGCCGCTTTCCAAGCAGCACGCCATGATGGAGCTGATTCTCAGCTATTATGAGAAAAGTCTGGCCGCCCTGGGGGACGGCGTGGGCATTGAGGCGCTGGTTTCCCTGCCTGCCCGGGAGCAGATCGGCCGGTTCAAATATGTGGAGCCGGAGCAGGTGGAGGAGCGTTATCAGGCGGTGGAGCGTCAGTTGGAGCAGGAGCTGACCCAAGCCAGAGCAGCAAAGGAGGAATTGTAATGCCAAAGGAATACCGGACCATTCAGGAAGTGGCAGGACCTCTGATGCTGGTGAAGGGCGTAGAGGGCGTAGCCTATGACGAGCTGGGGGAAATTGAGCTCTTCAACGGGGAGCGCCGCCGGTGCAAGGTACTGGAGATCAACGAGGGCAACGCCCTGGTTCAGCTGTTTGAAAGCTCCACAGGCATCAACCTGGAGAGCAGCAAGGTGCGTTTTCTGGGCAGAAGCATGGAGCTGGGCGTCAGCGCCGACATGCTGGGACGGGTATTCGACGGCCTGGGCCGGCCCATTGACGGCGGGCCGGAGATTCTTCCCGACAAGCGGGCGGACATAAACGGTCTGCCCATGAACCCTGCTGCCCGGAATTATCCCCAGGAATTTATCCAGACAGGAGTTTCCGCCATTGACGGGCTGAACACCCTGGTGCGGGGACAAAAGCTGCCCATCTTCTCCGCCAGCGGTCTTCCCCACGCCCAGCTGGCGGCCCAGATTGCCCGACAGGCCAAGGTCCGCGGCACGGAGGAGCCTTTCGCCGTGGTGTTTGCCGCCATGGGTATCACCTTTGAGGAGTCGGACTTTTTTGTGAAGAGTTTCCAGGAGACGGGGGCCATTGACCGGACAGTGCTGTTTGTAAACCTGGCCAACGACCCGGCGGTAGAGCGTATCGCCACCCCCCGCATGGCTCTTACCGCGGCGGAGCACCTGGCCTTTGAAAAGGGTATGCATGTGCTGGTGATCCTGACGGACATCACCAACTACGCCGACGCTCTGCGAGAGGTCTCCGCCGCCCGGAAGGAAGTGCCCGGCCGGCGGGGGTATCCCGGCTATATGTACACAGACCTGGCCTCCCTGTACGAGCGGGCGGGCCGGCAGAAGGGAAAATCCGGTTCCATCACCCTGATCCCCATTTTGACCATGCCCGAGGACGACAAAACCCACCCCATTCCCGACCTGACTGGGTATATCACCGAGGGGCAGATCATCCTCAGCCGGGAGCTGTACCGGAAGAACATCGCCCCGCCCATCGACGTGCTGCCCTCTTTGTCCCGGTTAAAGGACAAGGGCATTGGCGAGGGAAAAACCCGGAAGGACCACTCTGCCACCATGAACCAGCTATTCGCCGCCTATGCCCGAGGCAAGGAGGCCAAAGAGCTGATGGTGGTTTTGGGAGAGGCGGCGCTGACGGACATCGACAAGCTGTACGCCCAGTTCGCCGACACCTTTGAAAAGGAGTACGTCTCTCAGGGCTATCGGACAGACCGCTCCATTGAGGCAACGTTGGATCTGGGCTGGAAGCTGCTGCGGATTCTCCCCAGAAGCGAGCTGAAGCGCATCAGCGACAGGCTTTTGGACGAGTATTACGGAAAGGTGTGATAGCCGGTGGCGGAACGTTTACAGGTAAATCCCACCCGTATGGAGCTGACCCGCCTGAAGAAAAAGCTCAACACCGCCACCCGGGGCCACAAGCTGCTGAAGGATAAGCGGGATGAGCTGATGCGGCAGTTTTTGGACCGGGTGCGGGAAAACCGCAGGCTCCGTTTGGAGGTGGAGGCTGGAATCAAGGCGGCAAACCAGGAATTTCTGCTGGCGCGGGCCAGCATGCAGGACGCCGCCCTGAACACGGCGCTGCTGGCGCCCAAGCAGCGGGTCAGCCTGGAGTGCGAGGTGGAAAACGTCATGAGCGTGGAGGTGCCAAGGTTCACCTTCCACACCAGAACGCCGGAGCAGGGCGACATGTTCTCCTATGGCTTTGCCTTCACCTCAGGGGATCTGGACGGGGCTGTGGAGGCTCTGGCGGCGGTGTTTCCCGCCATGCTGCGGCTGGCGGAGAGCGAAAAGGCCTGCCAGCTGATGGCGGCGGAAATTGAAAAAACCCGCCGGCGGGTCAACGCCCTGGAGCATGTGATGATTCCCCAGCTGCAGGAGACGATTCGCTACATCACCATGAAGCTGGATGAAAATGAGCGCTCCACCCAGGTGCGGCTGATGAAGGTGAAGGACATGATGCTTCAGCAGGCCCACGGGTATGAAACCTTCTAAGCGCACTTTGGCAAGGAAAAGAGCTGGAAACAGCTCTTTTTTCTTTGCCCTTTGCTTTTCCGCGGGTTCGTGGTATAATCGTGGAAAGGAAAAATCAGCCCGGCTGCCGGGTACAGGAGGAATCCCCTATGTTGGACCAGATACAATATTTGGAAATACCTTTGCCAGAGGACATTGAAAAAGCAAAGTGGTGCGGAGACTTCCCTCGCGCCCAGCGGCTGATCCGTCAGCGGCTGGAGGGAGGCAGACTTCCCTTTGCCGTTCAAAAGCGTCTGGAGCTGGAACGGGAAATTTTAAAGCGCCTTCCCTTGGACTACTGTTACAGTGAGGAAGAGGGTCTGGCAATCCTGCGGGAGCACATCCCGGATTTCACCCAGGAGGAGCTGCAGCAGCTGGAGGACTCCGGCGCCATCGACTGGGTATATGTACAGGGAAAACCCGCTTTCAGCCGGCGGTTTTACGAGACCTTGGAAAAGGTCTACCCGGACATTGCCCGGCGCGCCGGCCTGTCCCCCGCAGAGGAAGGCAAGGAAAAGCAGCTGCTCAACGATGTGATCCACGAAATGCGGGAGCAAGGGTTCGCCGCCAGAAAAATCCGCCTGCGGGCCAGCTTTCGCATTGAGGACGAGTCCTTCCGCCCGGGGGAAACGGTGCGGGTTCACCTGCCCATTCCCGCCGCCGCGGTGAACATGAGGAACATTCAGATCTTAGGCCATTTCCCGGAGAAGGCTGTCATCGCCCCGGAAAGCGCCGGACAACGAACCATCTGCTTCACCTGCGCGCCGGAGGAAAACCATCCCTTCACCGTGGATTACGAATATGAATCTCGGGTGACATACTGCCAGCCGGACCCAGACAAGGTCTCCCCCATTCAGCCCAGCTTTGACACCTGGGAGCAGGCGCCCCACATTCGCTTCACCCCCTTTATCAAGGCCCTGTGCCGGGAGCTTTCCGCCGGGGAAACCAACCCTCTCAAGCTGGCCCGAAAATTCTACGACTACTGCACCACGGTAGTGACATATTCCTACATGCGGGAATACTTTGCCATCACCCAAATTCCCGAATACGCCGGGTTGAATCAAAAGGGCGACTGCGGCGTACAGGCCCTGCTGTTCATCACTCTGTGCCGCTGCGCCGGAATTCCGGCACGGTGGCAAAGCGGTCTGTATGTAACTCCCTATTATCAGGGCTGTCACGACTGGGCACAGTTTTACATCGCCCCCTATGGCTGGCTGTTCGCGGACTGCTCCTTTGGCGGCAGCGCTTACCGGGCTGGAAACCACCTGCGGCACCAGCACTATTTTGGCAATCTGGACCCCTACCGCATGGCGGCGAACTCCCAATTTCAGTGGGAGTTTGACCCACCCAAGTCCCAGCTGCGGGCGGATCCCTATGACAACCAGCGGGGCGAAGGAGAGTATGGCGATCACGGCCTGAGCCGGGAGGAGTTTGAAGTGAGTTGGGAGCTGCTGGAAATGACCAGAGTGGACTGACAGCAAAAAAAGGGCGGCCCGAAAGCCGTCCTTTTTTTGCAAAGCGGGGGTTACTCCTTAGAGAACTGGTCCTTGCCTACGCCGCACAGGGGGCAGACCCAATCCTCGGGAAGATCTTCAAACTTGGTGCCGGGGGCAATGCCGTTATCGGGATCGCCCACCTCGGGATCATAGCGGTAGCCGCAAACGTCGCACACATACACTTCCATTGGTTTGAACCTCCTTTGTTTTTACGCGGCAGGAAAAATATCCCGCCACACTTCCCCTTCATAATATTCCACTTTGTGAGTGTTATTATTCTTTACTAGAACAATCAAGAAAATTCTTTTCGAGAAAACACAGGCGCGGTTTTCAGAGATTTTTTTGGAAAAATCCTTTCATATCACATTGCAGGAAAGGGTTTTCTGTGCTATCCTTTTATCAAGGATTTTCGTCCCGCCGGACCAGCAGCGCCAGCATATGCGGGGGTCTGTTCTGAAACTGGAAGGCCTTGGCCTTTTCCTCCTCCGTGCAGCCATAGAGGAGTTTTATTTCTGTTTCCATCTTGGGCAGGTCCGCCACACAGAGAAGGGCGTCTAAAACAGGGGGCTGGCTGGAGCCTATCCACACATCCACTCCCTCTCCATCTATGGCGGAAAAGCCTTCCAAATAGCCGTAATCCAGGGGATAAATCATTTCGGGAAATTTGGGGTGGGACGAGCCTTTCGGCCTGTCAATCCGCAGGGGCAGGCTGGTGAAAAGCCGGTCCAGCGCCTGCCAAAAAAGCGGGCTTCTTTCCACGGGAGTTCTCTCCTTTCCGGGGATTCCTATTTTCGTTATTATAACTCATCGCAGACTGGCTGTCCAGAATGGATGGCAGGGAGGATTTTTATATGAAGCTATCGTTTCGCTGGTATGGTGAAGAGGACAAGGTCACATTGGAGCAGATCCGACAGATTCCCGGCATGGAATCCATTGTCACCGCTGTGTACGACGTGCCTGTGGGCCAGGTGTGGAGCCGGGAGAGTATCGCCCGGCTGAAGGCTCTGACAGAAACCGCCGGCCTGAAGCTTGAGGTGATTGAAAGCGTTCCCGTTCACGAGGACATCAAGCTGGGCAAGCCCAGCCGGGATCAGTACATCGAGAATTACCGCGAGAATATCCGACGGCTGGCGGAGGCTGGTGTGAAGTGCATCTGCTACAACTTTATGCCGGTGTTCGACTGGACCCGCACCCAGCTGGACCATGTGCTGCCCGACGGCTCCACCTCCCTGGTGTACTATCAGGAGCAGGTGGATCAGGTAGACCCGCTGAAGAGTGACAGCGATTTGACTCTGCCGGGCTGGGACGCCAGCTACTCCCGGGAGGAGCTGCGGGATGTGGTGGCTCAATATCAAGCTTTGACAGAGGAGGACCTGTGGGCGAATCTGGAATACTTCCTGAAGGGAATCATCCCCACGGCGGCGGAGTGCGGCGTGAACATGGCCATCCACGAGGACGACCCCTGCTGGAGCATTTTCGGCCTGCCCCGAATCATCACTGATGAGAAAAACCTGGACCGTTTTCTAAAGCTGGTGGACGACCCTCACAACGGCATCACCCTGTGCTGCGGGTCCTTGGGATGCTCCGCTAAAAACGACGTACCTAAAATGGCCGCCAAGTACGCCAAGCTGGGCCGGATCCATTTTGTGCACCTGCGGAACGTGGCCGTGCTTCCCAACGGCTTTGAGGAGCGCGCCCACCTGAGCAGCTGCGGCTCTCTGGACATGTACGCCATTGTGAAGGCCCTGGTGGACAACGGCTTTGACGGCTATGTGCGGCCCGATCATGGACGGATGATTTGGGGAGAGACCGGCCGGGCGGGATACGGCCTGTATGACCGGGCCTTGGGCGCCTGTTACATCAACGGTCTGTTTGAAGCCGCGGAAAAAGAGAAGGCGGCTGGGAAAAACTAATCTTTGTCACTGGCAAAAAGCCTGATAGGCTTTTGCATAAACCTTTGTTATTGGAGGAATCTGTTATGAAACTTGGTATTATTCAGCCGGTGGAGCCGGCCAGCTTTGATCACGCCAAGGCTTTGGGCCTGGATTTTGTGGAATTCGACTGCAATCCTTCCTTCTATTTTGGCAAGCCCGTGGCGGAGCATCTGGCGATTAAAGAAAGCCTGAAGGAAGCCAGCCAGCGCACCGGCGTAGAGGTTGGCGCCGTGGGCCGCTGGGCCAGCCATGTTCTGGACGCCGAAGGAAATGTGGTCCCTGAGGAATGGAACGAGATCATCGGCGTGATGGACCTGGGCCAGTATCTGGGGGCTAAATACTATCTGTGCAGCGTCAACTATGTGGAGGAGCTGTCCTACTACAAGAACATCACCGCCGCCATCAAGGTGCTCAACCAGATTGTGGCCGCCGCCAAGGAGCGGGGCATGGAGTGCGCCATTGTCAACTGCATGATGGGTCAAAACTACATCCGCACTCCCGAGCAGTGGAAGCTGATCCTCAGCGAAGTTCCCGGCCTAGGCATTAAGTACGATCCCTCTCACAGCTTTGTACACGGCGGCGACAAGGGCGCCTATATGGAAGAGGGCCTGGAATGGGGCGCTCACTTCAAGTATGTCCATGTAAAAGGCGTTATCCAGAGCGGTCCCTCTCAGGAGCCGAACCACTGGAAAATCTGGGATTTGGTTCGGAAGCACCCTGAGCTAAAGGAACTCTTTTCTACCGCTTCTCCCCAGCGCAACAGCGCTTATGACAATCCTCCGGCGGGCATTGATTCCATCAACTGGCGCGCGTTCTTCGCCATTCTTTACAAATATGGTTACGACGGGTATCTCTCCATCGAGCCTCATTCTCCCACTTGGCAGGGGGAAAAGGGCGAGCTTGGCCTGAAATACACCATCAAATACATCCGCGACTTGATGATTCTGGACTAATTTTTCGCAACGACAAAGGCCCTGGGAAAATTCCCGGGGCCTTTCGCTTTTTCAAAGGCTCTTGCGCAGCCTTTGGCGGAGAAGGGCTTTTCTCTCTGAGGAAAGGAAGGCGGCATCCACACTGTTTTCCAGCAGGATGCGGCGCTCCTCCTCGGTGAGACCAACGGACTGAAGCAGCTGAAACTCCCGCTTTAAGCTGGTGCGGGAAACCGTCATGTTGTCGGTGTTTACCGTGGCGGCAATCCCTTGCTTCAAATAGGAGCGAATGGGAAACTCCTCCAGACCGGCTACCGCCTTGGTTTGCAAATTGCTGGTGGGACACAGCTCCAGGGGAATTTTCCGGCGGGCAAGCTCTTGCAGCAGGCTGGGGTCCTCCCCTGCCCGAACACCGTGGCCGATTCGGGACGCACCCATCTCCAGGGCCTGCCAGATGCTTTCCGGCCCTGCCGCCTCTCCCGCGTGGAGAGTGCAGGGAACTCCCAAGGACTGGACCTCCGCGAAAAGGCCCTTGTAGGCGCTAGCAGGATACAGAGCCTCCGCGCCTGCCAAATCCACAGCGCAGACGCCCTTTCCCAAAAATTCCGCCGCGGTGTGAATCGTTTCCCGGTTGGCGGCCTCCTCCCCGCCTCGCATACAACAGAGAATCAGCTGGCTGGAAAACCGCCAGCCCTCCCCTTCCCAGCCTGGAGGCAGTCCCGCGATGGCTGCCTCTACCGCTTGCGTCTGAGTCATGCCCCTCCTGGTGTGCTGGGAGGGCGCAAACCGCAGCTCGGCGTAAAGCAGCCCCTGCTTCTCCAGCCGGGCGCAAAGGTCTCTCACAGCCAAGGTCAGCGCCTCTGGCGTTTGCAGCAGCGCCACCGGCAGATCAAAGCAGCGCAGGTAATCATTGAGGCTTTCGCAGTCCGCCGGCACGGAAAGGAGAGCTTCCAGCCCGGCCCCCTCCCCGGCTGGCAGGGAAATCCCCTGGCGCTGGGCAAGGTATGTTACCAGCTGGGGAGAAAGGGAACCGTCCAAGTGCAGGTGAAGGTCAATCATAAGAACACCTCCTGGCCTTTTTCTCCATTATACCCCAGCCCTTGGGAAAAGGAAAGAGTCGGGTTCCAGAAGCGCTCTACCCCAACAGCTTGACAGTGAAAATGGAAAAGGCAAGAGCTGCCGCGTCTCCCAGCAAGGCGGCAGGAACGGTGTGACGAAGGCGCTTGTAGCCGCAGGCTCCAAAATACACAGCCACGGCATAAAAGGTGGTCTCTGTGGAGGAGGACAGCACCGAAGCGATTTTCCCAGTTTCGCTGTCCGGACCGAACTGCTGAAGCAGGTCCAGCGTATAGGCGGAGGCGCCGCTGCCGGAAATAGGCCGCAGCAGCGCCAGAGGCAGCAGCTCCGCGGGGACGCCCGCGCCCTGAGCAATGGGATCCAGCAGGCCGCAGAGAAGCTCCAGAAGCCCGGAGGCCCGGAGCATGGTGACAGCCACAATCAACCCCACCAGGGTTGGCAAAAGCTTCAGCGATGCGCGAAGCCCTTCTCTGGCTCCGGCCAGAAAGGTGTCAAACACCGGCACGCCTTTGGCGTATCCAAACAGGAGGATCAGCCCCACCATCACTGGCAGGGCGGCGGCGCCTACCTGTTCCATAGCGGGTTCCTTTCCAGCAGCTTGCAGGCGGTCAAACACACCGCTAAGGACGCGGCGGAGGTGATCCACACAGCCGGCAGAATGGAAAAGGGCGCGGCGCTGCCCGCGCTGGCCCGCATGGCCGCCATGTTCACAGGGATCAGCTGCAGAGAGGCGGTATTCATCACCACAAAGAGAATCATTCCCCGAGTGGGAGACTCCTGGCTGGGATTGCGTTGGGCCATCGCCTTCATGGCCGCCAGACCCAGGGGCGTGGCAGCGTTTCCCAGGCCCAGAAGGTTGGCGGAAAGGTTCATGGAAATCTTCCCCTGAATCTCCTCGTCCCCCCGGTATTCGGGAAAGAGACGGGTAATCACCGGGGAGAGTGCCTGAGCCAGCAGCTTGGAAAGGCCGCTTTCCTCGGCGATTTTTAGAAATCCCAGCCAGGCGCACATGCTTCCCAGAAGGAACAGGGACAACTCCACGGCGGACTGAGCGCCGTCCATCAGGGCTGTGGAAAGCTCTCCCAGGCTTCCGGTGGCCAGGGAACAAACAACGCTGAAAGCAATCATATAAAACCAGATAGAATTTAACATCCTTTCTTCCTCCTTTTCCCAGAGTGGCCCTTGACTTTGGGGCAAAAAAAGTTTATCGTAAGAACGTACCTTTCCAGGGGAAAGGATACCCACACAAGAAAGGAAACGGAACTATGCTGTTTGGCGAAAAGATCCTGGACTATTGGGACGATATTTTGAAAGACCTGGCCGCGGTGGTGGCAATTCCCTCTGTGGCAAAGCCCCAGGAGGGAGAGCATCCCTTTGGGGACGACTGCGCCCGGGCTTTGGACACAGTGGTACAACTGGCGGAGAGCTATGGCTTGAAGGCAAAAAACGTGGGCTATCACGCCGCCCACGCGGAATATGGCGAAGGAGAGGGCAACGCCGTGGTGATGGCTCACCTGGATGTGGTGCCTGCTGGGGAGGGCTGGCACACCGACCCCTATACCATGGTGATTGACGACAATTTTGCCTATGGCCGGGGTGTTTCGGACAACAAGGGACCGGCGATTGTGGCCCTGCACTGTCTGCGCGCTCTGAAGGACGCGGGAGTTCCGAGCAAGCGGAAGCTGCGGGTGATCTTTGGCTCCGCGGAGGAGATTGGCATGGACGACATGCCCTACTATTTCCAGCGGGAGCAGCATCCTGACATGGGCTTTACCCCCGACGCCGCTTACGGCATCTGCCACTGTGAGAAGGGCCACATGGGCTTTCAGGTGAAGGGCAAAAACGACTCCGCCGTAGTGAAGTCCTTTGAGGCCGGCACGGTGTCCAACGCGGTCCCCTTTAAGGCGGAGTGCGTACTTTCCTGCTCCCCCGCGGAAGTGGAGAAGCTTCAGGCCAAGGCCGCAAAATCCAAGGGAATGTTTCAGGTCACTCCTACCGACGAAGGCTGCCAGGTTCTCTGCCACGGAAAAGCGGCCCACGCCGCCTCTCCGGACAACGGCGTGAACGCAGCCTCTCACTTGGTGGAGCTGCTGTGCAAGGTGTTCTCCAAGGAGCAAATGGGCGCCTTCTTCCGGTTTATCCACGAGAAGATCGGCTTGTGTACCGACGGGGAAAAGCTGGATGTGAAGCTGTGCGACGAGCCAAGCGGACCTCTCACCTTCAACCTGGGCTTGGTGCATGTGGACGAGACCTCGGCTTGCCTGACGGTGGACATCCGTTATCCTGCCACCCTGAAAGGCGGGGACATTTCCTCCCGGATTCAGGAGCAGGTGGAGGATTGGGGACTGGAGTTTGTGCTGCTGACCGACCAGGAGCCTTTGTATCTGCCCAAGGAAAGCCAACTGGTCACGCTGCTGGCTGGCGCCTACAAGGACGTTACAGGGGAGGACTGCGACATCTTTTCCATGGGCGGCGGCACCTATGCCCGCACCATGTTTGGCAAGGGCGTGGCTTTTGGCGCCGGGTTCCCCGACCAGGCGGACAGCCGGGCGCACCAGGCCAACGAGTTTTTGGACCTGCGCCGGTTTAAGCTTCATGCCCAGATTTGCCTGGAGGCCATGTACCGGATGCTCACAGCGGAGTAAAGCCTATGGAATACTGCTGCGTAATGCCGGAGGACATTTTCCAAAACAAAGAGGTGCGGGCCTATATTCAGCGGGGCAATGACAACCTGGGCGTCATCGGCTTTACCGAGCATGGCTTCGCTCACGCCAAGCGAAGCAGCGATACGGCCAGGGAGATTCTCACCGCCTTGGGGTATCCCCAGCGGGACTGCCAGCTGGCCGCTATTGCCGGGTTCATGCACGACATCGGCAACACCGTCAACCGGGTGGATCACGCTCACAGCGGCGCGCTGATGGCCTTTACCATTCTGAACAAGCTGAACATGCCTCCGGAGGAAATCGGCCTGGTATGCTCCGCCATTGGCCATCACGATGAGGAAACGGCCTTTCCCGTAAACCCTCTGGCCGCCGCGCTGATTCTCTCGGACAAGAGCGACGTGCGGCGCTCCCGGGTGCGGAAGGACGCGGTGCTGGAGGCGGACATTCACGACAGGGTCAACTACGCCGTGGAAAGCTCCCGTCTGGAAATTGAGCCGGAACGAAAGCTCTGTATCTTTACTATTGAGATTGCCACGGAAATATGCCCTGTCATGGAGTATTTCGAGATTTTTCTGGAGCGCATGGTGCTGTGCCGCAAGGCCGCCCAGACCCTGGGACTTCAATTTGAATTGATTATCAATGGGACAAGGCTGCTGTGACAGCGTAAAAAAACTCCCCCGGCCATTGGCTGGAGGAGTTTTTTGATTGCGCGCAAGGGAAAGACTTCTTTGTTAGTTTGCCTCTACCATGACCTTGATGGACTCGCTGCTCATCTGCATGGCAATGGCCTCTGGAAGCTGGTCCAAAGTGAAATGCTGGGTGATGATGGGGGCAAAATTGATTTTGCCGCTGTTGATCAGCGCCACCGCCCGGGCGTGAGTGTCCGGATTCACAAAGGAGCCTTTGATGGTCAGCTCCTTCTTGTACACGTCAAACAGTGGCAGATCAAAAGCGGCGTCCACCTTCGGCACGCTGAACAGCAGGATGGTGGCGCCCTTTCCCGCGAACTGGAAGGCACTCTTTACAGCGGGAACATTTCCCACACACTCAATCACCACATCGGCATGGCCTCCCATTGCCTGGCAGAAGCATTCCTCCCAGCCGGGCTGGGTGGGGTTGATGGCGCTGTCAGCGCCCAGCTGAAGGGAAGCCTGGCGGCGTTTTTCATTTGGCTCGCTGAGAACGATTTTCGACGCGCCGGAAAGCTTGGCCAGCTGCACCATGATTAAGCCAATGGCGCCGCCTCCCACCACGCAGACCTTTTGCCCGGCCTTGATTCCCGCCAGGTCGATTCCATGGAGGCAGCAGGCCAAAGGCTCTGCCATAGCGGCATACTCCCAGGGAACCGAAGGCTCCAGACGGAAGGCTTGGGACGCGGGAATCAGGCTGTACTCCGCGAACCCGCCGTCCCGGGTGACGCCAATGGCCTCCATGCTTTCACACAGCTGCTTCTTTCCATTTTGACAGTAGGTGCAATGGCCGCAATAGATATTGGGATCCGCCGTAACGTGGTCGCCTACGGAAAAGCCAGTGACACCCTCCCCCACTTCCACCACCTCGGCAGAATACTCGTGACCAAGCACCACAGGCGGGGTCACGGCGGCAGAGCCAGGCTCTCCATGATAAATATGGACATCCGTACCGCAGACACCGCAAATCTTGTTTCGCAGCGCCAATTCCCCCGGTCCGGCATGAGGCGTGGGCAGTTCGGAAACCGTAAACACTCCATTTCCCATAAAGCGAGCTGCTTTCATACAACATTCCTCCCAAATAAGGTTTCTGCTCTTTTCATACACCAAATTGAAACGCTTGTCAAGCGCAAAAAAGAGCTGCCGTGGAAATCCGCGGCAGCTCTAAATGCAGGATCTATTACTTTTTCAGCACGCCAATGGCGTCGGAAATGGTCTTTTCCATGGCCTCTCTGCCGTACTTGTCCACGTCGGCCTTGTTCTTATCGCCGTGGGTCAAACAGCCAGCGCCGCCAATGCAGCCGCCGATACAGGCCATGCCCTCGATAAAGTTGCCCTGGAGGACACCCTTGGAGGCTTTCAGCAGGGCCATGCGGCAGGCCTCAATGCCGTCGCAGGGAACCGCCTTCAGGTCGAAGCTTTCCAGCTTCTGCTCCTTCAGAGCCTGGGCCACGGCGTCGGACAAGCCGCCGCTGCGGGCAAAAATGCGGCCATAATAGGAGGCGTTGTCCAGCACGCCTTCCGGCAGGGACTTCAGGTCAATGTCCCGGCTGTCAAAGAGGGCCTGCAGCTCCTCGAAGGTGATGGTGCTGTCAATATAGGGCTTCAGCTCTTCCTTCTGGAACTCCATCTTCTTGGCCGTGCAAGGCCCAATAAAGACGATTTTGGCGTTGGGCGTGGTGTCCTTGATATACTTGGCAATGGTTGCCGCGGGAGACAGGTTGTGGGACACATGCTCTTTCAACTGGGGGAATTGCTTCTCGATGTAATCCACAAAGGCGGGGCAACAGGAACTGGTGAGGAATCCTTTCTCCGCCAGCTCCGCGGCCTCGGCATAGGAAACCATATCGGCGCCCAGAGCGGCCTCCACCACATGGAAGAAGCCCAGCTCCTGGATGCCGGTGATCACCTGGCCCAGCTTGGCATAGCTGAACTGGCTGGAAATGGAGGGGGCCACCACCGCGTAGAGCTTGTAATTCTTGTTGTGGTCGCTCTCTTTAATCAGGTTGACCACGTCAAGGATGAAGGACTTGTCCACAATGGCGCCAAAGGGGCATTGATACACGCAGGCACCGCAGGAAATGCAGGTCTCGTTGTCAATCTGAGCCGCGCCGCTGTCCGCCATGCTGATAGCCTTGATTTTGCAGGCGTTCTCGCAGGGACGCTTTTGGTTGACGATGGCGCTGTAAGGGCAAACCTTGGCGCACTGGCCGCACTCTACACACTTGGATTTGTCAATGTGGGCACGCAGATGCTCGTCAAAGGTAATGGCGCCCCGGCGGCAGGCGTCCTCGCAGCGATGGGCAATACAGCCCCGGCAGGCGTCGCTGACATTATAGCCGGACATGGGGCATTCATCGCAGGCAATATCAATGACTTCGATGACGTTGGGGTTGTTCTTGTCCCCGCCCATAGCCAGCTTGATCCGCTCCTCCACAATGGCGCGCTCCTTGTAGATGCAGCACCGCATGGTGGGCTTCTCCTTGACAATCAGCTTGGGAATCTCGGTATAGGCGTCCAGCAGCCGGTCCTCAAAGGCGTAGCGGGCAACCTCCCGCAGCACCTTGTACTTCAGGTACTGAACCTGGGTGTCGAACTTTCTGTCTTTAATGGGAACTGAGGCCATACGTTATGTACCTTTCCTTTCTATACTTGTGGAAACGCTTAGAAGTAACTCACCTTGATGCGTTTGCCCATCTGCTTGAGACATTCGCTCAGCTCTTCCACCAGGCGCATCTTGATGTTGAAATTGATGGGCAGGTTGGGGTTCTGGTGGGCGGGGTTGATGGCCCTTCCCACAAAGAAGTTGATGTCGGTGGCTTCTTCAAACAGCATCCGCGCAATGAGGGAAGCGCCATCCCGCTTATAGCCCCACTGACTGAAAGAGGCATTGTCAGAGAGGAAATCCTTGGCGTACTCCAGCACCTTGCTGATGGTGATGACGCCCTCTGTCACCAGGTCCACGCCTTCAATCTTGGCGATGGGCGGGATCTCCGGGTCGAGATAATTCAGGTCTGCCACCATGGGCTTGTGCAAAAACTCGGAAGCCAGCGTAGAGGTGGTGCCGCCGCAGACAATATGCTTGCCCTCTTTGGAGAAGAACAGCGACAGATACTTGTTGGTGTCCTTCCGGTCCGAGGGCGGGCCAATCATCAGGTTTACCTGCTGCCGGTCCCGAACCTTCACCACGCAGACCGTGGTGTCGTCTCCCGGATGGCCGCCATACAGGTGGTTACACTCCTCCAGCAGAATGGAGGCATAGGTTTTGGCGGTGTAGCTGCTGTCGTACATCATCTCCAAAAAGCTGATGATGTCCTTGCGCTCCCAGCCAAAGTTGAGGGACTGCCCCACGCCGGCATGGATGGTGCCGTCGCTCATGGTGAACATAAAGTCGTTTTCCTGAAGCTTGATCCTGGATTTGTAGATCATCTTCCCATCGATCTCCGTGCCGGTTTTGGGAATCTCCACAAACTTGCCGTCCCGGATCAGGATCAACAGCGGGTTATCATACTGGATGATTTCCGCCTCTTCGTTTTCAATGATGTGGATGATGGTAAAGGTGGAATAGGCCACGCCCCGCACAGCGCAGACCGGCAGCGTGGAGGCAATGGTGGACACGCAGTCCTCAAGGCGCATGTTGGCCGCCATCATCGTGGAGATGATTTTTGAGGTCAAGGAAGAGAGAATGTTGGCCTTAACGCCGCTGCCCATTCCGTCCGCCAGAACAATGACGGTGGAGTTTTCTCCCTGATCGACGATTTCAACCCGGTCGCCGCAGAGCTGCTCTCCCCACTTGTTCAGGCTTAAATATCCAATGTCGGTGCAAAGGTTATTCATCGCGCAAGGAATCCTTCAGATTGGTCAGAGCGATTTTGGTTTCCGCAGTGGTCTCGCCCAGCAAAGAGGCGATTTCCTGCGCCATTCGCATCTGCTTTTCGATGACCCGGTCTGTCATCTCAATGGTTTGCTGGCTGATCTTTTCCTTGCTCATACGCTCCCGCTCTTCCTCGGTGACGTCCCGCATGATGCAGATAATGATGTGATAGCTCTTGTCGTAAATCACCGTTTGCTCTACATAGCGCTTGTACTCGGCCAAATAGACCTTTTCATCCCGCACGCTTTGGCCGGTTGCCATCACATCCAGGAATACCTTGGGATCCAGAATGCGGATGACCTGGTCGCCCAGCACGTCAGAGGCGTGGCGGATATTCACAATGTGGCAGGCCGCGGCGTTGATCTGCTGCACCTCCAGGTCCTCGTTGAGAACCATAATGCCGTTGGGAGAGGTGCTGATGATGGTGTCGGAGAAGCTCTCGGCCTTCTGGGTCAGGAAGGGCAGGCACATGTTGATGTCCGCCTTGCCCTGGTACACGGCGATAGCCTTCTCCCGGCAGGTGTTATAGCCGCAGGCGCCGCAGTTCAGCTCCTGCTCCGGGCTGTTCTTGCCCATCTTGCGGAGGATTTCCTCAATTTCCCGCTCGCCTGGCATCTGGCGGTGCAGGCCGATAAAGCGGTGGTCCTTGATAATATCCTTGCCGTCGGGCTGGTCCACCACAAAGTCCTTCTTGCCCGCATAGCGGTTGACGGCAATTGTATCCGTGACAGGACGGCGCTTGCTGCGCTCCATCGCGGGACCGTTGATGCAGCTGCCCGCGCAGATGGACATTTCGATAAAGCACTTCTTCAGGCGGCCCTCCTTAATGTCCTCAACGGCGGCCAGCACATTTTCAATGCCGTCCACCACCATGTAGGTGTAATCGGGAGAGTCGCAGTTCATGGTGCGGAGAATACCGCCGGTGGTGGGGAACAGACGCGCCCGGCTTTCCTCCAGGTGATCCTCCCCCTTCTCAATGGTAACGCCCTCCTGCTTGAGCCAGTCGGAAAGCTCCTCAAAGGTAAGCACGCAGTCCACAATGCCGGGATAGGCCTCGGCCTCGGCCTTTTTGGAAATGCAAGGCCCGATAAAGACCGTCTTGACGCCGGGATGCTCCTGCTTGATTTTCTGACAGTGAGCCTGCATGGGAGACATCACCGTGGCAAGATAGGGCAGCACCTCGGGATAATATTTTTCCACCAGGGTGTTGACGGAATGGCAGCAGGTGGAGATGATGACCTCCTGCTTGCCCTCGCGGACAATGTTTTCATACTCGGTCTTGACAATGGAGGCGCCAATGGCAGTCTCCTCCGCGGCGGCAAAGCCCAGCTGCTTTAAGGCCTTCTCCATGGTGGCAATGGTAGCGCCAGGATAATTGGCCACAAAAGAAGGGGCAACGCTGGCAATGACAGGGCCGCTCTTTAAAAGGTTGATGGCGGAGGGTACATCGTTGCGGATCTCCTTGGCGTTTTGGGGACATACCACAAAACACTGGCCGCACAGAATACATTCATCGCTGACAATCTGAGCCTGGCCCGTGGAATATTTGATGGACTTCACCGGGCAGTGGCGGATACATTTGTAGCAGTTGACACAGTTGGATTTTTTTAACTTCAAATATTCAGCCATGTGGGAACAACCTCTCCGTTGAAAAGTAGGGGCCTGGCACGGCAAACTCCATCAATGCCGTTTTGCCATTGATGGAGTTTCCTGCGTGATCGCGTTGTTATTGTACTTTGGGAAGGATTTCCTTTTCGAAGAATTCCTTCGTGGTCTCAGGAGACAGGGAATACAGCTTGTCATCCAGAGTGACGTTGACGCCGTTCACGCAGTTGCCCATGCAGAAGGTGCCGCCCAGCTCCACCTTGTCCTCCAGGTGGTTTTCTTTTACCAGGTACTGAAGCTCTTCCACAATCTGGCGAGAACCCTTCAAATGGCAGGAGCTGCCGATGCAAATGGTACATTTCATAATAATGTCATCCTCCTAAAAAGACGATTCGTTTTTATAAAGAGCAGCCGCACCCTGCTCCCCGGCAGGGTACGGAAACTCTTTTGCAGCGGAATAAAAGATCGTTAGGCCGTTGAAGCGGACATGGAGACAAATCGATTATTCGTACTCCACCACATTGACCCAGTGCATGAGGAACTCCCGCTCCTCGGGCTTGCCCTTGACGGACTGGGAGGCAGCCACGATAGGCAGCCACTTCTGCACATACTGCTTGGCGGTATCGGTCTTTTTGCAGAACAGATCCAGATACTTCTCGGCGGTCTCAATGTCCCCGGCCAGCCAGAACAGCAGGTAGGTGCGGGCGGCATCGGCGCTGGCGTTGCCCTGGGTCACATGGGCCCAGTCCAGCACGGACCAGCTTTCGCCATCGGGAGAGATCACCACATTGGTGGGGTTGAAGTCGCCGTGGCAAACCTTGTTGTGATTGGGCATGGAGGCCAGGCGGGAATCCAGCTCATAGCGGGTGGTGGCGTCCAGACCGGTCTGGGCAATCTTCCGCTTCATCTTTTCCTTCAGCCGGTTGAGCATGGGGCAGGTCTTGGACTGAACCTCAATCTGGATGTCCACAAACTTCTCCAGGTACTCATCCTTTTTCTCAGGGTTCTCAGCCATCAGCTGGGCAATGGTCTTGCCCTCGGCATAGTCGGTGACAATGGCCCACTTGCCGTCAATCTTGGTGACCTCTTCCAGAGCGGGAATGGGCAGGCCGGTCTCTTCCACACGGGCAATGTTCAGGGCCTCGTTGAGAATGTCGGCCTTGGAGTAGCCCTCGTCAAACACCTTAATGACAAGCGCTCCATCCCGGTAGATGGTCTTGGAATTACGAACTGCGATAACCTTTTCCAGTTTCATAGTGATAACTCCTCCGTTATATTACTTGCCGTAGTAGCACTTCAGGTAGATTTCCTTGATCTCGCTCATCAGCGGATAGCGGGGGTTGGCGCCGGTGCATTGGTCGTTAAAGGCGTTCTCCACCATCTCGTCCAGAGTATCCAGGAAGTACTGCTCGTCCACGCCGTAATCCTTAATGGTCTTTTTAATGCCGATCTTCTCCTTCAGGTCTTCCAGAGCCTGGATGAAGTTTTCAAAGACCTCGTCGTCGTTCTTGCCCTGGATGCCGCAGAAGCGGGCAGCCTCCACATAGCGCTGCTTGGCATGGGGATACTGATACTGGGAGAAGGTGCCCATCTTGGTGGGAACCTCGGCGGCGTTGTAGCGGATGACATCGGTGAGGATGACAGCGTTGGCAACGCCGTGGGGCAGGTGATGGTAAGCGCCCAGCTTGTGAGCCATAGAGTGGTTCACGCCCAGGAAGGCGTTGGCAAAGGCCATACCAGCCATGCAGGAGGCTTCGGCCATGCGCTCGCGGGCATAGGGATCGTTGGCGCCGTTCTCGTAGGCGGAAGGCAGGTAATCGAACACAGCCTTCATCGCCTTCAGGGCCAAGCCATCCGTAAAGGGAGTGGCCATAATGGACACATAGGCCTCGATGGCGTGGGTCATAACGTCGATGCCGGAGGCAGAGGTCAGGCCCTTGGGCTGGGTCATCATGTTGTCGGCATCCACAATGGCCATGTTGGGCAGCAGCTCGTAGTCAGCCAGAGGCCACTTGGTGCCAGTCTTTTCATCGGTGATGATGGCAAAGGGAGTCACCTCGGAGCCGGTACCGGAGGAGGTGGGGATGGCAACCATCATAGCCTTCTCGCCCATCTTGGGGAACTTGTAGATACGCTTGCGGATATCCATAAAGTCCATGCTCATGGACTGGAAGTCGGCATCGGGATGCTCGTACATCACCCACATAATCTTGGCAGCGTCCATGGGAGAACCGCCGCCCAGAGCGATGATCACGTCAGGCTCGAAGTCGCGGATCTGCTTGACGCCTTCCATGGCGCAGCCCAGGGTGGGATCGGGAGCCACATCGTAGAAGCAGGCGTACTGAATGCCCAGCTCGTCCAGCTTGTCAGTGATGTTCTTGGTAAAGCCGCTCTTGAACAGGAAGGAGTCGGTGACGATGAACGCCTTCTTGCGGTTGTACTCGGTCTTCAGCTCGTTCAAAGCGACGGGCATGCAGCCCTTCTTGAAATACACCTTCTCAGGCGTGCGGAACCACAGCATGTTCTCTCTCCTCTCGGCAACGGTCTTGATATTGATCAGGTGCTTGACACCCACGTTCTCGGAAACGGAGTTGCCGCCCCAGGAACCGCAGCCCAAGGTGAGGGAGGGAGCCAGCTTGAAGTTGTACAGGTCGCCGATACCGCCCTGAGAGGAGGGGGTGTTGACCAGGATGCGGCAGGTCTTCATGGCAGCCTGATGCTTGGCCATCTTTTCCTTCTCGGCAACGTTGATGTACAGAGAGGAGGTGTGGCCATAGCCACCGTCGGCGATGAGATGCTCGGCCTTCTCAATGGCCTCGTCAAAGGTCTTGGCCTTGTACATGGCCAGCACGGGAGACAGCTTCTCGTGGGCAAACTCCTCGGAGATGTCCACGCTCTCCACCTCGCCGATGATGATCTTGGTGCTTTCAGGCACATCCACGCCAGCCAGAGCAGCGATGGTGTGGGCCTTCTGGCCAACGATCTTGGCGTTCAGAGCGCCGTTGATGATAATGGTCTTGCGGACCTTCTCCGTCTCTTCCTTGTTGAGAAAATAGCAGCCGCGCTTCTTAAACTCGTCCTTCACGGCCTTGTAAACCTTGTCCAGCACAATGACAGACTGCTCGGAAGCGCAGATCATGCCGTTGTCAAAGGTCTTGGAATGGATGATGGAGTTGACAGCCAGCACCACATCGGCGGTGTCGTCGATAATGGCGGGAGTGTTGCCGGCGCCCACGCCCAGAGCGGGAGTGCCGGAGGAGTAGGCAGCCTTCACCATGCCGGGGCCGCCAGTGGCCAGAATGATGTCGGACTCGGCCATCAGAGCGTGGGTCAGATCCAGGCTGGGAACGTCAATCCAGCCGATCAGTCCCTCGGGAGCGCCAGCCTTGACAGCGGCCTCCAGAACCACCTTGGCAGCGGCAATGGTGCACTTCTTGGCCCGGGGATGGGGGCTGATGATGATGCCGTTGCGGGTCTTCAGGGAGATCAAGGTCTTGAAGATGGCGGTGGAGGTGGGGTTGGTGGTGGGGATAACCGCGCCAACAACGCCGATAGGCTCTGCAATCTTCTTGACGCCGTAGGCCTTGTCCTCTTCAATCACGCCGCAGGTCTTGGTATCCTTGTAGGCGTTGTAGATGTACTCGGCGGCATAGTGGTTTTTGATAACCTTGTCTTCCACGCAGCCCATGCCGGTCTCCTCAACGGCCATCTTCGCCAGCGGGATACGCTGCAGGTTGGCGGCCATGGCAGCGGCGCGGAAGATCTTGTCCACCTGCTCCTGGGTGTAAGTGGAGTAGATTTTCTGCGCCTCACGGACCCGGGCAAGCAGCTTCTCAAAAGACTCTGCGCTGTCCACAACTTCGTAAGTCATTTCAGTGTTCATAAAATGCTCCATCCTTTTTTATTTATTTTGTGCTGAATTGTTCCTTCAAATGGTTGGACAAGAGTGCGAGGGAAACGGCCATATTTTCATTCTGCACCAGAATCCCCTCCGGCACGTCCAAATGGACGTTCGAAAAGTTCCACACAGCCAGAATCCCGCTGTGAATCAGCAGGTTGCACACGGCCTGGGCGTGTTCGCCGGGAACGGTGATAATGCCAATACGCACCTTCATCCGCCGGCAAAGGTCCTCCAGACGGTCCATTGGGAGAATTTTCTTCCCCCCCACCTCTGTGTTCACGGTAAACGGGTCTGTATCGAACCCGGCCAAGATGTTCAATCCAAACTGCACAAAGCCATCGTAAGCCAGCAAAGCCTTGCCCAGCTGTCCGGCACCCACAAGAACCGCGTCCTGGGCGTTGTCATAGCCCAAAAAGCGCTCCAGTTCTTGGATGAGGTCCTCGCGCACATATCCCACCTTTGGCCTGCCCGAGCTGCTGATGGAGGCAAGATCCTTTCTCACCACCACATGGTTCATGTTCAGCGCTTCTGCTATTGCCGTTGCCGAGATGTATTTGGAAGCGTCCCGCAATCCCTTTAGATAGCTGAGATAGGTTGGCAGCCTCTGCAGGGTTTGCTTTGAAACGCCTTGACTCGGCACATTCCTCACCTCTTTCCCCTGACTTTGACAACATTTTAACAGAATCCCGCGAGAATGTAAATTGGTAGGAATGATATATCGATATTAAATTACCGATTTAATTTGTACACTTTGCCGCCATTGTAAAACTCACGGGAAAGGATGGTAAAGACTTCTGAAAAGCCGCGGCAAAGCACTTATTTTTTAAACAGTTTTACAACATGTTACCTTCATTTTAATATACTCGCCCGCCGAAAGCAAGAGAATTTTCAAAAAAGAAACAGGTGAATTCCGGTTTTTTCCGGGAATCACCTGTTTTTCCATAAATTTAACCAAAACGGTCCTGGCACAGCTGTTGAAAAAGCTCCCAGGAGCAAAGTCCTTCCCGCTGCCAACGGCAGCCGCCGCACACCAGCTGCCAATGGGGCTCCCTTACACGGCGCAGCCGCTCCCCCGCCTGAGAGGGCAGCAGCTCTTGCCCGGCTTCAAAGCCGCAGACCCGCAAGGCGGCAGCGTCCCGCCGGAGGACATCCTCTGTTCCCAGAGCGCAGCCCTCTGGACGGCGATGGGGACAGGCGGCGCAAAGGTCATCGCTGCCCTGGCACAGCGCAAAGGGCTCTCCCTCTTCCAAGGCGGTCAGAACGGCTTGCATCCGGGCTGTAAAGGCCTGGTTGTAACCGCAGCCTTGAAACAGCACGGCGCAGAACAGATGATGGCCCCGAAGAGCAATCATGACAGGTTCACCAGCCGGGCCTTGTGCAAGCTGAAAAGCAGGGCCTTTGCCACCCCGTAAGCCGCCGCCACGGAGATTACATCCTTCACCAGATAAGGAGCGGAGGCGGCGAGAAAGGCCTGCCAGGGAGAAACTGCCGCCACAAGCGCAAACTGGAGCGCCCCGCAAAGGTGGCACAGAGCCAGTCCTGTCATCCCCAGAGCAAGGGCAAGCGCCTTGCTCTTCAGCTGAGCGCCCAGGCCGCAGAGAAAAGCCATGAGAAGAAAGGACCAGAGATAGCCCCCTGTCATCCCCGCGAAGGAAGCGATTCCCCCGGAAAATCCAGCGAACACCGGCAGGCCCGCCGCCCCCAAGGCCAGGTAAACGCCCACGGACAGCGTTCCCATTCCTTGAGCCAGCGTAAAGCCGCACAGCGCTACCGCGAAGGTCTGAAGGGTGATGGGAATCCCCGTGGGCAGGGGTATGGAAATCTGAGACAGCACCGCCAGCAGCGCCGCGAACACTCCGGTCATCACCGTGGATTGGAGTTTGCTTTTCCATTGAAGCTTCATGACGCTTGTCCTCCTCGCTCCCGGCGGAAGGCGGCCAGGAAATCCTTTTTAATCTGTACCTCCCCTGCGGAAAAAGTCCGCTGGGCGCCGTCCGGCAGCCGCACCAGCAGCCGGGCCTGCTGGTCCACGCCCAGCACCAAGGCCTCTCCTGTTTTGTCCCCCTGGGTGTAGGTCACTTCCACCCCCGTCAAAAGGGAGCGCTCTCGGTAGAAGTCCATAAAATCCCGAGCGGGAAGGCTGTCATAAATGCCAAAAAAGCGGTTGAGTATCTCCGCCGCCAGCCGGGTGCGCGCTCCCGCGGGGACTTCGCCCTGGAACAAGGCTCCAGCCACCTCCGCCAGCTCTGGGGCAAAGCCGCCTTCCGGCTCCCGAAGATTGACCCCAATTCCCAGGACCGCGTATTGCAGGCCGCCGGATTCAAAATCCACTGCCGCTTCGGTGAGGATACCGCAGACCTTCCACCCTGTCAGGTACACGTCGTTGACCCATTTGATCTGAGCATACTTTCCGGTGACAGCGTCCACCGCCTGGGCCACAGCTACCGCCGCGGCGGTGGTGATGGAAAGAGCCTCCTCCGCGGGAAAACGGGGCCGCAGCAGAACGCTCAAATACAGCCCTGTCCCCTTGGGAGAGTAAAAGGACCGTCCCAGCCGCCCCTTTCCCTGGGTCTGCTGATGGGCAATAAGCACCATGCCCTCCGCTCCCCCCTGTTCGGCAAGGCCCTTCACGACGGTGTTGGTGGAGGTGACAGAGTCCCGCACGTCAATGGCGCAGCGGCGGGCCGAGCCTTCCAGCAAACGGCGGACGCTTTGGGGCGTCAGGGCGTTCCGGTGGGAAATCAGGCAATAGCCCCGGTTAGTTGCCGCCTGGATTTCGTACCCCTGCTCCTTCAGCCTGTTCACCGCCTTCCAAACGGTGTTCCGGCTGACGCCCAGCTTTCCGGCGATTTCCTCTCCGGACACAGGACCGCCGGCGTTCTCCAGCAGCTCTAAAATCTCTTCCGCAGCGCTCATAAAACGCCTCCTTTTTCAAGTGTTGATTTCAGGGTAACACGGCAGAGGAGGATTGTCAACCTGTTTTTGACCTTACGGGTGACAATTTTCACATAAAAGAAACCGCTGGTTCAGCGGTTTCTTCTCCACGCTCAGCTTATGGGGTTCCGCCGTCACTTGGATTCCGGCTTAAAGCTGTCCTTCAGCTTGACGGAACGGTTAAATACCAGCGCGCCAGGCTTGGAATCCTTGCTGTCCACGCAGAAATAGCCCTGCCGCAAGAACTGATAGCTCTCCCCTGGCTTGGCGTCCGCCAGGGATTTCTCCACCTTGCAGCCAGTAAGCACCTTCAGGGAATCCGGGTTCAGGTAATCCAGGAAGTTGCCCTCGTCGGGATTGGCCACGGTGAACAGGTTGTCATACAGGCGGATCTCCGCGTCCAGGGCGTCGGCGGCGTTGACCCAGTGGATGGTGGCCCCCTTCACCTTCCGGCCATCGGCGGGATTGCCTCCCTTGCTCTCCGGGTCGTACTCGGCAAAGACCTCCACCACGTTGCCGGTCTCGTCCTTTTTGCAGCCGGTGCAGCGGATCAGGTAAGCGCCCTTCAGGCGGCACTCCGGGCCGTTGGGGTACAGGCGCTTGTACTTGGGTACGGGAGTCTCCAAAAAGTCCTCCCGCTCGATGTACACCGTGCGGGTAAAGGTGACGGGGCGGTCGCCTTCCTCGGGCTTGTTGGGGTTGTTCTCCACGGGGAAGGTTTCGGCCAGATCCTCAGGATAATTGGTAATGGTCAGCTTAATGGGGTCCAGAACCGCCATAGCCCGGCGGGCGTTCTGGTTCAGGTCCTCCCGGAGACAATACTCCAAGAAAGCGTACTCCACTGTGGAGTTCACCTTGGACACGCCGTTGCGCTCGCTGAAACTGCGAATGGAGGCAGGGGTGTAGCCCCGGCGGCGCAGGCCGCAGATGGTGGGCATACGGGGATCGTCCCAGCCGTCCACATAGCCCCCCTCTACCAGAGCGCGGAGCTTCCGCTTGCTCATCACCGTGTTGTTGATGCCCAGGCGGGCAAATTCAATCTGACGGGGCTTGCTGGGCAGGGTCACGTTCTGAATCACCCAGTCGTAGAAGGGCCGGTGGTCCTCAAACTCCAGGGAGCACAGGGAGTGGGTGATGCACTCCATGGCGTCCTCAAAGGGGTGGGCGTAGTCGTACATGGGATAGATGCACCACTTGTCCCCGGTGCGGTGATGGCTGGTGTGGTTGATGCGGTAAATCACCGGGTCCCGCATATTGAAGTTGCCGGAGGCCAGGTCGATTTTCGCCCGCAGGGTGTAGCGGCCGTTCTCGAATTCCCCGGCCCGCATGCGGCGGAACAGGTCCAGGCTTTCCTCCTTGGGCCGGTCCCGGTAGGGGCTCTGGGCGGGATGGGTCAGGTCGCCCCGCATCTCCTTCATCTGCTCGGGGGTCAGCTCGCAGACATAGGCCAGGCCCTTTTCAATCAGCTCCTCGGCCCCCTTGTACATGTCCTCAAAGTAGTCGGAGGCGTAGTAGAACCGGTCGTCCCAGTCGTAGCCCAGCCAGTGGATGTCCTCCTTGATGGCGTCCACATACTCCACGTCCTCCTTGACGGGGTTGGTATCGTCCATGCGCAGGTTGCAGATGCCGCCAAAGCGCTGGGCCGTGCCGAAATCAATATAGATGGCCTTGGCGTGGCCGATGTGCAGATAGCCGTTGGGTTCGGGTGGGAAACGGGTGTGGACCCGCATCCCCTCGGTGCGGCCGCCAGGCCCCATGTCCTCTTTCACAAAGTCGTCGATAAAGCTGGTGGAAGGGATCTCGCCATAGTTGATTTTTTCACTCATTGCATTCACGGTTCCTTTCTAAGGGATTACGTTGATTTTTGCTATCGCAAGCGCTCCTTTTCGCTTTTTCACGCAGAAGCGCGGAAAGCCGTTACAATTTCAGTTCCATTTCCAAATCGGAAAACTCAAAGCCCAGGTTTCGGTACACAGCGGCGCCCTCTTGGGTGGCGCCCAGAGAGACAGTGCCAGCGCCCCAGTCCCTGGCAGACTGGATGCACCGTTTGACCACCTGCGTCGCCAGTCCTTTTCCCCTGAACGCCGGCACGGTGTAGACATTGTGCAAATACCCCTTTCTTCCCAAAGGGTTTTCGGCCGAGGGAAGATCCTCATAACAGGTGAGAAACGCGCAGGACACAATTCTGCCCTTTTCCTCCGCCAGCCACACCACAGAGCCTCCATCCGCCATATGTCTTAAAAAGTATGCCCGCAGGCTTTCAGCGAGGGCGTCGCCCCCGTCGGTATGGTGAAAGAGCCTTTGAAACTGCTGCCGGATTTCGATCAGCCTTTCCAAGTCCCTGCTGTCAGCCTTTCGAAACAGCATGATGTCCCCTCTTTTCCTTCCAAAGCTCCCATTACGCCTCCAGCTTGGCCAGCCCCGCCTTCAGACGGCGAAGGGCCTCCTCCCGGCCTAGCAGCGTCAAAATCTCCATAGCGCCGCCGGGAGTGACCAGGGTGCCTGCCGCGGCAATACGCACCGGCCACAACAGGGTGCCGTTTTTCACGCCCAGCTCCCCGGCCAGGGCAATGAGACCGTCGTGGATGGCGTTTACGTCCCACTGGGGCAAAGCCTCCAGCACCGGAATGGCCGCCTGGAGCATTTGGGGAGAGTTCTCCAGGTTGGTCTTGCTCTTCTTGTTCACGAAGAAATCCACCGGGTAATCTGGCAGCTTCTTCAAAAAGTGGAGCAGGCCGGGAATCTCCTGAAACTTGGTGATACGGGCCGGCAGGATGGAGTAGAGCACCCCCCAGGGCTTGTCCTCCTCCCCGAACACCTCTTTATAGTAGGGCATGGCATGAGAGGTAAACTCCTCCTCCCCCATAGCCTTGATATATTCGGCGTTGAACCAGTTCAGCTTGTCATAATCGAACACAGCCGGGGACTTGCTGATGCCTTCGATGGAGAAGGCCCGCACCAGCTCCGCCAGGGAGAAGATCTCCTGGTTGTCCTTGGGCGCCCAACCCAGCAGGGCGATGTAGTTGGTGATGACCTGGGGAAGATACCCCTCTTGCAGCAGCCCCTCGAAGCTGGTGGAGCCGTGGCGCTTGGACAGCTTGGACACGGTGCCGTCCTCGTTTTTGCCCATAATGAGAGGCAGGTGAACATAGGTGGGGATTTCCCAGCCAAAGGCCTGGTAAAGCAGGTTGTACTTGGGGGTGGAGGTGAGATATTCGCTGCCCCGCACCACATGGGTGATGTGCATCAAATGGTCGTCGATGACGTTGGCAAAGTTATAGGTGGGATAGCCGTCGGCCTTGAGAAGCACCTGATCCTCGATTTCCTTGTTCTCAATGGTGATGGAACCGAACACCGCGTCCTCAAAGGTGGTGGAGCCCTCCAGAGGTACCTTCTGGCGGATGACATAAGGGGTGCCTGCCTCCAGAAGCCGCTGGACCTCCTCTTGGGGCAGATCCCGGCAATGCCGGTCATAGCCGCCGATACCCTCCTCGTTGTGGAGAGATTCCAGCCGCTCCTTGGTGCAGAAGCAGTAGTAGGCCTTCCCCTCCTTCACCAGCTGCTCAGCGTAGGGCTTGTACAGCTCTTTGCGCTGGCTCTGCACATAGGGGCCGTAATCGCCGCCCACGTCCGGACCCTCGTCGTGCTGAAGCCCCACCTGGTCCAAGGTTTTATAGATGACCGCTTCCGCCCCTTCCACCAGGCGTTCCCGGTCGGTATCCTCAATGCGGAGAACAAACTTTCCTCCCTGGGATTTCGCCACCAAATACTCGTACAGCGCTGTGCGCAGGTTTCCCACATGCATAAAACCCGTGGGACTGGGGGCGAATCTTGTTCGCACTGTTGCCATGATATACCCTCTCCTTATTAATTCCCCCAAAGGGGACCTTTGTCAAACTGCGGCGTTCTCACACTGGAGCGCCCTTACAATACGCATTATTATAGCGCAAGACAGAGGGCTTTTGCAAGACGCCGGCTTGTTTTTTTACGAATCTCCCAGAGAAAGGACATATTCCTCCAGGCACAGCTTCCCCTTCTCCATCCGCCCGGCATGGGCGCGCCCCACATAGCGGTAATGCCAAGGCTCCTCTGACACGCCGGTAACGGACTCCTTCTCCTTCTGATAGCGCTGAACAAAGCCGTATTCCGCCCCGTGACGCTGGAGCCACTGATAGGCCTCTGTCCGCTGAAAATTTTGGCTGACATCATTAAAGTCCACCGCCAGGCCGGTTTGATGCTCGCTGCGGCCGGGCAGGGCGACTGTTCGCAGGGCGTCCTGACGGGCCTCCGCCTCCTCCATGCCGGCCTTAAGATTTTTCTCCACTTCTCTTTCAAAAAGGACCCCCTGCCGCTCCTCGCCCCGATAGGCGGAGGCCACCCACAGCCACACTCCATCCGCCTCCGCCGCCTGAAGCATAGCGGAAAGGTCCTCGGCCATACGGCGATCCACCACCTCGTCATCCACCAGGTACGGGAGAAAGCGCCAGTCCTCTGGAACCGGCACCTCCTCATTGACCAGCACCAGAAGGGGATCATCCAGCTGCTGAAATCCGTCAAAAAATCCTTCCTGTGCCGCGGCATTGACGGCAGCTGTCTCTCCAGCGGCTTCTTTTACAAGGTGGCGGCTGTCAAGAATTCCCAGCGTGTTGCACGCCAGGGCCACCGCCACACCCAATCCGATGATCGCTCCCGCCAGCCCCCCCTGTCCCGCGCTGTTTTTCCATGCAGCTTCCCCCTTTTTCCATATTGAGAAAAAACTCTTGATTATTTTCCCCAAAAAGCGCATAGTTAATAAGGAAAAGAGACCGGCGGAAGCAACGCGCCGGAACTCTGCCGGTTTGGCGGACCTGTTTTCCGGATCTATCACTTGGAAAGGAATATTTTGCGGAAGGAAGGGATATGACCCATGCCAAAAATTTTTGTATATGGCGACCAGGAAAAGATGAGCAACTATGCCAGCGCCTTGGAGGGCAGCGGCATGGAGGGAGTGTTCAGTCTGGATCTGTCACAGGCCAAAAGCTGCGCCGGCCTGCTGCTCCCCGGCGGAGGGGACATCAGTCCGGCCAGGTATGGACAGGAGCCCGACGGCAGCGAGGAGCCGGACCTGCGGCGGGATGAAGCGGAGCTGGAGCTTGTGGCGGATTTTATCGCCTGGGGACGGCCCATACTGGGAATCTGCCGGGGGATTCAAATGCTCAACGTGGCACTGGGGGGAGATTTGATTCAGGACATTCCCACCGCTGCCGCCCACCGGCGTGACAAGGCTCTGGGGGACCGGGTACACACTGTCACCGCGGGAGAGGACAGCTTTCTCTATCCCCTCTACGGCCGGGAATTTTCTGTCAACAGCGCCCACCATCAGGCCTTGGGGCAGCTTGCCGCGGGACTGCGCCTGGCAGCAGTTTCCTCTGAGGACGGGATTGTGGAAGCTGTGGAATGGCCCAATCTGGGAGTTTACGGCGTACAGTGGCACCCCGAACGGATGTCCTTTGCCCTGCGCCGGGAGGACACCGTGGACGGGCAGGCCGTTTTTCAGTTTTTTCGGGAAATCTGCTCGTAAATTTTTGCCCGAACAGGATTTCCCATCTTGACAACCCGTCTTTCGAATGCTATAATATCCAGCGTTGGTTATGCGCGAGTGCTGGAACTGGCAGACAGGCACGTTTGAGGTGCGTGTGTCTACGACGTACGGGTTCAAGTCCCGTCTCGCGCACCACTTCGAGTACCCTTATGGGTACTCGATTTTTTATACCTCTTGCGGGATACCCGCACCAGGCAAAAAGCGGCTTATTTCCTGGGAATCCGGGATTTAAGCCTTTTTAATTTTTGACAAATTTTATTCCAGATAAAGCATCGAAAAAGCAGGACGAAACAGAGAACCCCCAGCACAAAGCTGATTCATCCCGCCGTTGTCTTCTCAATGCGCTGGTTCTCTTTCGCGAAAAAACTGCCTTGACGCAGGGCAGGACTATTGTTATAATAAATCTCAGACAAAAGAAAACAGGGGAGCTTGTAATGGCAGGCTGAGAGGAAGTCACCTACTTCGACCCTTTAACCTGATACGGATAATGCCGTCGTAGGAAGTGACATACGCTTTTCCCGGGGATACCGCATCAGGTATCCCCGTTTTGTTTTGTCAAAAAAGGAGGAATCCATATGGTAATTGTCAACGGGCAAGAGCGGGACGCCGCGGGAAAGACGGTAAGTCAGCTTCTGGCCGCGGAGGGCTTTGATTCCGGCAGGATTGCCGTGGAGCGCAACGGAGACATTGTCCCCAAAGGGCTGTACGGCCAAACGATACTGCGGGACGGGGATACACTGGAGGTGGTCCGCTTTGTGGGAGGCGGCTGAAATGCCGGCGTTTACTCGCCAGGAAATGGAGGATAGCCTGCGCCAGCGGATCGGCCCCTCCCTGCTGGCGCGGTTTCAGCAAGCGCGGGTTGCCGTCTGCGGGCTGGGCGGACTTGGGTCCCACATTGCCGTTTCCCTGGCTCGGGCTGGCGTTGGATCGCTGATCCTCCTGGATTTCGACAAGGTGGAGCTGTCCAACCTGAACCGGCAGCAGTACAAGGCCTGCCAAACTGGTATGGACAAAACCGCCGCCCTGAGGGAAAACCTGCTGGAGATCAACCCCTACCTCCAGGTGGAATGTCATCAAATCCGGCTGACGGAGAGCAACGCTCCCTCCCTGCTGGCGGGAACCGGCGTAATCTGCGAGGCCTTTGACAAGGCGGAGGAAAAGGCCATGCTGGTAAACACGGTACTGGAGCAGTTGCCGGAGGCCTATTTGGTGGCTGCCTCCGGCATGGCGGGGCTGGGACCGGGAAACCAAATTCTCACCCGGCGGGTGGGAAAACGGCTTTACCTGTGCGGGGACGGAACCAGCGGCGTGGAGCAGGGAGAAAGCCTTTTCGCGCCCCGGGTGGCTCTCTGCGCCGCCCACCAGGCTTTAACCGTGCTGCGGATTCTGGCAGGGGAATTTGACGTCTGAGGAAAAGGAGAGAACACATGAAGATTCAAATTGGAAAGGATTTTCCAGCGTATTTCCAGCCGGCTTATCCAGAGGAATTTGAGCTCTTCCACCACTTTGAGACGACGGCGGGCATTCCCAACGTACTGTTCGCCATCACCACCTGGAAGGAAAACGGCAAGCCAAACGTGTGTTTTCACGGGTGGAGCTGCTTTCACGGGGACAAAACAGCTTTCTTCGCCGTGATGGGCAATCTGTATCAGCACACCCACACCTATCAAAACATCCGGCGTGAGGGGTGCTTCTGCGTCAATTTTCTGCCCATCGCCCGCTATGACAGCCTGGTGGAAACCATCCGCCAAAACGGCAGCGAAACCGACGAATTTACCGCCGGAGGCTTTACCCTGGACCAAGCCCACACCATCCATGCCCCGGCCATTCGGGAGGCGTTTCTCACAATGGAGTGCAGGCTGCACAGCACGCAGGATCTCAGCGGCGCCGGCGTTACCGCAATGGTGGTAGGACAGGTGCAGCACATCTCCGTGGAGGAGGACTATGCCCAGGGATATGGACGCCGGTACGGAAGAGACGGCTTTATGCTGCTGGTACCCGCGCCTCAGAACCTTGTCACTGGAGAGCCGGGACAATCCGGCATTGCCACAGTGCGCGTGGAAAGGCTGGATTGAATTCTATAAGGGTCTGTTTCTATATGTATCTGTAATTTTTTAGAAAGAGGGAATCGAAATGAACACACAGGACACCTGGAGCCTGGGCGGAAAGGAATTTTCCTCCCGGTTCATTTTAGGCTCCGGCAAATACTCTCTGGAGCTGATTGAAGCCGCCGTGCGGGACGCCGGAGCCCAGATGATTACCCTGGCGGTGCGCCGGGCCAACACCAAGGAGCAGGAAAACATTTTGGATTACATTCCAAAGGGCGTGACCCTGCTGCCCAACACCTCCGGCGCGCGGAACGCGGAGGAGGCCGTGCGGATTGCCCGGCTGGCCAGAGAGCTGGGCTGCGGAAACTTTGTAAAGATCGAGATTATGCGAGACAGCAAATACCTGCTGCCTGACAACCAGGAAACTGTCCGGGCCACGGAGATTCTGGCCAAGGAGGGCTTTGTGGTGATGCCCTACATGTACCCGGACCTGAACGCCGCCAGGGATCTGGTCAACGCAGGGGCAGCCTGCGTCATGCCTTTGGCCTCTCCCATTGGGTCCAACAAAGGGCTGGCCACCAAGGAATTCATCCAAATCCTCATTGACGAGATTGACCTGCCCGTGATTGTGGACGCGGGCATCGGACGGCCCTCCCAGGCCTGCGAGGCTATGGAGATGGGCGCCGCGGCGATTATGGCGAACACCGCTCTGGCTACCGCCGGGAACCTGCCCCTGATGGCCGCCGCCTTCCGCCAGGCCATTGAAGCGGGACGAAAGGCCTATCTTTCCGGGCTGGGACGGGTGCTGGCCCGGGGCGCCAGCGCCTCGGACCCGCTGACCGGCTTTCTGCGGGATTAAGGGGGCGGCAGCATGGAGCATCAGGAAAATCAATTTTTTGTGGATTCAGAGTTTCTTTCCCCCCAAGCCTTGGAGAAAAAACACCGGCTGGAAACGGACCCCTCCTCCCGGAAAAGCCATCTGGAATACCTGCCCGGCATGGAGGTGATCCAGTCGGAGGTGATGGAAAAGGTCCTCTCCCAGATGGACAGCTACAACTACACCCAGTACACCGCCCGGGACGTACAGGCGGCCCTGGAGCACGAAACCTGCTCGGTAGAGGATTTTAAGGCGCTGCTCTCCCCCGCCGCCGAGCCTTTTTTGGAGCGGATGGCCCAGCGTGCCTGCCTGGAAACGAAAAAGCACTTTGGCAACACGGTGTACCTGTTCACCCCCCTGTACATTGCCAATTACTGCGAAAACTACTGTGTCTACTGCGGCTTTAACTGCTATAACCACATCCACCGGATGAAGCTCTCTATGGAGCAGATCGAGCGTGAAATGAAGGTGATTGCCGACAGCGGCATGGAGGAGATTTTGATCCTCACCGGGGAAAGCCGCTCTATGAGCCCAGTGGAATACATTGGCGAGGCCTGCAAGCTGGCCCGCAGGTATTTCCGCAACGTGGGCCTGGAGATCTATCCTGTCAACACCGACGAGTACCGCTATCTTCATGAGTGCGGGGCGGACTACGTCACTGTGTTCCAGGAAACCTATGACCGGGACAAGTACGAGACCCTCCACCTGATGGGCCACAAGCGGGTGTGGCCTTACCGGTTTGACGCCCAGGAGCGGGCGCTGCGGGGCGGCATGCGCGGGGTGGCCTTTTCCGCGCTTTTAGGCCTGGCGGATTTCCGCAAGGACGCCTTGGCCAGCGCCCTTCATGTGTATTATTTGCAGCGGAAGTACCCGGCGGCGGAAATGTCCCTTTCCTGTCCCCGGCTGCGCCCCATTGTCAACAACGACAAGATCAATCCCCAGGATGTGGGGGAGCGCCAGCTGTGCCAGGTGCTGTGCGCCTACCGGATCTTTCTGCCCTTTGTGGGCATCACCGTCAGCTCTCGGGAAAACGCCGCTTTCCGCAACGGCATTGTGCGGATTGCCGCCACCAAGATCTCCGCGGGAGTCTCCACCGGCATTGGCGACCACGAGAGCAAATATCAGGGAAAGGAGGCGGAGGACGCAGGCGACGAGCAGTTCGAGATCAGCGACGAGCGCAGCCTGTCCCAGATGTACCAGGACATGGCCGGCGAGGGCTTGCAGCCCGTCCTCAACGATTACCTGTATGTTTGAGATTGTGTGCGTCACCGCCCGAAAACTCTGCGGGGGAGAGTTTCTCTCCCAAGCAGAACGGGTGGCCGCCGCCGGGGTGGACAAAATTATCCTGCGGGAAAAGGACCTGCCCGAGCCGGAGTACAAGGCCCTGGCAATCCAAGTGTTGGAAATCTGCCGGCGGCACGGCGTGGAATGCCTGCTGCACAGCTTTTCCCAAACGGCGGAGGAGCTGGGCGTTCGGGCGCTGCACCTGCCTCTTCCCCGGCTGCGGGAGCTGTCCCCGGCGGAGCGAGGGAAATTTCCCACGCTGGGAGCCTCCTGCCACAGTCTGGAGGATGCGCTGGAGGCGGCAAAGCTGGGATGCTCCTACGGGACGCTGGGGCATATCTTTCCCACCGGATGTAAGCCGGGAGTGCCGCCCCGAGGGCTGAAGCTGCTGGAGCAGGTGTGCCTTGCCTCTCCCATTCCCCTGTACGCCATTGGGGGAATCGGGCCGGAAACCATTGGACCAGTCAGGGCAGCGGGAGCGGCAGGGGCCTGCGTGATGAGCGGGCTGATGCAGGCGGAGGACCCCAGCGCCCTGGTAAGACGCTTGAGAGAGGAGGCGGAACTGTGAAATTTACCGCTGAAAATCTGCTGCTTTACGCTGTGACAGACCGGGCATGGGCGGGCAGGCAAACGCTGCTGGAGCAAATTGAGTCCGCGATAAAGGGGGGCGTCACCCTGGTACAGCTGCGGGAAAAGGACCTGCCGGAAGAGGATTTCCTGCGGGAAGCCGCCGAAGCCGCCGCCCTCTGCCACCGGCACGGCGTGCCGCTGATTGTCAATGACTCCCTGAAAACGGCGCTGGAAAGCGGAGCTGATGGGGTTCATGTGGGAATAGAGGACCTTCCTGTAAGGGAAATTCGCAAAAAAGTGGGGAACGGCTTTATCATTGGAGCCACGGCGAAAACAGTGGAGCAGGCGCAAGCAGCCCAGGCGGCCGGCGCGGATTACCTGGGCGTGGGGGCCGTGTTCCCCTCTCCCACCAAGAAAAACGCCATCCGCATCACCACGGAGCAGCTGAAAGAGATCTGCGCCAGCGTGTCCATTCCCTGTGTGGCCATTGGCGGAATCGATTCCACCAACATGGCCCGCCTGGCGGGAGGCGGCATGGCGGGATTCGCGTTGGTATCCGCCATTTTCTCCCAGCCGGACATCGAAACCGCCTGCCGGAAGCTGCGAATCCTGGCGGAGCAAACAGTAAAGGAGGGCAAAGCATGAACACCTGTCTGTCCATCGCCGGAAGCGACCCCAGCGGCGGGGCGGGTATCCAGGCGGACCTGAAAACCATGACCCTGAACGGCGTGTACGCCATGTGCGCCATCACCGCCCTGACAGCTCAGAACACCCTGGGAGTGACCGGTGTTTTCGAGGTAAGCCCAGATTTTCTGGGCCAGCAGCTGGACGCCGTGTTTCAGGACATCCCTCCTGACGCGGTGAAAACCGGCATGGTGTCCTCGGCGGGGCTGATTGAGACAATCGCCCAGCGGCTGAAGGACTACCGGGCGAAAAATCTGGTGGTGGACCCAGTGATGGTCTCCACCAGCGGGTCCCGGCTGCTGGCGGACAGCGCCGCCGGCGCGCTGAGGGAAAAGCTCTTTCCTCTCGCCGCAGTGGTAACGCCCAACATTCCCGAGGCGGAGGTTCTCTCCGGCATGGAAATTCATGGAAAAGAGGACATGGAAGCCGCCGCGAAGCGCATTGGCAGCACATACGGCTGCGCTGTGCTGTGCAAGGGCGGACACAGCGTCAGCGACGCGGACGACTACCTGTACTACAAGGGCAAAGGCCGCTGGTTTTTGGGCAAGCGCATTGAAAATCCCAACACCCACGGCACGGGCTGCACCCTTTCCAGCGCCATTGCCGCCAACCTGGCCAACGGGATGGATTTGGAGAAAGCTGTGGAAAAATCCAAAGAGTACCTGACCGGGGCGCTGGCGGCCATGCTGGACTTGGGCCGGGGCAGCGGCCCTCTGGATCACACCTATTTCTTGAGAACTCACAAGGAGGACTGACCTATGGAATACACCACCCAAATGGACGCCGCCCGCAAGGGCATTGCCACACCTCAGATGAAGATTGTGGCGGAAAAGGAACACATGCCTCTGGAACAGCTGATGGACCTGGTGGCCCAGGGCAAGGTGGCTATCTGCGCCAACAAAGCCCACACCTGTCTGAATCCAGAGGGCGTGGGCAGCATGCTGCGGACCAAGATCAACGTGAACCTGGGCGTTTCCCGGGACTGCAAGGACTATGACATCGAGATGAAAAAGGTGCAAAGCGCTATCGACCTGGGAGCCGAGGCCATTATGGATCTGTCCTCCCACGGCAACACCCAGCCTTTCCGCCAAAAGCTGGTGGCAGAATGCCCCGCCATGATTGGCACGGTGCCGGTGTACGACAGCGTCATCCACTACCAGAGGGACTTGGGGACTCTGTCCGCCCAGGATTTTATCGACGTGGTGCGCCTTCACGCGGAGGACGGCGTGGACTTTGTCACCCTGCACTGCGGCATCACCCGCAAGACCATTGAGCAGATCCGCCGCCACAAGCGGAAGATGAACATCGTCAGCCGGGGCGGAAGCCTGGTGTTCGCCTGGATGAGCATGACCGGCCAGGAAAACCCCTTCTACGAGCATTTCGACGAGATTTTGGACATCTGCGAAAAGCACGACGTGACCATTTCCCTGGGAGACGCCTGCCGGCCCGGCTGCGTGGCCGATGCCACCGACGTGTGCCAGATTGAGGAGTTGGTGCGTCTGGGCGAGCTGACCAAGCGGGCCTGGGCGCACAACGTCCAGGTGATGGTGGAGGGACCCGGCCATGTGCCCCTGAACCAAGTGGCGGCCAACATGCAGATTCAGCAGAGCCTGTGCATGGGGGCGCCCTTCTATGTGCTGGGACCGCTGGTGACGGACATCGCCCCGGGCTATGACCACATCACAGCCGCCATTGGCGGGGCGGTTGCCGCCATGAGCGGCGCGGCCTTCCTGTGCTATGTCACCCCGGCGGAGCACCTGGCCCTGCCCAATGTGGAGGACGTAAAGCAGGGAATTATCGCCTCGAAAATCGCCGCTCACGCCGCCGATATCGCCAAGGGCATTCCCGGCGCCAGGGATATTGACGACAAAATGGCCCAGGCCCGGCAGGCCCTGGACTGGGACGCTCAATTCGCCTGTGCCCTGGATCCGGAAACCGCCAAGGCCATTCGGGACAGCCGCAAACCCGAGGACGACCACAGCGACACCTGCAGCATGTGCGGCAAGTTCTGCGCCGTGCGAAGCATGAATAAGGCCCTCAACGGGGAATACATCGATATTCTGTAAGACCAAGACCGTGATAGAAAAGGCTCGCCTCTCTCCAGAGAAAGGCGGGCCTTTTTCTAATGTTTACAGGTAGCAGAAATAGACGGTGGTTCCCAGGATGGAGTCGTGATAGGAGGTGTAGACGCCGCTGCCGGTGACAATGGAATTTTGTCCCACCACGTTAGAGGGACAGACGCTGCCGTTTTCCAGCACATAGCGGGCGTTTTCAATGGTGCGTGCGTCCGGGGTTTTGTGGATGGAGCCGTCCCAGGTGGGGGCGTACTGGCCGGGCTGATAGATCACGTCGTAAATGGTGTCGGGATAATAGGGACTTTCCACCCGGTTGAGGACCACGCTGCCCACCATCCGCTGGACCCAGTCGGGAATCCAGGTGCAGCCCACCTCGGCGTAAATGACCCGGGCCAGCAGGTCCAGCTCTTCCTCTGTGTACTTGGGCTTTTGGTCCTCCTCCATGGCCTGGAGAATTTCCGCGGCGGTGGTGTACTCCTGAAAATAGTGAGTCTGCTCCAGCTCCAGACCCAGGTCTTGAATTTTTAGATTGCGCTGCTGCTCGTAAATGGCGCCCACCTGAAGGGCATAGGCGCTGCCGTCCGCCAGGGTGCGCTGGATAGCGGCGGTGTAATCCATGCTGGGGTCATAGCCCGTCACCTGGACGTGCTGGGCAAGGCCCTGAGCAGAGGCGGATCCGGCAAAGGCCACGGTGCCTGTTACAAGCAAAACAACAGAAAGCATCATTGCGGCAATTCGTTTCATAGGGTAACTCTCCTTGTGGATTGGTTTGTACAAGGTCATGTATATGGGACGGGACAGCCATTTATGCCTGCCTGTCCCACGAGTGCCCCATCATATCACCCAAGAAATGAATTGTCAAATACGGGGCCGGCGATACACCTCTCTCCCCTGGAAAATGTCCGCGATCTGACCAAAACAGTCAAGAGAAACTATCCTTTTTTCAGAAAGAGCCTCTAAGAAACTTTTTGGGCAAAGTAACGAAATTTTGTTTAACTTCGGCAAAACGCCGAAATCCAGTACTCAAATTCTCAAAAAAATAGAGCTGCCGTACAAGCCCCGGCAGCTCTATTTCTTATTCCTGGCATTGAAAACGCCAGGCGCAGGCACAGCCCTCGTCTGTGATATCGGGATAGCAGCTGATACACTGAGTGGTAATCCGGTCGTCGATCGTCTTGGCAAAGCCGGCGTATTCCACCAGCCCCGCCGGCTTGCAGGGGTGCAGGCCCATGTTCTTGGCGCCGCGGGCCTGCTGGACACGGCACTCGATCACCCGGTACAGCAGGGCATTTCCCTCCCGCTTGATCTCGTAATGACTCAGGTTGGCGTAAAACCGAAACCGCAGGGCCTCTGCCAGCCCGTCCAGGCCAGGATGCTCCGGCAGGTTCAAAAACCGCTTGATGCGCCTGGCCTCGGTGACGGTGAACCGCTTCCAGGCCTCCACATCGTGGTACATGGCCTCGTCCATGCCGAATTTGCGCTCCACCGACTGAAACCACACTCCGTCCATTGCCAGCCAGTTTTTGGAGTAGATGGACAGCAGCTCCAGCAGCTGGTCCCTGGACAGGGATTCCAAGCTCTCCCCCGGCCTCATACGCGCTTCACCATGACGTAGTCGTCCATGTAATAGCCGGAGCCGATGTCCGCCTTGACGGATTCCACGTTGTCATAGCCATAGTGCTCATACACCTGATAGGCGTGGGTGTTTTGCTTGTTCACCGTCAGGCGGATCTTGGAAAGGCCCTCCTTTTTGGTTTCCTCCTCCACAAACTGGAACATCCGCCGGGCCACGCCCTGACCCCGGCACTCCGGCAGCAGATACACCTTGCTCAAATACATTTCCTCCCGGTCCTCATAGCGGGGGGCAAACCCCACAAAGCCCGCGTATTTTCCCTCCAGCCTGGCCAGGTAATACCGGTAGTTTTGATGGGCCATCTGGTCCTTCACCGCATGGTCGGACTGGAATTTGTCAATCATGTAATCCGGCTGGCCGGGAGCCAGAATGGGGTCAAAGGTCTCGTGCCACACCCGCTGGGCAATGGCGCAGAGGGTGTCGATCTGAGGCTGGGTTTCCACCCGCTCCAGGGTGATTTCTTTCATAGGGCGTCCTTCCTTTCCACACTCCATATAGTATAGATACACACCGCGCCGGGACAGGGTCTCAGCGCTCACTGTAATTTCCCAAGAAGGAGAACCGGGGCAGCTCGTCCCGCAGGGCGCAGATCAGGTCCAAGGTGGCAGGCTGGTGAATGTTCCCCGTAAAATCCAAATAGAAGTCGTACTCAAAATTTTTGCCTGGCAGGGGCCGGGACTCGATTTTTGTCAGGTTCAGCCCAGCCAAGGCAAAGCGCTCCAGCACACTGGACAGCGAGCCGGTTACATGAGGAAGGGAAAAGCACAGGCTGATTTTCCCCGCGTCCTCCGGCAGAATGGCCTCTTTGGAAATGACCACAAAGCGAGTGGTGTTTTCCGCCTCGTTTTGGATGCTCTCCCGCAGAATGGTCAAGCCGTACTTTTGAGCTGCTTCTTTAGAGCAAATGGCGGCCACCCCGGGAGGACATTCCTCCGCCACATACTGAGCGGCGGCAGCGGTGTTGGACCACTCCACAGCCCGCAGCCCGTGGGCCTCCAAATACTCGCTGCACTGGGACAGTGCCTGGGGATGGGACACGGCGGCGTTCGGCGTCCCGGTAGCTTTGCCAACCGCCAGGCAATGCTCCACCTTCACATCCACCGCCCCCACAATATAAAAGCGGTACCGCAGGATTAAATCGTACACCGCAGTGACAGACCCGGCCGCGGAGTTCTCCACAGGCAGCACGCCAAAGTCCGCCCTGCCCGCTGCCACGTCCTCAAAGACTCCCTGGAAGGACGGCTCAAAGGCAGGGGTGATCTGTCCAAAGAAGTCCAGCGCCGCCCTGTGAGAAAAGGCTCCCGGCACTCCCTGGCACACCACCCGTGCGCCCTCCCGCTGGAGAGTGCGGGCGGCAGTCTGCTCCAGCTCCCGGAGAGGACCGCCGCCCTGGAGCAGCACATGCTGCTTGGCCCGGCTGATTGCCATGATGGAGCTGTACAGGCTTGCCGCGGCCTCCCCCTCTTTCCCAGCGCGCCGGCGGACCCTGTCCAAGATGGCCTGCTCCCGCTGAGGGGCAAACACGGGCATGCCAGCTTCCTTTTTCAGCTGGGCCACCCGCTGGGAGCAGTCCATGCGGCGCAGAAACAGGGGCAACAGCTCCTCGTCTATCTGATCGATCTCTTCCCGGAGCTTCCCGAGCCGGGCCTCGTAATCCGATGGTTCCACAGGCGATTCTCCCTTTCCTTGAGTAATGTTACAGCAGGCCGCTTTCCGCCAAAAGCTCCAGCACGGAGATGCAGGCGGCAGCTTCCACTGCCGCGGCGGCTCGGGGCACAATGCAGGGGTCGTGACGGCCGTGAATCACCAGCTTGGTGTTCTCCCCTGTTTGAAGATTTACCGTGTCCTGCTCCTTGGCGATGGAGGCGGTGGGCTTGAAGGCCGCGCGGAACACCAGGGGCATGCCGTTGGTAATGCCCCCCTGGATGCCCCCGGCATGGTTGGTGCGGGTTTTCACTTGGCCCCCTTCATCGTAGTAGAAGGGGTCGTTGTTCTGGCTGCCCCGGCGCCGGGAGCCGCCAAAGCCTGAGCCAAACTCGATGCCCTTCATGGCGGGAATGCCAAAGCACAGAGAGGCGATCACGTTTTCGGCGCCGCCGAACATGGGATTGCCCGCTCCCACAGGCAGGCCGGTAACAACACACTCCACTGTGCCTCCCACACTGTCGCAGTCCATGCGGGCGGACTCGATCACGGCCCGCATTTCAGCTTTCCGCTCCAGATCGATCACGGGGAAGTATTCCCCGGAAAGCCGCTTCATCAGCTCCGCTGGAATGGACACCGGGTCAAAGGCCAGGTCCTCTACCTCGCCGATGGAGGCCACATGGGAGGCCACAAGAATCCCCCGCCGGGCCAGAATTTGCCGGGCAACCGCACCGGTGAACACCAGCGGCGCCGTCAGCCGTCCGGAAAAGTGGCCGCCTCCCCGAACGTCATGGTGGTTGCCGTACTTCACATAGGCGGTGTAGTCGGCGTGGCCGGGCCGGGGATTGATCCGCAGGCCCTCGTAGTCCTTGGAGCGCTGGTTGGTGTTTTCAATGACGGCGCACAGGGGCGCGCCGGTGGTGACGCCATCCAGCAGGCCGCACAGCACCTGGGGCTGGTCCGGCTCCTTCCGGCGGGTAGCGGTGGGGTCCTGCCCAGGGGCGCGGCGGGCCATCTGCGCTAAAATTTCCTCCCAATCAATGGGTTCCCCGGCGGGCAGGCCGTCTATATTCACCCCAATAGCCGCCGTGTGGCTTCCTCCAAAAATGGAGATTTGAATACGTTCACCCCAGGTCGAGGACATGGGCAGACCCTCCTAGCTTTTTAAAATCTTGGAAAAATCCGGGATAGGACTTGCGGATACTTTGGGCGTCGGTGACAGACAGCTGCTCCCGGCACCGCAGGCCCGCCGCAGCCAGAGACATGACCACCCGGTGGTCGTTTTTCCCTTGGACCAAGCCGCCCTGAAGCCAGGGGACTCCCTGGATCACCAGGCCGTCGGCAACAGTGTCCGCCTTTCCTCCCAGACCGTTGATGGCCTCGGCCATCGCCGCCAGCCGGTCGCTCTCCTTAAGACGCAGGCGCTGGGCGTTGACAATGCGGGTTTCCCCCCGGCTGAGGGCGGCGCACACCGCCAGGGCAGGCACCATATCCGGGATTTGGGCGGCATCGATGGTAAACCCGTGGAGGCCGCCGAAGGGGTCGCCGCTGTGAGGATTCCAGGCGGAAAGAGAGGCTCCATGCCAGGAAACTTGCAGGCCAAAGCGCCGGAACAGCTCCACGCAGGCTTTATCCCCCTGCAAGGAGGAGGGATTCAGCCCCTGAATCTCTATGGGGGCGCCCTGGGGCGAAAGAGCCGCCATACACAGGAAAAAGGCCGCCTGAGACCAATCCCCCTCCACCCGGCAGTTGTGGGGAAGATAGCATTGGCCTCCGGAAACCTTCCAGCCTTGGGGCGTTTCCTGAACGGCAATGCCATACTCGCGCAGGATGGAAATGGTCAGATCCACATAGCCCTTGGACTCCAGAGGCGAGGTGAGAACAATTTCGCTGTCGCCGGCAAGCAGCGGCAGGGCAAACAGCAGGCCCGTGACAAATTGAGAGCTGACGTTGCCCGGCAGCCGGTAAACACCGCTTTTCAACCGCCCGGAAATCTCCAAGGGCAGTCCCCCCTGCGTGCGGAAATCCACTCCGTGAAGGGGAAGAAGCTCTCCATACACGCCCAGAGGCCGCTGGGGAAGCCTTCCCCGGCCCAGAAACCGGGCGGAAACCCCCAGCGCAGCCGCGATGGGGATAAGAAACCGCAGGGTGGAGCCAGACTCCCCACAGTCAATTACCGCGTTCTGCCGGCCCAGACTGGCGGCGTCCAGAGTGAGAGTGCCCGCGTCCTCGTCAAAGCTGACCTGGGCGCCCAGGGCGCCTGCCGCCGCGACAGTGGCCTTGATGTCCTCGCTTAAATCCACATGGGAGAGGGTACAGGCTCCCCGGGACAGGGCCGCGCAGAGGACCTGCCGGTGCGCGGCGCTTTTGCTGGGGGGAATTTGCACACAGCCACCCTTAAAATCATTTCCGTAAATTACTTGAGCCACAGGGGATTCCTCCTTTACAGCAAGGGCCTTAGCTGGTCCCGGGTGATGGGATAGATGACGCTCTCCCCAATCTGGGTGAGCAGGATCAGCCGCAGGGTAGAGCCGTCGCTTTTTTTGTCCAGAGCCGTGGCCTTGACGATTTCCTCCCAGGAGAAGCGGTCCTGGATGGGCAAGCCATACCGCTCCAGCACCCCGCTGACCCGCCGCGCCGTGCCGGCAGGGGTAACGCCCAGGCACTCTCCCACCCGGCAAGCCAGCACCATGCCGATTCCCACAGCCTCTCCGTGGGACAGCCCCTGAAAGCCGTGGAGCTTTTCCAGAGCGTGGCCGAAGGTGTGGCCGAAATTCAAAATCATCCGCCGGCCGGTGTCCCGGGTATCCTCCTCCACAAAGGAGCGCTTGCTGTCCACGCACCGGGCCAGCAGGCCCTCCAGATCCTTTAGGGCAGAGCCGGCCTCCAGCGCCTCAAACAGAGGCCTGTCGGAAATGCAGCCGTACTTGATGACCTCCCCCATGCCGTCCCGGAAAAAGTGATCGGGCAGCGTTTTCAGGGTTTCCGGGTCCATCAAAACGGCGGCGGGCTGGTGAAAGGCCCCTACCAGATTTTTGCCAAAGGGCAGGTCCACACCGGTCTTTCCTCCCACACTGGCGTCCACCTGGGAAAGCAGCGTGGTGGGAACCTGCAAAAAGGAGATTCCCCGCAGATAGGTGGCGGCGGCAAAGCCCCCCATGTCCCCGGTGACGCCGCCCCCCAGGGTGACAATGAAATCCGTGCGGGTGAAATCGTTTTCCGCCAAAGCCCGGTACATCTCGCACACGGTGCTGATCTGCTTGGACGGCTCCCCGGCGGGGAACACAAAGGCAGAAACAGAAAAGCCCGCCCGCTCCAGGGAGAGCTTTACCCGCTCTCCATACAGGGGATAGACGTTTGTCTCGCTGATGAGCATGGCCTTAGAGCCTGGCTTCTGGGTCTCCAGAGCCAGCTCTCCAATCCGGTCCAGCAAGCCGTTCTCAATGGTGACGCTGTATGGCCGCGCCGTTTGAATATGCAGCTTCATGGGTATTCCTCCTTCCTGGGCCGCTTCAGCCCACTTCCCGCTTGATCTGGGCCGCCGCCCGCAGCAGCCGCCTCAGCTCTTCCTCGTCCGCCCGGTCCACTGCCTGACGGAACCGGTCCAGGTTGCGCTGAAGCTCGTCCAGCTCCTCTACCAAGCACTGACGGTTGTCCAGAAACAGACGGCTCCACAGAACGTCGTTGATATTGGCCACCCGGGACACGTCCCGGTAGCTGCCTGCGGAGAAGCCCTGATGCTCCCTGCACCGGGGACTGAGCACATAGGCGCAGGCCAGCACATGGGGAACCTGAGAGGTATAGGCTATATTCCGGTCATGCTCCTGCGCTGTGACCTTCACCACCCGGCCAAAGCCCATCTGGCGGGCCAGAGACTCCACAACGGCCACAGCCTGGGGAGAGGCGTTCCCCGGCACCAAAATGTAAGAGGCGCCCATAAAAATGCTGGGATCGCTGGCGGCAAAGCCGCTCTGCTCTTTGCCCGCCATAGGATGGCCCGCCACAAACTCATAGGCGGCGTTCTGAGACAGGTCCTCCATAGCGGCGCAGATCTCCTGCTTGATGCCGCAGGCGTCGGTGAGAACACACCCCGGCTTGAGCCGGCTCCCATGCTGGCGGACAAACTCCAAAAAGTCCTCTGGGTAGATGGAAAGATACACCAGGTCCGCCCGTTCCAGGTCCGAAGGAGCGGCTTTGCCATCGATGGCGCCGCAGGAGCAGGCGTCCAGCAGCACGTCGTCGTTGATGTCCATACCCAGCACCCGGTGAGAGGTATTTTGCTTGATGGCCTTGGCAATAGAGCCTCCAATCAGGCCCAGGCCCACAATGACAATCTCCATAGCGCTTACAGGCTGTGAACCAGGCTGGAAACCTTGGTCACTTTTTTCGCCAGGCTGTCAAACTGGACAGGGGTGATGGACTGGGCGCCGTCGCACAGGGCGTGGCTGGGGTCGTTGTGGACCTCGATAATCAAACCGTCGGCGCCAATGGCGGCAGCGGCCAAGGCCAGCGGCTCAATCAGCCAGTTGATGCCGGAGGCGTGGCTGGGGTCCACAATCACAGGAAGGTGAGACAGCTTCTTAATCACCGGCACAGCGGAAATGTCCAGAGTGTTGCGGGTGAAGGTCTCGTAGGTGCGGATGCCCCGCTCGCAGAGGATCACCTGTTCGTTGCCCTCGGCCATGATATACTCGGCGCTCATCAGCAGCTCCTCGATGGTGTTGGCCAGGCCCCGCTTGAGCAGAATGGGCTTGCGGAGCTTTCCAAGCTGCTTCAGCAGCTCGAAATTCTGCATATTCCGGGCGCCCACCTGGATGATGTCCACGTCCTCGAACAGAGGAAGATGCTCGATGCTCATAATCTCGGTGACAATGGGCAGGCCGGTTTTTTTCTTGGCCTCGCTGAGCAGCTCCAGGCCCTCCGCCTTCATGCCCTGGAAGGAATAGGGCGAGGTGCGGGGCTTGAAGGCGCCGCCCCGAAGAAACTGCGCCCCGGACTCCTTCACCTTTTCCGCCACATAGCAGATCTGCTCCTCGCTTTCCACAGAGCAGGGACCAGCGATCAGCGCCAGGTGTCCATCTCCGATGGTCTGCCCCCCCGGCAGGGTAATCACCGTGTCGTCGGGGTGGAATTTCCGATTGGCCTTTTTATAAGGCTCCTGAACGCGCTTGACGCTCTCCACAAAATCCTGGGCCTCGATATATTCCGCGTCAATGGCGGTGGTGTCGCCGATCAATCCCAGCACGGTGCTGTGGGTGCCTACCCAGGTGTTCACCTGAACGTCGTAATGGCTGGTGAGCTTTTGGATGAACTCATCCACAACCTCCTGCTTTTGGTGGGGTTTGAGCACGATAATCATTGGTTGATTCCCTTCCTTTCACAAAAATCGCATAAAAAAGGCGGGGCCTAACGGCTCCGCCAACCTTCAGCATGCTTTTCCCGAACCCGGCCCAGGCACCGCCCCTTTGCCAAAAGACCCGGCTGACCCGCCGGTCCCTGGCAGCAAGACGCCCATGCGCCCGGCTTGCCTTCTGGTTTCATGCTTATGAACAAACGCAGCCGTATTTTTTCCACGCACAAAAAGCCTGGGCCGTAAATCGCAGGCTCAAGCTAAAATAATAGCTAAATCGCTTTGTGCTGCAGGAAACCATACCGTCTGTGTTCCTCCACATCTTCTTTCGGGATTAGCTTTATGTTACTCCAGGGGCAGGCGTTTGTCAAGTATTTTTTGCCGGCGGAGCCGCCTGAAAGCGCTCCGCCACCCGCTTTGCCACCACCACCGCCGGGGCGCCTCCGTCAATTACCAGATCCGCCGCGGCCCGATACAGGGGGACCCGCTTCTCATACAGCTCCGCGATGACCCTGCGGCGGTCCGGCACCTGGAGCAAGGGGCGGCGCTTGTCGTTTTTCAGCCGCTCCTGCAGGGCCGCCACCGGCACGTCCAAGAAGAGAATGTGCGCCCCGTGCTTGTGAAAGGCCTCCACATTCCGCTGGGAAAGCACCGTGCCGCCCCCGCTGGCGATGACCATTCCCTTCCGAGAGGCCACCTCCTCCGCCGCCTGGGTTTCCCTCATCCGAAATCCCTGCTCTCCCTCTCGGGCGAAGATCTCCGCCACTGTCATACCGGCCTTCTGTTCAATGTAATTGTCCAAGTCGCAAAACTGCCGGTTCAGCAGCTTGGCCACGCGCCTGCCCACGCTGGATTTTCCGCAGCCCATAAAGCCGCAGAGCACAATATTTCCCGAAAGCGGCTTGTGGTCCCCAGCTCGGGGAGACTGGGCCAAATGCTCCCCGCGCCTTCTGCCCGGCCGCCTGCGCCGGGGCCGCCTCTTTTCCGTTTCGCTCACAGCTGTTCCTCCTTCTTGGACTCCGTTCCTGGAAAAAGCCGGGTCAGCTCCTCTTGGGCGTCCCGGCAAAGCGTCCGCAGGTCCTCCTGAGAAAACCGGGTGCCGTACCAAATCTCATGGGCGGCCACGGCCTGGTAGACCAGCATTTCCATGCCGCCCACAGTCTGGGCACCCGTTTCCTCCGCCAGCCGGAGAAGCTCTGTCTGGGCCGGGTTGTATACCGCGTCAAACACCGCACCGCACCGGGAAACCACCTGGCAGGAAACCGGGCTGGCTCCTTCCCGGGGATACATGCCCACGCTGGTGGCGTTGAGGAGCAGGTCAAAGGAGCGCCCTTCCCAGCGGCAGAAAGACTCCAGTTCCTCATAGGTGTCCACCTCCAGGCGGAAGTCCCTATCTCCCCGCTGGCGCAGGTAGGCGGCCACTTCCTCAGCCAAGGCCACCGCCTTGGGCTGGGAATTCTCCCGGCAGGCAATGGTCAAATCCACATCCCGCTGGCGGTCCGCCGCTTCGAAGGCCAAGGCCCTGGCCGCGCCCCCGTTTCCTAAGAGGAGCAGCCTGCCGGAAAAGTCCAGGCCGTGGTTTTCCAAGGCCTTTTGGCAGCCCGCCCCGTCGGTGGTAAAACCGGTCATCCTACCGGCCTCCACCCGCACGGTGTTCACCGAGCCAAAGCGCCGGGCCTTGGCATCCAGGCTGTCCAGAAAGGGCAGGATGGCGCTTTTATGGGGAATGGTAATGTTAAAGCAGTCCAGCTCCCGCAGGGCGGGCAGGGCGGCGGGCAGGTCCGGCACATCCAGCACCTGATAGACAAAGGGGATGCCCTCCAGCTGAAACAGGCGCCTGTGGATAAAGGGGGACATGGTGTGTCCAATGGGATGACCGATGACAGCAGCTTTTTGGACCTGCATAAGAACCTTCCTTTCCTGGGATTCTGCAAAATATTTTCAATTTCTAGTTGACAAAGCAGAACGGACTCAATAAAATGTAGTTGATAGATACGGCCCAAGGCAAAACGCCAGCCTTTTTGGATTGTATCACACAAAGACGGGTTTTGTCCATATCCCGCATACCCGTGGCCCCCAAACATTTCAGAACAATTTTTTAGGAGGAACAAGAAATGGTGTTAGAAAAAGTCAAGGCGATTCTCAGCGAGCAGTTCGATGTTGAGGAAGATTCCATCACGGCGGAGACCACGCTTGCAGACGACCTGGGCGCCGATTCTCTGGACGTTGTGGACCTGCTGATGTCCATCGAGGACGAATTTGAGGTGGAGATTCCCGACGAGGAAGTGGAGAACATCAAGACCGTTGGCGCTTTGGTGGAGTACATCGAGGGCCACTCCAAGGTGTAAGAAACAGCGTAGATTTGGTGTGAAAACCATGCCCGGGCGGCTTGTCCGGGCTATTTTTCTGCCCTTTCCCAGCGGTTTTTCTTGCAAAAACACGCCCGCCCATATATAATGGACGGAGAAATGAAATTTGCCCGAAAGGACTTGTTTTTTATGGCACAGCAAAAAAAGATGGTGGAGAACATCACCTCTATGGAGGAGGACTTCTCCCAGTGGTATACCGACGTGGTGAAAAAGGCCGAGCTGATGGACTATTCCAGCGTGAAGGGCTGCATGGTGATCGAGCCCTACGGCTATGCCCTGTGGGAAAATATGCAGGCCGACCTGGACGCCCGGTTTAAAAAGGTGGGCGTCCAGAACGTGTACATGCCCATGTTTATTCCCGAAAGCCTGCTGCAAAAGGAAAAGGACCATGTGGAGGGCTTTGCTCCCGAGTGCGCCATCGTCACCGAGGGCGGCGGCGAAAAGCTGGCTGAGCGGCTGTATGTGCGGCCCACCAGCGAAACCCTGTTTTGTGAACATTATCAGAAGATTATCCACTCCTATCGGGACCTGCCCAAGCTGTACAACCAGTGGTGCAGCGTGGTGCGGTGGGAAAAGA
>CAJMOH010000008.1 GCA_905215055.1 uncultured bacterium
ATTTACCCCTGGTTGAACCAGGGGTTTTGTTAAGCCTAAAGGCAGCAAACAAAAAAGAGGGAGAGCGACGGCTCTCCCTCTTTTTTTCAGCGGGACTGCTTTTTCTGGGAACCTGTGGATTTTCGAAGAGAAAACTGGTCCCGCAAAAGCTTTTCCCCTTCCACCACCAGCAGAGGACACAGGGACAGCACCGCCACCAGCAGCCATTGAAAGCCCGTGAGGGCGGTGGTCTTGAACAGGGTGGCCAAAGGCGGGAACAGCACCACGCTGACCATGAGGAAGGCGCACAGCCCGCAGGCGGCAACCAGCTTCCTGTTGGAAAAGATCCCCAGCCTGAAAACAGAATGCTCCGAGCGCATGTTGAAGCTGTGGACCAGCTGAGAAAGGCTCAGCACACAAAAGGCCATGGTGCGGCCTGTTACTGGGTTGGCGGGGTCCGCGTCAAAAAACACCCGGCCCAGGGTATAGGCCAGCAGGGCCAAGGCTCCCACCAGACAGCCCTCCACCGCCACCGAAAAGCCCATGCCTCCCGCGAAGATGCCCTCGTCCCGCCGGTGGGGCGGAGCATTCATCACATCCCGCTGAATGGGGTCCACCCCCAAGGCCAGAGCCGGGAAAGAGTCGGTGACCAGGTTCACCCACAGCAGTTGAATCGCCAGCAGCGGCGTGGGAACCCGCAGCAAAAACGCCGCAAATACCACCAGAATTTCCCCAATGTTGCAGGACAGCAGGAAATGGATGGTCTTTCGGATATTTTGGTAGATTCCCCGCCCCTCCCGGACGGCGGCCACAATGGTGGAAAAGTTGTCGTCTGTCAGCACCATGTCCGCAGCGGATTGGGCCACCTCTGTGCCATTTTTTCCCATGGCGCAGCCGATGTCCGCGCTTTTTAGGGCAGGAGCGTCGTTGACGCCGTCACCGGTCATGGCAACCACTCTGCCCCGCTGCTGGAAAGCCTTGACGATCTTCACCTTGTGCTCGGGGGAAACCCGGGCGAAAATCCGGTAATCAAACACGCGCTGGCTCAGCTCCTGATCCGTCAGACGGTCCAGCTCCCGGCCTGTCATCACCTGGCTGGAGCGGTCCGCCATGCCCAGCCGCCTTCCAATGGCCAGGGCAGTTGCCGCATGGTCGCCGGTAATCATCACCGGCAGGATTCCCGCCTGCCTGCACTGGGCCACAGCCTCCTTCACCCCGGGCCGGGGCGGATCCTCCATGGCGATCAATCCGCAAAAGACCAAGGAGCTTTCCGTCTCCCGGTCGTCAGAGGGTACCCGGTCCACGTCTTTATAGGCTACTGCCAGCACCCGCAAGGCCCGCTCCGCCAGAGCTGTGTTGTCAGAGAGAAGCTTCGCCTTCATGGCGCCGGAAAGGGGCCGCACCTCGCTCCCCTGAAGCATCCCCGTGCACCGGGCTATCAGCACGTCCGGAGCGCCCTTGGAGATGATCCGGTATCCGCCCTCTGTCAGTCTGTGAGCGGTGGTCATCATCTTTCGGGCAGAGGTGAAGGGAATCTCCCCCACCCGGGGAAAGGCCTGCTCCAGCTCTCCTTTTCCCCGCCTGCACGCCCGCGGAAAGGCGGTTTCCGTGGGATCTCCAATCAAGGCGGTTCCCACCACCTGGGAGTTGTTGCACAACGTGGCAAGCTCCAGCGCAAACTGGGCGGCGGAGGATTCCAGCCGCTCCTCGCCCCGGGGACCGGAAAAGACCGCCACCGTCATCTTGTTCTGGGTGAGGGTGCCGGTTTTGTCCGAGCAGATCACCTGGGTGCTGCCCAAGGTCTCCACAGCGGGCAGATAGCGGACAATGGCCCTCTTCTGGGCCATGCGCTTGATCCCCATGGCAAGGACAATGGTAACCACAGCGGTCAGGCCCTCGGGGATGGCGGCCACTCCCAGACTGATGGCGATCATGAACATCTCCAAAGGCTCCATGCGCTGAAGCAGTCCCAGCAGGAAAATAACCCCGCAGATCAGTACCACCCCGATTCCCAGCACCTTGCCGGTTTGCTTGAGCCGCAGCTGCAAGGGCGTTTGGGGAGCCTTCTCGCTTTCCAGCATCCGGGCAATCCTTCCCATGGCCGTATCCATGCCCGTGGCGGTGACCACCCCCACCCCCGCGCCGGAGGCAACTCCCGTGGAGGCAAAGGCCATATTGCGCCGCTCTCCCAAGGGGGCATTGGCAGGACAGCGGGCTTCCCCATCCTTTTCGGCGGGAACCGATTCCCCTGTCAGGGCCGATTCCTCCGCCTTCAGCTCCACAGAGCGGAGCAGCCGCAGGTCCGCCGGCACCAGATCCCCCGCCTGAAGAATCACAATGTCCCCCGGGACCAGCTCCCAGCTCTCCACCCGCTGGCGCCTGCCGTCCCGCAAAACCTGGGCGTGGGGCGAGGAAAGCTTTTTCAGAGCCTCAATCGCCTTGTCCGCCCGCATCTCCTGGATGGTTCCAATCAGGGCGTTGACCACCACAATGGCCAGGATAATCAGGGAGTCCACATACCCCCCATCCCCCCGCGCCCAGGACACGGCAAAGGAAACCCCTGCCGCCGCCAGAAGAATCAGCACCATCAGATCCTGAAACTGGCTGAAAAAACGCAGAAGGACACCCCGGCGCTTGGCAGCCTGCAGCTCGTTTCGCCCATACCGGGCACGTCTGCGCTGGCATTCTCCGGCGCTGAGGCCCCGCTTCGGGTCCACCCCCAGAGCCTGTAAGGTCTCCTCCCGGCTGACGCAGAAAAATTCCATTCCTTTGCTCCTCCTTGCTGGCAAGGCCTAAGCCGCTCTTTTTACAAGGTCTATGCCGGCATCTCCCCCTTTATGAGCAGGCAAAGGAAAAGGCCCGGCGGCAAGCCGGGCCTTACAGGGCATTTTACTGGTCTTTCTGGTAGGACGGGGCGTTTTTCGGCGTTTTCCCCTTGATCACATTGCGGTAATAGGGATAGGTGAGAGCCTCCTCCTCCGAGAGAATCTCCGCCTCCTCCGCCAAGCCCACAAAAAGAATGTGGGTTCCCAAATCCAGGGTCTGCTCTACCTTGCAGCTGTAATGGGCGCAGGCGGTCTTGGTTGGATAGGGCATCCCGGCCTTGTCCTGGGCAAAGGGAATATCCTGAAACTTGTCAATCTCCCTGCCCGTGCGGAAACCAAACCGGCCAATGTCCATCAAATCCGCCCGCCGGTCCAGGGCAACAGCGGCAAAGCGCCCGGCCCTTTGAATAAGCTGGCAGGTGAAGTTCTCTTTGCTCACCGCCACGGAAAGACGAATGGGCTCCGCCGTGACCTGCTGCAATGTGTTCACCACACAGCCGCCTCGCTGCCCATCAGCCTGGGCGGACACCACATACAGACCATATGTTATCTTGTACAGCGCTTTTTCATCCATGAGAAGCAACCTCCTTGGCGCAGTTTCTATTTCTATTATTTCACACTTTTTCAGGATAGGCAAGGAAAATTTTAGCAGAAAGCTCAAAACAGAGAGAGCTGCTTCACCTGAAGAGAAGGGGGACGCTTTTCCGTGAAGGTCCAGTCCGGTTCAGGCCGGCCGGCAAGCATGGGCAAGGCAGGATCGTGGGCAGCGTAATTCTTTTTCGCCGCGGCGGGACTGCGGGTGGCATAGCAATATTTACAGCCGTTGACGCAGGTGTTGTAAACGCCTATGTCAACACTTTCCACACAGCCGCAGGCGGGCCGCTGGCCAGGGTCCCTCTTGGCCCGCAGAGAACAGCCCAGCAGCCTGCCCAGCCTCTCCCCATCGACGCAGGCGCCGGGATGGATTCCCCAGGGAGAAAAATCCCCAGCCTCGGCGCAAGTATACAGGGGAAGGCCCCAGGGAGCGGCAGCCTCCTGCAAGCGGGCGGCAGTTTCCTCCAGGACCGGCAGGGGCGCCTCCTGAAACAAAGACCCATTGTGGGCGTAGTGATCGGCAAAGCTGAGAACGCACCGGGTGGTCCAGGGAGCCAATTCCCGGCAAAGGGCCGAAAAACGCCGGGCATACCAGGCAGGCGTGCGCTCCCCGTCCAGCACGATGGGGTCAAAGCGCCAGTCCACGCGGCCGGGACCCAAGCGCCGGGACAGCTGTTGAAATGCCTTGACACGCTCCTCTAAGGGCGGCAGGCCGGGCTCCCAATCGTTTCCCAGGGCGGTGATGGTGTATTGAAACACAAAGCTCCGGTAGCCAAGAGCCTCCACCTGATCCAGCAGGGGCAGAAAGGGGATGGGATTCTTGGTCCAAAACACAATGGCGTCCACCGTTTCGGGGGAAAACAGCAGCCGGATAACATGGCGCGGCCGGTAGGGCTGGGGAATCCACACATCGCCGGCCCGCAAGCGGTTCACCAGCCAGGGACCGTAAAGGGCGGGAAGGTCAGTTCTTCTGCTGGCGCTGAGAATCATGGAAAAGCCTCCTTTTCCCTATTCTATCACGAACGGAGGAAAAAGAAAAGCGGGCCAAACGGCCCGCTCTTGTGGTGAATATCAGTCCAAAAATTCCTCTCGCAGCGTGACGCCGAAATCCTTGGCGATGGCCCGTAGGTCATCGTCCTCAATGGTCTGGCGGATTTTGCCCTGGCCTGCGGAAAGGACCAAGATATAGATCTGCGCCGCCTTCTCAATGGTATGCATCAGGCCGAAGGTGGTGTCAAAGTCCGGGCCGGAGACAAACAGCCCGTGGTGCGCCCACACCGCCGCGTCGTACTCCTTCATCAGCTTGCTGGTGGCCCAGGCGATGTCAGAGCCTCCCGGCACCATCCAAGGCACCACGCCTACGCCGCCTGGGAACACCACCGGACATTCTGTGGCGCTCTTCCAAAGGGCGCGGGTAAAGTCGCGGGCGGTCAAGGGCAGAAGGTAGGTCATGGCGATCAGGTTGGCGGGATGGGCATGGTAGATCACCCGGTTTTCCCCGCCGGTGGCCTCCTTGCGGACGCTGTGGTTGAGGAAATGGCTGGGAAACTCACTGGTGGGGCGGCCCCCCTTTTCCAGACCCCAGACAATGCGCCAGGAGTCCCCAGCGGCGTTAATCTCCACAATGCAGATGTTGTCCTGGGGGGCCAAAGGCACGTTGCGGAAATACTTGCCGCTGCCGGTGGAGATAAAATACTCGCCCTTCAGGTTGTCCGCCTGAACACCCATGCTCACCCACTCGCCGGGCGTCTCTTTGAAGTAGGGGCGGCACTGGTCCACCTCCTCCGGGCGCATGCGATAGGTCAGGTTGCCGCCGTTGCGCTCGTGCCAGCCCTGATCCCAGCCGTCGCCGCACATGCGGATGTAATTTTGCATCACTTCAATATCGGTAATTGCCATTGCTCTCTTCCTTTCACACATTCAATCCAAGTCCCCGGCCGGGGGTTCAGCGGGTGATCACATCCACCGGCACATTGAAGATTTTCGCCACCTTTAAAATGGTGTCAATGTGCCGTCCGCTGGCGGCAGCCATGTGGTGGGTGGGGCCGGCCTCGCTCCATCGGTTGACAAACTCCCGGGCGCCGCAGGTAAAGCGGGTGCGCATATTGGTGTCCCCAAAGGTGAAGATGGGTCCTTCCTCATTGACGCCCTCCGCCGCCACAAACTTAAAGCGGCCGTCCTTATCCTGGGTGATGCCCAGATAGGTGACAGGACCCAGATGAGGATAGAACTGGGTGAGGTACCCGCCGCCGGTTTTGCCGTGGAACACGGGAACGATCTTCATGGTGGGCTTTTTGGCGGAAATGTCCGCGTCTCCCGAGCCGGAGTGGCCGATGATGCAGATGTCCTCGTTAAAATCGATGGAGTACATTTCGGAAAGCTGGCCGGTGCCGGAGATGGTCTTGAGAATGGACATGGCCATGGCCACCTTGATGTCGCCCTCCACGGCGCAGGCCACCCCCTGCTTGATGAGCATGGAAAAGGCGGGGATGAGCATGGAGTCCAGTACACCGGCCTTGCCCTGGGCGAAGCCATCGTAATGAGAGGCGATGAAGCCCAGCTTTTCCTCTTTCACCCAGGCCTCGAAGGCCACCAGGTAACGGGCCATCTCCAAAACCTTCTCGACGGTGCCGCCGCCCTCAATGTCAAAGGTGTCCAGAATGTCCTGAGCCTTCTGGCGGATGGCAACCTCGTCGGTAACATTGTCCGCGATGGCCCACATCTTCTCCCAGTCGAACTGCTTGGTGTACAGCCACATGCGGTGGTACAGGTTGGTCTCGTCGATGTACAGGTCCATCATGCCGGGATAGGGCCGGCCGATCTGGGCCAGGTTGGTGTCCCGGAAACGGCGGCGCACCTGGGCGGCCTTGCACCAGTCCTCAATCTCCGCCTGCACAACGGGATCGCCGCCCTCCACCACGCCGGTGATAACAGCATGGCGCTTGCCGGCCCGCTCCAGGTCGGCCACCATCTCCCCCACGGCGCCGCAGGCATACAGCTCGCCCAGCCACTTGGCGGTGTCAGTATGCTCGTAGTCCGGGGCGCGGAGCTTCTGGACGTTGACCAGCACCACGGGCACGTCCAAATCCCGCACGGCGGGCAACATGTTGTAGGAGGTGGCGTAGGTCAGCAGCTGGAGGATGACCAGGTCCACATCGGCGGCGCGAAACTTATCCCCCGCCTCCTGAGCCAGCTCCTTGGTGGTGACAATACCGCCGTCGATCAGCTCCACGGAATCGGGAATCATGGTCTTAAAAGTTTGGTACTGGGACTGGAACTCCGGCACCAGGGACGGGAACTGGGGCAGATAAGCGCCCAGGGCGATGGCGAACACGCCCACACGGGCTTTTGTTTCAACTAGCATGGAAAAACCTCCTTGATTTCAAAGCTGTGCCGAATGGCTTTTCGGGCGGCCGCCAGGTCAGGAAACTCCCCGGCTGCCAGCATTTGGACAATCAGGTTTCCCAGGGCGGTGCCCTCGGTGGGGCCGGCGTAAACAGGCAGGCCTGTGGCGTTGGCGGTAAGCTGGTTCAAGTATCCGTCCCGGCTGCCGCCGCCCACCACATTGACGGCGGTGTAGCGTTTGCCTGTCAGGACGGAAAGCTCCTTCACGCTGGCGGCATAGCTTTCCGCCAGGCTGTGATACACACAAGAGGCCAACTCCCCCAGCGTGGCGGGAACGGGCTGGCCCGTCTGCCGGCACAGGGCGCGGACAGCCTCCCCCATGTTGTCAGGAGCCAGGAAGCAGCTGTGGTTCACATCTACCCGGCTGGGGAAGCCTTCCTCTTCCCGAGCGGCCCGTTCCAGGGCGTCAAAGGACAAGCCCGGCCCCGCCTCCCGGCGAATGGATTGGAGCATCCACAGACCCATAATGTTCTTCAGGTACCGGAACCGGTATTGATAGCCGCCCTCATTGGTAAAGTTGCACCGGCGGCTCTCCTCGGTGGTGATGGGGTCTGTCAGCTCGGTGCCCAATAGGCTCCAGGTGCCGCTGGAAAGGTACACGCCGCCCTCCTTGGCGGGAACCGCCAGAAACGCCGATCCCGTGTCATGAGTGGCGGGAAGCAGCACATCGCAGTCAAAGCCCACCCGGTCCTTTACGGCCTGGGTAAAGCCGCCCACCCGGTAGCCAGGCTGGCGCAGCTCGCCAAACAGCCGGGCGGGGTATCCCAGGCGGTCCAGCAGCTCCCGGTCCCAGGACTTGGTTTCGGCGTTCACCAGGCCGGTGGTGGTGGCGTTGGTATACTCGTTTTCCAGCTTCCCTGTCAGCCGGTAGGTCAGGTATTCCGGCACCATCAGCAGGCGCCGGGCCTGGTCCAGCAGCTCAGGCTCCTGGGTCTTGACCGCCATCAGCTGGTAGATCGTGTTAAAGTCCTGCTTTTGGATGCCGGTGCGAGCGTACAGCTCCTGGGGGGAGACCAGGGCCTCCACCAGCTTGTCCATTCCCTGAGTGCGGCTGTCCCGATAGGCTACCGCATCCCCCAGAGGATTCCCCTCTCCGTCCAGCAGCAAAAAGTCCACCGCCCAGGTGTCGATACCCATACTGTCCGGGATTTTGGAAAGCTCCCGGCAGCGCTCCAGCCCCCGAAGGACCTCTTCCGCCAGATGCTCCATGTCCCAGCACAGCCGGCCGTTTTTTCTTGCCAGCTTGTTTTCAAAGCGGTAAATCTCCTCCAGACGCAGCCTCCCTGCCTCTATCCAGCCCAGGATATGCCTGCCGGAAGAGGCGCCAATGTCCACTGACAAATAGGTGCGCAAAGCAGCATCCCCCTTTCTTTGCTTCAGCATACCGCGAAACGGGCAAAAAAAGAAGGACGTACTTTTGAAAAAATACGTCCTAACTTTTTGTTTGAACCGCTGTCCTGTCAGGTGGTCTGAGGAAGGAAATCCCCGCCCCGCTCCTTGCGGTAGTCCCGAGGGGTAACTCCAAAGCGGTCCCGGAACACACGGTAAAAATAACTGGTGTTTTCATAGCCCACCGCCAGGATGATGTCCTGGGTGGTCAACCGGGTCTCCCGAAGAAGCTGGGCAGCCTTGGAAAGCCGCTTTTCCAGCAGCAGATCCTTGAAGGTGCGGCCTGTGGCCCGATGCACCGCGGAACTTAAATAGGGCAGGGACACATGCAGCTCCGCCGCCAGCCGGGTCAAGTCGGCGGTGCGGTAGTTTTCCTCAATCTCCCGCAGGGCCGCCAAAACAGCCCCGTTGCCCGACGCCTCTTCCAGATCGCCGGTATAGTTGAGCAGCTGCAGCAGCAGCACGCCCATGGTGGCCTGGTTGATCCTTCTGGCGTTGGGCTGGGGATGGACCAGGCCCCAGATCAGATTCTCCACCAAATTCTGGACGGTGGGCGCCTGGGACACCCGGAAATGAAGGCAGCTCATCTCCCCGCCGCTCTGACGCAGTCCGCTGAGCAGAAACCGGCCCATCACGTTGTCTGTGCCGATCAAGGCCAGGGCATAGTCAAAAAACTGGGGCAGCACAATAAAGTTGACACCCACATCCTCCTCCCCGGCCCGTTCTACTCCGTGAGAGGCGTGCTGGTTTAAAAACAGCAGCTCCCCCGCCTGGAGGGTCAGGGGCGGGCGCCCCTCGATCTGGTGAACCGTCTGGCCCGAGCACATGTACATAATCTCCACATAGTTGTGAGTGTGCATGGGAAAGGCGGCAAACCGGGTATGGGGCCGCACAGTAATCAGCCTGCCCTTTGCCAGCAGCTTCTCGCTGTCGATTAAAAAGCTGGGGCTGGAGCTGTAAAGGCTTTTGTCCACCTGGCCCCCGGCAAGGAGCTGTTCCTCCTCCTCCGTCACCCGGCGAAGCTCCCGCATCAAATCTTCCCGCATGGTAGTTCCTTCTTCCCTTGTGGTTTTTTCCTCAGGCCGCAGGCAGAATGGCGCTGGCCTGAGTCTCCGTCAGGTATTCGTACTTCACCATCAAATTGACCACCTGACGCTGGCGCTGAACAGCCAGATCGGGGTTGACATGCAAATCATAAACAGAGGGAGCGTTTGGAATGCCCGCCAGCAGCGTGCATTGATTCTCGTCCATCTGAGAGGGCTTTACCCCAAAGTAGGACTGGCTGGCCGAGGCCACATCGTAGCAGCCGTTTCCAAAATAGATGGAGTTTACATACAGCTCGAAGATTTCCTCCTTGCTGTAATTGGCCTCGATGTGAAAGGCCATGAACATTTCCGCCACCTTGCGGGTCAGCTCCTTCTCCTGGGTGAAATACAGGTTTTTGGCTAGCTGCTGCGTGATGGTGCTGCCTCCCTCCACAAAGGACATGGCCTTGATGTCGTTGACCAGCGCCCGCCCAATGGCGATAAGATCAATGCCGCCGTGCTCATAAAAGCGGTGGTCCTCCGCGGCGATGACCGCGTCCACATAGGTGTCCGGCAGCTCCTCAAAGGTTGTGTAGCTTTCCTGGGACTGAACCTGCCGCACCCGCTGGTCCAGGGGCATGGCCTCCAGCGCCTGGGTGTACATCTGCCACCCTAAAAACGCCAGGGCCAGCACCGCGCACAAGCACAGGGCCAGCACCAGCAGGACCAGGTTTCGGACAATTCGCAAGACTTTCATGGCTGTTCCTTTCCAGGGGGGTCCCCTCACGCCCGCCCGGCAGTTGTTTCCAGGCGGCTGCCGGAGGCGTCCTCCGGCGTTCCTTTTCCATGGCACTATCATACCAGCCATTTCTTGCAAATTTCTGACAACAATCTTTATTCTCCCTGAAAAGTTCTTACAGATTCCGGCGGCACCGTCCGGCGGAACACATAAGCCTCCTCCCCGGACAGCAGGGGGGCAAAGCTGTATCCCAGCCGGTTGAAGGCCTGAAGCTCCTCCGGCGTCTGAAGCTGGCGTTCCGCGGCAAAGCGCACCATTTCCCCCCGGGCCATCTTGACGTATACGCCCTTTTCCACCAGCTTTCCAGGCTCCGGCTCTTCTGCAAAGACGCAGGTTATGAATCTGGCTTTTCCCTTTACGGAGGAACGCACCGCCTTGGCGTACTCCTCAGAGGCCAGGTTCACCAGGACGCTGTCCTCTGCCGCCAGAAAATTTCCCAGGGAATCTCCCCAAAAGTCATAGAGGCTTTTGCAAAAGGAGGTTTTCATCCTGGCCTGCATTTCCAAACGGTACGGACTAACCCCGTCAAAGGGACGCAGAACCCCATAAAAGCCGGAAAGAATGCGCAGCCGGTCCCCCACATAGTCCAGCTGCTCCTGGGTGAACAGCCCCGGCGCCATGTATTGATACTGGATGCCGTGGTAAGCAAGGAGGGCCGGGGTTTGGCCGTTCTCCAGGTCCAGGGAGCGGAAATTCCGCCAGGCTTCTTGGGCCAGGCTCTCGTTGCAGGCCAGCAGGCGTTTCAGCTCCGACAGGGAAAGGCCCCGCAGGTATTCCAGCAGCTGGGCAGATTTTTCCAAGAACGGCGGCTGGGATTGGGGCGGAAGAAAGTCCGCCTCCACCCGCATTTTCTTAGCCGGAGAGATCAGCAGCTTCACAGGGCTCCTCCTTCGTGGAGGTTCTCTCCCCGGAGCATGGCCTGATGCTCCAGCCGCAGCTCCCGGCAAAGCTGAAAGGCATTCCAGCTTCCATTGGCGGCGGTGAGGACCGCCTTCAGCTCCACCGGCGGGATTTTCTTTCTGCGAAACCCCTGGAGAAGCTGATTCATCTGGCGGGAGGAAAGCCCCGCCATCACCAGCAGCTCGTCGGAAAAGCGCTCTTCCTCCTGGGAAGTCTCCTGACGGGGGGCCAAGCCCAGCACGCTGTCCAAGGGCTGGGAAAAATCCTCCTGGGCCACAGAGCACGCCCGAAGCTTCAGCGTCAAGCACAGGGCCTTGATCTTCCGTCCCTTTTCCGTATCCAAATTGTAAAGCAATACCGTGGGTATCATAAGCCGTGCCTCCTTTTTCTATCAGATAGATAGTAGCACGGTTTCCCGTTTCTTTGCAAGGGGAAGAAAAATAAAAATGATTCTTGACTTTTCTCTGGCTTTCCTGTACAGTTACCATACACACCTTGTTAGGAGGGCAAGACCTATGGGTTTTTCTGTTGAGACAAGCATACCGGTATTGACTGTGTTTTTGCAGGGGCTGCTGAGCTTTTTCTCCCCCTGCGTGCTGCCTTTGCTGCCCATGTACATCAGTTACCTGTCCGGCGGCGGGCGCACCGTGGACGAGGAGGGCAACGTCCATTACAGGCAACGCAAGGTTCTGCTGAACACCGCCTTTTTTGTGGTGGGCATCAGCTTCGCCTTTTTCCTGCTGGGGCTGGGCTTTACGGCGGCGGGACAATTCTTCCGGGAAAACCGGCTGCTGCTGGGAAGGATCGGCGGTGTGCTGGTCATTCTATTCGGCCTGTACCAGCTGGGGATATTCGGCTCCTCCAAGCTGCTGAACCGGGAAGCCCGGCTGCCCTTCCGGCTGGACAAGGCCGCCATGAATCCCCTGGTGGCGTTGGTGCTGGGCTTTACCTTCAGCTTTGCCTGGACGCCCTGCGTGGGACCCACCCTGGCCAGCGTCCTGCTGATGGCCACCTCCGCTGAGGCGGCGGAAGGCTTTCTGCTGATTGGCGTATACACCCTGGGCTTTGTGCTGCCGTTCTTGGCGGTGGGGCTGTTTACCGGCACTCTGCTGGAGCTGTTCCGCAAGCACCGGAACGTGGTAAAGTACACGGTGAAGATAGGCGGCGCCTTGATGGTGTTTATGGGTGTGATGATGGTCACCGGATGGATGAACAGCTTTACCAGCTATCTTTCCAGCTTTGGCGGAACAGAAACCAGCTCTGTGTCCTCCGCCGTAGAGGAGGACAGCGGCGCCGGCAGCTCGGCCCTGGAGGAGACGGCAAGCTCCCAGCAGGAGAGCGCCTCCGCGGCGGACCGGGAAACCGTCCCCGCGCCGGACTTTACCCTGGAGGACCAGTTTGGCAACAGCCATACCCTTTCTGACTATAAGGGAAAGACCGTGTTTTTAAATTTCTGGGGGACCTGGTGTCCCCCCTGCCGCAATGAAATGCCTGAAATTCAAGAGCTGTACGAGGAATATGGGGAAAACACCGGAGATGTGATTTTCCTGGGGGTGTCCCATCCCAACATGGGCAACGAGGGCAGCCAGGAAGAAATCGCCGCCTTTATGGAGGAAAACGGCTACACCTATCCCACGCTGATGGACACAGGCGGCGAGAACACCTTCTATCAATACTACATCTCCGCCTTCCCCACCACCTTTATGATTGACACAGAGGGCAACGTGTACGGCTATGCCAGCGGCCAGCTGACAAAGGACATTATGAAGGACATCATCCAGCAGACCATTGACAGTCAATCCTGACCTGTTTTTCTCCTTGCAATCCACATGAAAACAGGTTATAATAGAAATAATACAAAATTGGAGGGATGGAGTTGCCAAAGATTCAGGAATCCGCCGAAAACTATCTGGAAACGATCCTGGTGCTGAAGGAGCGCAACGGCAATGTGCGCTCTGTGGACATTGCCGCGGAAATGGGCTTCAGCAAGCCCAGTGTCAGCGTGGCCATGAAAAACCTCCGGGAGCAGGACTGCATCACCATGGGCGAGGACGGGCTCATCTCTCTTACAGACAAGGGACAGAAGATCGCGGAAAGCGTCTACGAACGCCATACGCTTTTCACTCAGTGGCTGGTCTCTCTGGGCGTTGACCCCGCCATCGCCGCCCAAGACGCCTGCCGCATTGAGCATGTCCTGAGCAAAGAGACCTTTGAGGCCATCAAACGCCATGTTTCCGGACAAGCTGCCGCCATGTGAACCAATCCGCCAGACAGGTCTGGGGGCTGCCGCAAGCCGCGGCAGCCCCTTTTCGCGCTTTGCTTTTGAGAATCGGGCTCTCCTTCGCCCCGCTTTAAGACCGCGGCGGTTCCTTTGGAGCAGAAAAAGCCTTCCCACGGTTTGCACCCATGGGAAGGCTTTTCATTTCGCTGTTATTCTGTTTAACCGATGAGCATGCGGCCCTCTGGATAGATGGAATCTCCCTTGGACTTCCGCTTTAAAATGGAAAGTCCGAAGGAAAGGGGACCCACACGGCCGATAAACATGGTAAAGATTAAAATCAGCTTGGAAATGGGGTCCAGGTTGGGCGTGACACTGGCGGAAAGGCCCACTGTGCCAAACGCTGAGGTCGCCTCGTAAAGACAGTCGATATACAGGATGTCCGGATTTAAGGAGCTGATAACGCCCGCGTCGACGAACACCAGAAGAATCGCGACAAAGGTCAATGTGAAGGCCTTATAAACCGTTGGGGTGGAAAAGCGGTGGTGCAGAACCACCACATCGTCCTTGCCGCGGACGGTGCAGATCACGGTGATGATTAAAACGGTCAGCGTGGTGGTTTTGATACCGCCGCCGGTAGAACCGGGGCAGGCGCCGATAAACATCAGCAGCACCGAAAGGACCTTGGTAAACTCAAACTGGGAAGCAATATCCACAGAGGCAAAGCCCGCTGTACGGGTATTGGTGGACTGGAAAAAGGCGCAGTTCAGCTTTTCCAGAATATTCAGCCCCTCCATGGTGTTGTTGAACTCCAGCCAAAAGAAGCCGAGTGTGCCAAACGCCAGCAGGGCAATGGTGACCCGCAGGCAGATCTGAGAGTGGAAATTCAGCCGGGTTGTGTCCTTGTGGCGAAACAGGGGCTGAATTTTGCACAGGTAAATATCCTGCACCACAATAAAGCCCAAGCCGCCGATAATAATGAGAAAGGAAATGGTCAAGGAGACCAGCGGATCTCCCGCGAAAGCGGTCATACTGCTGTTCCCCTCCACAAAGCCCAGCACGTCGAATCCGGCGTTGCAATAGGCCGAAATGGCGCAGAAGATAGAGGGCCAAATGCCGTTTACGCCAAACATGGGAATAAACCGCAAAGCCAGCAGGCAAGCGCCGATAGCTTCACAGGCGAAGGTAAATCCGATGGTCAGCTTCAACAGGCCGGCAATATCCAGCCCGCTGCCGCCAGAGCTTTCGCTGGCGAGCTTCATCTCCCGAATTCCCAGCTTTCGCCGGACCAGCAGGGAAAAACCGATTGCCAGAGTAGAAAGCCCCAGGCCTCCCAGCTGGATACAGGCCAGAATCACTCCCTGGCCAAAGGGCGTCCACAGGGTGAAGGTATCTCCCACCACCAGTCCGGTCACACAAGTGGCCGACGTGATGGTAAACAACGCATCGACCAAGCTGGTCCCCCCCACCTTTGAGGAAATGGGCAGCATCAGCAGGGCAGTTCCCACCAGAATGATGAGAGCAAAGCTGATTACAATCACTCTCACCGGGGGCGTTGTTTTGATTTTTTCGCTTAATCTCTGTTGAAACTCACTAAAATCGGGCATGGCGAATCCTCTTTCTCCTTCTCCTTTTGTTCCAAAATCCCTTACGCGGCCAACCGGTCCAAAGCCTTGCTGTGCTGGAGAAGCATGATGAAAGGCAGACCCAGCACATAGCAGACCACCAGCTCTCCAATTCCCACGCTGAGCGCGGAGGCCCCAAAGGCAGCAGCCGTGAAGTTTCCCAAGCCGAAGGTTCCCGCTTCGGAGAGGCAGGCCAGCTCAAAGCCCACAATCACCACATTGGTGATAACCGGAGGCAGCGGCGCCAAAACAGGCAGGCCTTTTATCTTCACATCCTTTACCAAATAGGTGGCCAAAGCAGCCAGCAGGGTGGCAAGGGGACCAAAAATCCAGTCCACCACGCCCAGAGGGCTGCCCAGGTTGGCGATGACACAGCCCAGGGTCAGGCCTGGGATCGCGGCGGGGGTAAACACCGGCAGCACGGTCAACGCCTCTGAAAAGCGAAACTGCACAGGACCATAGGCCAAGTTTACTGCCGCGGCCACATAGGTCAGGACAGCGTAAAGCGCCGCGATCACAGCGCCCAGCGCCAGAAAGCGGACTTTTTTGGAAGTGCTCATATTCAATTTTCCTCCTAGTATTTTTTTAGGTCAGGATGTCGCGACTGACCGCAGGGATACCTGCATGTGATAGGATACTCTCTTTTCTTATAAAAAGCAAGTAAAACTTCTGTAATTTCCGCTTGCGATTTTCAGAGAGAGGGCGTATAATAAAAAAGCTATGTTTCTGCCCTGCGGGTATGGCGGAATTGGCAGACGCGCCAGATTTAGGTTCTGGTGGGCTTCCCGTGCAGGTTCAAGTCCTGTTACCCGCACCATAGTGGATACCCATAAGGGGCCTGAGCTCCTATGGGTATTTTCTTTTTTATGTAAGGAAGACGCTGTTAACACAGCATCTTCCCCGAGTATGGCTTAGCGCTGCTTCGCATCTCTAAGCCAAACATCGAGCCGTGCTACCAAAAAATTTCACACCGCTGCTTTTTCCTGCTCCCGCCCAAAGCTGAGCAGATACGCCTCCCGCTGAGGCTTGCTCAGCTTGGGCAATTCCACATGGCCGATGAAACGGTAATAGATGTCCACCTGCTGGAAGGTTTCTTTCCCCTGTTTTTCCCGGTGATGCACCACAATCTTGTCGATGAACTCCCGGAGAATTTCCGGGGTCAGCTCCTGGATGTCGGTGTACTTCCGCACCAGCTGGAGGAATCCCTCGGCATTTAGCTCGTGCTTTTGCTCCTCCGCCACCACTTTTTTCATGTGCCGGATGCGCTGGGTCAGTTCGGCTTGCTCGTCCTCGTACTTTTCCGACAGCTTTTTGAAACGGTCCTCGGTAAGATTGCCGAGGATTTTTTCTTCGAACAGCTTCTCGTACAGCACATCTACCTCCCGGTTGCGGGCGAGGAGCGTTTGCAGGGTTTCCTGGTTCTTCCTCTGCTGGATTTGGATTTGCTTGTATTGCTCGTCCATGACGATCTTCACAAACTCGTCCTCAAAGGCTGCGGCAAACCGAACGATCTCAGAGAGGTTGCGAAGCACCAGTTCGGTGATCACATCCACCCGGATGTGATGGGTTTTGCTGCAAGGCCGTTTCCAGCCCGCTTATTGCGGCAAGAAAAGTAGTGGTTGTCCGGGTTGTCGTGGGTGTATTTGTAATTGAGATTCGCTCCACAATCGGAACACTTGAGGTAGCCGCAGAACATATTTTTTTCAATGTGCAGAGGCTTCCTGTATTTCGTGTCTCCAAAGGTCTTTTGGACGGCCTCCCAATCCTCTCTGGAGATAATGGCCTCGTGGACATCTTTATGGATCTCCCAATTTTCCCGAGGGTTTTCCAGCCGCTCTTTTAGCTTGTAGGACTTGCTGTAAGTACGGAAGTTGAGAACATCCCCCACATATTCCTGATTCCGCAGAATCTGGCGCACCATGCTGGTGTCCCACAAATAATCGCCCCGGACAGCCTGTTTCGTCGGTTTGCGGAATCCTTTCCGCATAGAGTACACAGATGGGATCAGGTATTTTTCCCTTTTGAGCTGCTTGGCAATATCATTGATGCTGGTGCCTTCCTTTCGCAATGAGTAAATATGGCGAACCACCTCTGCCCCTTCCGGGTCGATCACCCATCGCTTCCGGTTTTCCGGGTCATGCATATAGCCGAAAGGCGGCTGTCCTATGGCGTACCCCTGTTTGCTTTTTGTCCGCATACTGGAGCGCATTTTCCGGCTCATGTCCTTGGCGTACCACTCGTTCATAATGTTGCGGAAAGGCGTGAAATCGTCCTCGCCCCTGTCGCTGTCCACCCCACCGTTGACGGCGATGAAGTGGACGTTGTGCATGGGAAAAATGGTCTCTGTGAGCTGGCCCACTTCCAAGTAATTCCGGCCCAGGCGGGACATATCCTTGACAATCACGGTGGAGACTTTTCCCGCCTCCACCAGGGCCATCATCTCCTGGAACCCATCCCGGTTCATGGTGACGCCAGACACGCCGTCATCCACAAAGATATGGACATTGGGGTACTTGTTTCGCCGGGCGTAGTCGGTGAGCAGGGCTTTTTGGTTGGAGATGGAGTTGCTCTCCCCTTCCAGCTCATCGTCCCGGGACAGGCGCACATACAGGGCTGTGATGTTGTCCTCCCACTCCTCAACAGGAGTGGATTTTTTATTTGGCTTTGCCATGGTTCCTCCTTCCTTGCAGCCAAATAAGCAATGTTGCACCCTGATTATACCGCTCCAGGCGGAGGTTTTTCAAATGTGCGAGGGACAGTTTTGCGAATGTGTTCCATCAAAACACGTTCTACCATCTTTGGCAGGGATTTCCCATCCTCACTGAAATGGGACGCCACCCGGTAGGTCACGTTCCCAATGGAGTAGGTGGATTCCCTTGGGAAAGAAACTATATCGTTCTTTTTAGATAAGGCACTGTCTTGATTCATGCTCCCTCCTTCCGTCCATATACCCGGTACTCATACCCATACCGCTGTCCACAGAAGGTACACAAATCTTTCACGAGAGAAACGGCGTCCACCCGTTTAAGGGTGTGCTCCCCATCCCAGCAGAAGGCCTCGGCACAGGAGGGGCATAAGGTCATGGTCAAAGCCGACTTATGGATTTTCTCCTTGCGTTTCTTGGGCGGCCTTCGCAAGCCGAAGCTGACTGCCAAGGCGTAATCCAGCTGCTGGAGTTCCTTTTGGGTCAGCCGACCTACATACTCTCCCAAGCGCTGCTTGTCCAGGGTGCGGATCTGCTCGCACAGCACCAGGGACGGCATCTGGGTAAAACCCTTCAAGACGAAATGGGTGGGCAGCTTCGCTTTGGTGTTCCCCTTGCTGGTCATAGCCGCCACGATCACGGTGGGGCTGTAATGGTTGCCGGTATCATTCTGGACGATGACCACCGGCCGGGAGCCGCCCTGCTCTGAGCCAACGCCCTGGCCCAAGTCCGCCATGTACACATCGCCGCGATAATATGTCTTTTTCACTGAAATCAATCCTCCTTCAACGTATTGGCAGCCTTGCCGCCTATGTAAGGTAAATGCCGCTGGCGCGGCATTTACCCAGAGAATCGTGAAAAACGTTTTCCAGCGATTCTCCCCAGCGAGCTAAAGACTTAGCCGCTTACCAAATGAGAGGAAAAAAGTCACGCCGCCCACACTTCATGCTCCCCGGTGCAGTCAGCATCGTGGGCGTTGGCAGCCTCCATGACGTGTCCATAGCCCCAGTAGGAGGGCAGCACGTCCGGGAAGGTGATAAGGCTGCCGGTATTCTGGTTGACATACTCCATGTCCACTTCCCGTCCCAGCAGCCCGTTGACCACCGCGGCTGCTTCGGCCCGGAGGATGGAGTTTTCCCCCCGGAAAGAGCCGTCCTCGTAGCCGGAAATCCAGCCACGGAGGGCAGCCTCTTCGATAAACTTCGCCGCCCAGTAGCCGGGGGCGATGTCGTTGAATTGGGCGTACTCTTCCTTTAGCTCCTCGTCGCCGCCATCGTAGACATTGAAGAACTTCACAGCCATGGCGGTGAACTCGGCTCGGGTGATGGGCTCTTCTGGGGCGAATTTGTTGTCCCCCACTCCGGAGATGATGTCATACTGGTCAAGAAACCACACATGGCCTGAATACCAGGCGTTGGCGGGAATGTCGGAAAATCCAGCGTCCGCCACGGTATGGATGTCCACATCCTTCTGCTGGGACAGCAGGTTGGAGAACAGGGCCGCAGCCTCCGCCCGGGTGATTTCCCCCTGTGGCCGGAAAGTGCCGTCCGGGTAGCCCACCATAAAATAGGGGTGTTCCTCATAGCCCAGCTTGGGGATGGTCTCCGTGTCCAGGATCTCCCCACAGTCCACGCACTCCTGGTGCTTGCTGCCTTCCTCATCGGCGGTGGGTTCCTTGTCCACGATCCAGTCGCCGGGAGTGTGGCCTTTGGGAAGCTCCAAGATGGCCCCGCAAACCGTGCAGATTTGGGGTTCCGTGCAGGTGGCCTCGGGGCCAGGAGTGTGTCCGATGGCGTCCTGGGCCTCCAGACGGGTCAGGCCACAGCGGGTGCAGATGTACTGGATGACCCCCGCGCCGTCACAGGTGGGGCTGGTGATCTCCTTCCCCTCATCCCAGGCGTGGCCCAGGGGGTCGGTGTAGTCGGTGATGAAGCTGGAACCGCAGCCCTCGCAGATATGCAAGGTGCTGCTACCCGTTTCGCAGCCCGGCTCGGTGATCCGAGCTTCATAGTTGTGGGGCAATGCGTCTGTCAGGTTGGTGATGTGGCGGTCACCGCAGACAGAGCACTCTTTGACTGTGTAACCGGGGCTGGTGCAGCTGGCCTCCACAGTGAAGGTCTCATACTGATGCTCCCCCTTGGGGGTGTCAATTTCCTTCACGATGCCGCAGCGCTGGCAGATCTCCAAGGTCTTGCCGGGAGTCTCGCAGGTGGCGTCCCGGATGACTACGCTTTGCCACGCGTGGCCCAGGGAGTCCACATAGTCGATCTTCTCCACCTGGCCGCAGTTGACGCAGACCCGCCGGGTGTAGCCCAGGGACGTGCAGGTGGGTTCCACCTTTTCCAGCTCCACCCAGTTGTGGCCCTCGGCGCAGGAATTTTGACAGCAGTTGCCACCACAGCTGGGATTTTGACAGTCGCAGTTGGGGTTGCCGCAGCCGCAGGTGCAGCCCGAACCATCGTTGTTGCCGCCGCTGGCGTCCACCAGGCGGACGTAGGCCACCCCATCCTCCACCATGTTCACGTCATCGTAGGTGTAGGTGATTTGGTAGTACACGGGGTGGCTGCCCGCCTCGGTGTAGTTGGGGGCACTGGTGAGGGTACAGGTTTCCGCGCTCTCCCCATAGCGGATTTGGGTAGTGACGCCGGCCTCCGAGAGGTCGGAAACGGTGATGGTGTGGGGCTGGCCGTCCACCACACCCTCGTAGTTGGCCACCACGGATTTCGCCAACACATACTGGGTCTTGCCGTACTCACAATCCTGGCAGTTGTCCATCACCACAAACCGGTCATGGGCCAGCTCCGGGCGAATGGCTTCTTCCAGGGCGTGGGGCTCCGTCACCGTGTTGGTGGTTTTGGTGGTGCCGAAACAGAAGCCGCAGTACTTGGCCTGGGTCACGGTTTTGATATGCCGATCGCTGTCCAGATATTCCCAAGTGGTTTCCGTAGGGCCGGTCTGCTGCTCAAAGCTGGAAGCGCAGTCGTAGAGGATGTACACGTCCCGGTCGTAGCAGTGGTCGCTGAGGGGATAGTTGGTGTTGATCCGCCCGCACCGCAGGCACATGGATTTGCTCCAATGATAACCGGTGTAGATGCCGCCATCGTTGGGGGACTGGTAGTTCACATTGGCGGTGTCCCCGGTGGTGGTGTAGCCATCCGAGTAACCGATGTTCCGCACAGCGCCTGACACACCGGTAGAGGTGTACTCCGGCACCCGGTAGGTGATGCAGGCGGTGTAGACATAGGGCTGGGTGACGCTGCCGTTTTGCTCCTCGGTGCAGTACCGGCACCACATGGTGCCGTAGGTGCGGGTGGCGTTCTGGGTGAAGGTGTCGGCCCGGGAGCCGCCCTCCAGCCAGTGCTCCGTGGGGTCGTGGTAGATGTTTTCCTGGCTGGCGGCGCTGGCGGAGAGGGGGATCATCCCCAGGGCCAAGGTCAAGGCCAGGAGCAGGGCCAAAAGCCGTCTTGGTTTTGTGTTCTTTTTCATGTGCACTGTTCCTCCTTTGAGAGTGGGATTGATGGCGTGTGGAAATTATTGGGGAGAATCCCGGGCGTGCATAGGCTTGTCCTCCTTTGGGTGGTATTCTAGGGAATTTATGTAGGGGCCTCACCCGCTGGGCAGCGTAGGCGGATTGCCGTAAAAGCATAGACCTCTCCCAGCGGGTGAAACCTTTTTATGAGAATACAGCCCTATTTGCCCCCGGCGTCCCGGGCTGTAAAGGGACTTCATCGCGGCGGCTGGCGGCTTGCCCAGCTCCTCGGGAGTCAAAGGTGGAATCCCACTTGACGTCCCCCGGCATTTCCTTCCGGCTGCCCCCAAGGGGTGCGACGGCTCACCGGGGTTTCCCCGGCTTCAACGCTCGGCCTATGGCTGGGCAGAAGGTTCATTCCCACACTGCGGATCATCGCCCTGCCGGGTGCCGCCCGGCAGCTCCAGAGCGTCCTTCTCGCTCCCTCCCCTTGGGGAGATCTTGGCGGGACCTCTGGATTGGCTTTGGCTCCTCACCCCGCAGCGGGTGTGGACCGGATGAAGTGCGTATTTGGTTTTCAAGGTACAAAAGGAATGGGTGAAAGGATTTTCTCCCTTCACCCACTACCTCACTTAAGGGCCCAAAATGCAACCCTCATTTGAAATATTTTTGAATTTTTTTCAAAGCTGCCGCCACGGACTTCTCCACAGCATGCCGGGAGCATTTTTCCTTTCTAGCGATTTCCTCAAAGGTAAGCTCCCGCACTGTATACAAGATGAGGCGCCTCCGTTGGGTTGGGGAAAGCCCCGCCAACGCCGGGCGGAGAAATACCCGGTTCTCCACCTGCTGTTCCTCTTTGGAATCTGCGTTTAGAAACAAAATATGTTCCACCAGTTTTCCGTTTAGTTCTTCCTCTGACCAGTGCCGGTCCACCTTGTTCAGGTGGGACAGATCCTCTAGCTCAAACCGGTCAAACAGCTGATAGAGTTGCGGTGGAATTTCCAACTCATGAAATTTCCTTTCCCCATCGAAAAAAGAAAGATGGCAGCTGCCATCTTCCTCCTTCCAGATCGTATAGGGATTGTCTTTGTCGTGCCTTCTTTTGGGATGGATCTTTTCCATGCCTTTTTCCTCCGTTTCGATGGATTTTTTGAGTTCCATCCAAACGGGTGGGGCACGGGAATGGTAAGGAAAGAGAAAAAAAGCGAAAAAAATAGCCCGCCCTCTGTCCCAAAACTGGCAGACAGAGGGCGGGCACTTATTCCATTTGAGAAATATTGTATAGCGATTAGGTGGGTGTTCCCCCTTGGAAGGAAGTTTCCAGGTTCCCGTCCTTTAAGACGATACGCACCACGCCATCCCCCACAGGCACCTGGCAGTCCAGTTCCCGGAAAAACCGGGTGACGGGCTTCACCTCATAGGTCTTATACCCTGGGGCGGTGGGCCGTACTCCGAGAAAATACTTTCCAAGCAGGTAGACGGGGCTGGCTCCCCAGGCGTGGCACAGGCTCTTGCCGAAAGGATCGCCGTACATGGCGTACTGTTCGGGGGCCTGCTGGCTGGGATCAAACTCCTCCCAGAAGGTAACCGCTCCCCGCTCCAGCATGCCGCCCCAGTAGGACTTGATCCGCTCCATCACCTGGTCCAGATACCCCAGCCGGCACAGGGCGTCCAGCTGGAAGAATTGGAAATACGGCGTGGTGATCTGGGGCACTTGGGGATTGAGCAGAACGTTTTTGGCGATGCTCTCCTTCTGCTTCTGGCTGGCCACATCGAACACCACGGCAAAGATGTTGGCGTGGCGGGTGACGTGGTTTTTCCCGGACTCGTAGGAGTCGATGTAGGCGCCCAGTTCCTCCGACCAAAAATAGCGGTTGAGGTTTTCCTTCAGCTCCTTGGCCTTCCGGGCGTATTCAGCGCCATCCCGGCCGGTGAGATGGCACAGCTGGGCCATGGTTTCCAGGGCCTTGACGAAGAGCACCTGCTCCGCCGCCACCGGGCCGGTTTTGTCGATGTCGGCCCAGTCGATGAACGTCCAATCTTGAGGCCGGCCAACGATGAAGCCCTGCTCCTGAGTCTGGCTCAGGCACAGATCCATCAAGTCCTCCACCTTGGGGAAGATCTCCTGGATGAACGCCAGATCCCCGGTCATCTGGTACTGGTGCTCCACCCCCAGCACCCACAGCAGGGAGTAATCCACGATGGTGTTCAGGTGCTGCTGGATACCCAGGTTCCCCCGCAGGCCCAGGAGGGTGCGCTTGTTGATCTCCGGGTCGAAAAAGACGTAGGGGTTTACCACATAGCTTTGGTAGGCGTCCCCAGCCCAGACCCACCGGTCACGCTTCACGCCGTCCAGGAAGAACAGGCCGCTGCACTGGCGGAAGGTCTCCACGGACACATCGAAAATCCGATTGAGCAGCTCGACATCGCAGTGGAACTTGGCCTTCACGGGGATGTCCACATAGGTGTGGACAGCGGTGAGGGGCACCTCCCCTGGCTTCACACCGGGGATAAACAGATACCGGAAGGCCCGGCGGCGGGGCCTGGTGGCGGTGGTGGCGTGCTCTTCCTTGTAGTAGCACCAACGCTCGTCCAAAGCCTCCAGGTCGGACTCGCCATAGCAGAGGGTGACCGGCTTTTCGGATACCAGCTTCACCGTGCCGTTGACAAGCCGCCCGAAGTCGTAGAGGGTGCCGGGATTCCCCTGGGCGCTGGTGGACGCTTTTTCGGACACAGGCTCACACTCTTTTTCCCGATAGGGGATGTCATCCGGGGACAGCTCCCGCTTGCTGTACAAAGGCGACCACCCGGGGAGAACCGGAGGTGTTTGATGGGAGATCTCGGGGGAGGTGGGGTAGTTGGTCACCCGCCAGGTGGTGTCGGAGCGGATCACATCCCCCTCCACATACAGGGCGGGCAGGCCGGTCATGTTGCCCACCAAGGAGCTGAACTCCACCTTCCCCGGGCCGCAGGTGATCTTTTGCCCAAAGGGGTGCTTTTGCCCGTTCACCTCCATATAGCCCACCCCGTTGGCGTAGGGGGTAAAGGACGTTTTTTCGGACAGTTCCGCCGTTTTAGTAAACAGGACGCTTTTATTCCAATCGTCCATGTGCCAGTAGGCGGGCCAGTCGAAGCCCCGCTCCTCCCGGCTGAAATTCTGTTTCATGCAGTGGTAGATCTCCATGTCCCCCGGGTACCACAGCCAGCGGGGGCCTTCCTGGGTGCTTTTTTCCATGGAATCCATAAAAACTCCTCCCTAGTTGTCACAAGTTAAACTCCCGATAGGGCGCGGTAGGATCGCTCTCCACGTGAGGGTGGTCCCCAAACACCAGGACCTTTTTCTCTTCCAGTGTGAAAGGCGGCCAGGAGAGCTCTGGTGTGCTGGGGCTGCCGGTGCGGATAAACGCTGCCCAGGCGTGGGCCATGGCTTCGGAAACCTTTTCGCAGGATTTATAGGCGACTACCCGCATTTGCAGAGGCAGATCCGCCGTGTGCCACGCGAACCTTTGCTCGGGATGGCGGGGATGCGGCGCCTGAAAGGTGACGTAATATCCATATACGGCGCCCTGCCCCTTTGCAGCCTTGCTGATCTCCTGCTGATAAGCTCCTGCCCCCAGGGGGCCGCACTGGGAGCGAATCCGCATTAAAATGTGATACGGGTCGGCATCGGGGGATAGCTCTCTAAATATAGCAATCGCTTGGTCTACGTTGTCTGGAGTGATACCCGGGGTACCGTCCAGCCCGCCCTTCCGGCCAGACAGTTTCGCGCCCCAGTTCCGGCGGCCTTTCTCGTCCTGGCCAGGGGAGATTTCCGGGAAAGTCTCCTCCCCTTCCCCCACCAGACGCTGCCGAAGCTGTTCCCAAGTAAGGGGTTCTGGATCGTCAAACGCTGCTACCTCGTCGGCGGAGGCGCCCACCAACAAGGTGAGCGCGGGATTGGCCTCCCAATACTCGCCTGCGGCGTTATAGGGCAAATGTTCCTCGTCTCCACTGGGGCTGAAGGACATGGAGAAATCTGCGGTGGCCTGGAGCAGGTCTTGGGCGGGGATCTCCAGCAGTTTCTTCCAATCCTCCTCAGGGATGCCCAGCTTATCCAAGAGACCCTTGGCTGTGAGCCATGCCGCTTCGGGGGACAGTGTGGAAGGGGCACCAGATCCGCTCTCTACAATGGCTGCCCGGAATAATCCCGTGGCCTCCTTTAGAGCCAGCAAATGATTGACCTTCCCTCCCCCGCCGGACTCGCCCATGATGGTAACTTTTTCCGGGTCTCCGCCAAAGGAGGCAATGTTGTCCCGCACCCACCGAAGCGCCAACACCAGGTCTAGGATGCCCGCCATGCCGCTTGCACTGTAGGCAGGGTCATAAGCGCCGAGATTGAGATAGCCGAACACATTCAGCCGGTGGTTGACCCCCACAACGACCAAGTCCTCCTCCCGGACCCATTGATCCGCCCCCAGCACCAACGTGCCGGACCCCGTGGCGAACCCGCCGCCGTGAATGTAAACCACCACCGGGCGCTTTCCCTCATCCAGGCCAGGGGTGAGCACATTGAGCACCAGGCAGTTTTCCCCCTGAACCTCTTTTTCGCAGCCAAACTTTTCCGGGTGGCCGCCGGAGAAATAGTCGCCGAAATCGGCGGAGCCGGAAATACTGGTGCCAAACTGAACGGCTATGGGGCCATTTGTTGTGCAGTCCCGCACGCCCTCCCAAGGGGCGGCCGGTTCTGCCGGAAGGAACCGGTTTTCTCCGCTCACATCCCCGCCGTAGGGGATGCCCCGGAAAACAGCCACACCCTCTCGATTTTCACCTAGCACAGCCCCTGAGCTGGTTCGGACAACAGGAGCTGTGTCCCGCACTATGCCAAACACGGGTGATCCGCAGCGCATATTCTCGCCTCCTCCTCTCTTAAATCACCAGGGGTTTGGGCAGCGCAGCCAAAACCTCCATCAGCTCCGCGTCGTGGCCAACCACTTGATGGGAGTGGTCCCCGTAAAGCATAGTGGTCGGCTTCTCCGCCGTGTGGGGCTCCCACTGGGGTAGCCCGGGGCCGTTGGGAGAGCCAGTCTCGGCAAAGGCTGCCCATGCCCCCGCCATGGCGTCCTGCAAGGGGCCGGTGACCCCCTCTTTCCGCATGGCCTCCTGCCCAAAGGCGTTGTGGAACATGAAGTGCAAATCCCCATTGTGTCCAGGCAGCTGGCCGCCCAAGAAGGTGGACTCAAAAGCGAAAATGTAGTTAAAAACGGGGGCTTTGGCATCCCGGTTGCGCAGAGCGGTAAACTCCAACACCGCCGGGCGCACCCGCCGGTCAACCGCCGCGGCGTAGGAGACGTCCACCTCCGGGTAGGCGTTGGCATAGGCCTCCATGACCCTACCCGCCTCCGAACCAAAGCGTGCCTCCACCACCGCTTTCCTCTGATCGTCTGTCCAGCGGCTCTTGTCCCCAACCGGGCTGGAGTCAAATTCCGACAGACAGGAACCCACAATCATGGGAATGTGGGCGGTCTCCTTGCGGAAGCCCACGTCAAACGCATTGCCCACATAATAGTCTCCATCGGGAACGGGCGCCCAGGCGCCGAAGGGAGGCAGCCCCAGCTCCTGCGCGGCCTGCTGAACCGCCGCCGACAGTTTTTCATAGGGCACCGTTTCAATCTCTTGGATGGTCTGCGGGGTCAGGCCCAGGTTTGCTACCGCCTTTTGAGCCAATTCTCCCGCACGGCTGGAATCGGGCCCCATGCGCATCACACCGCTTTGGGCGATGACCTTGTGATACAATCCATCGGCTGCGGGCATCTGCATCAGGGTGGTGACCTTCCCGCCGCCGCCAGATTGCCCATAGATAGTCACGTTGTCTGGGTCACCGCCGAAGGAGGCAATGTTGTCCCGCACCCAGTGAAGGGCGGCCACCAGATCCGCCATGCCCAAATTGCCGCTGTGGCGGTACCGCTCCCCGAAAGCAGACAGATCCAAAAATCCCAGCATATTCAGCCGGTGGTTCACAGTGACCACCACCACATCGTAGGCGTGGGCCATCTCCCACCCCTCGTAGGAGTACAGATGGGTGGCCGAACCTGCGGCATAACCACCGCCGTGCATCCACACCATGACGGGCCGCTTGGCTTCTTTGTCAATAGACTTCGTCCAGACATTCAAGTTCTGGACGTGCTCGCTCATGTGCCAGAACCGCTGGGCGATCATCAAACTCCCGCCGGGCTCTTTTCCCTGGAGGCTATATGTCATTTCCGGGCATCCATAACTATAGTCAAAGGCTTTTTTCACCCCCTCCCACGGCTTTACCGGCCGGGGCTCCTGAAAGCGCTCCGCCTGGGCGTATTCCATCCCGCGGAAGCAGAACACATCCCCGTCTACAAATCCGTGGACTTTCCCAGCCGCCGTCTCTACAATGGGATAGTCCTCTGTGCAAAGAAAGGTTTGTTCTTGCCGAATGTTCATGGTTGCTCCTCCCTATGTTTTAGCAGTGCGTGTCCAGAGTGACCTTCAGCACAGCGGGGGTCAGGCCGAAACCCGTCACGTTCCGCTGGTCTCCATTGAGGATGCGCCCCTCTTTGAGCGTGCGGTCTTGCAGGAGCATCTCCCGCTTGTTCCAGACGGTCAGAGGTGCCCGGTCGCCACGGTGGGCATAGAAGCTCACCACCGTGTTGACGCCAAAGGCCAAATACTCTCTTGTACCTATCCGAAGCAAGAGGAGCCCTCCGGCCCCGGGCTTACTCGTCTCTACTTTCACAGTCATCCCGTCCAGCTGGGTGGTTTTACCCGCGAGATTCGATTCCTCCAGGAAATACCCAGACAGTCTCCCCTCTTGTCGGGCCAAGCGGATCTGGGGCCACAAAGCCAGGGCTAACCGGTAAGCCTGTCCCAGGGCAGTCCCATCTCGCTGAGGATCAGGGGAAGTGCCCATGTTGGCATGGTCACAGTCGGACAGGGAAGCGTAGTACTCCTCCACTCCAAAGGGGGAGAACATTCCCAAGTTGCGCGCCCCCAGTGCGTAGATCAATTTGGCTGCCGCAGCAGCGTTGTTGTCCGTCTCCGGTACCCACAGGGGATTTTCCGGTGTGTCAAAAGCCTGAGCGATGGCGTCAAACCGAGGTCCGTAGGCATTGGGGCCGTACACCTCCAGGGAAGGGCAGAATTTTCGCCACATGGCAAAGTTCCCTGGGGTGCAGGTACCTGACACCACAAAGCCCTCCTCACTGGGAACACAGTTGGTGAAGGTAGGCAGTGGGTAAACCCGTTTCCCAGCGGAGGCCAACTGTTCTAGGGCACGGCTGTAAGCCCAGCTCATAAACCGGGCCGGAGCTTTCTCCCCGAAGGCTTCCTCCCAGGTGCCGCTGACCCCATACACCTCCGCCACTTCCGGGGGGATCTCCTGGGCATATGCCTTGTTAGCCGCACCGGAGAAATCCCGTTCATAAAACCAGACACCCGGTTCGTTTTCCACCTGAACGAGCAGCACGGTTCGCTGAGTGTCATAGTCTCTCAGGTGCTCCATCAGGCGGACATAAGCGCGGCGGTCCAGCTCCAGGGCTTCCTGGCAGAAGGGAGAGACCATCTGAGTGGGAGCTCCCTCCCCGTTCCTTTGGAGGAAGTACCGGCTGTGGTCCCGTTTCAACCACAAAGGCATGAAGTCGGAACCCATGCTCTTCCACAGGCCGAACCACAAAAGCCCCAGCTTGTACCCGTTTTCCTCCGCTTGATGGAGCAGCCCGTCCACCAGGGTAAAATCAAAAGCTCCCTCCTCCGGCTCCAAACACTCCCAGTACACCGGAACCAGCAGGAAATTCCCACCCAGGCGCTTCACCGCAGGCCAGACAATCTCCCTCATATAGTTCAAATCGGAGGCGGATGAGTTGTGCACCTCCCCGCCTAGGGCTAGGAAAGGTTTGCCGTCACTGTACAGGACAAGTCCAGCTCCATCGTCTCTCAGTTCAGGAATCGGTTTCATAGCACTTCCTCCTTTGCGCATATGTTCAGCGATGTTTGTCCAAAGTGACCTTCAAAACAGCGGGCGTCAGACCAATGCCCGTCACATTCCGCTGGTCGCCGTTGAGGATGCGGCCCTCCTTGAGCGCGCCGTCTTGCAGGAGCATCTCCCGCTTGTCCCCCACGAACACGGTGTCGGTGCTGCCCACAGGGGCCTCAAAGGTCACATGGCAGTTGGTGCCCACCAACAGGTACTGGTTTTCCGAAAGTTCCAAAAGGAACCCGCCGCCCAGGGTCCGCCCCGCCTCGCCGGGGTCCATGGGCGGGTCCATGGGACGGGACTTTTTCCCGTAGCCCACCGTCACCTGGTAGCCGGGAATCTGGAGCTTCTCCATGGGCATTTGGCCGGGGGTTTGGAGGAACCCCCATATTTTCCCCGTCTCGTGGGCCTTGCGGATCTGAGGCCAGAGGGCCCAAACCAGCTCATAGGCTTTCCGCATCCGCTCCCCAGCGCCGGGAGCATAACCAGAGCCTACCCCCACGTTGGCCCAATCCAAATCGGAGACAGGCACCACGTTGTCGAAGAAGTCCTCGCAGCCAAAGGGGTTGAACCCAAAGCAGTTGAGCCCTCCCATGGCGTAGAGGAACTTGGCGGTGGTATCCATGCCCCCACCGGTCTCAGGGATAAAGAGGGAGTTTCCGTCGTGGACAAAGCGTCCCGCGATCTCCCGGAACTGGGGGGCGTACAGGTCGGGACTGAACCAGTCGATAGAGGGGGCGAAGGCCATCCACATCTTGTGGGCATCGAAATTGGGACCGCCGGCGGGAGAAAAATCCCCCAGGGTGGCCACACAGTTCATAAACAGAGGGATGGGGTACACGGCCTTGCCAGCGGCGGCGATGGCCTCCACATATTTGGCGTAGTAATAGGCCTCGAACTGGTGGCAGGCGTCCTTCCCGAAGGCCTGCTCCCAGGTACCGGAAGCCTGGAACAGTTCCGCCACCTCTTGAGGGATCTCCCGGGAAAAAGCCTCATTGGCCTGGGGGCAGAAGTCCCGGTCGTGCATCCAGATGCCCACCTCATTTTCCACCTGGACAGTGATAACGGTGTTCTCCTCCCCGTCGATTTCCTTCAGGTGTTCCATCAAGACCATGAAGGCCTTTTTGTCCAGCTCCAAAACCTCCTGGCAGAAGGCGGAGATGGTGTGGATGGGGGTTCCCTTCTCATCCCGGGCCAGGAAATACCGGCTGTGATCCTGTTTCAGCCACAGGGGCACATAATCGGAGGCGCCGTTTTTCCAGGTCCCGAACCAAAGCAGTCCCAGCTTGACCCCCTCCCGGCGGGCCTGGGCGATGACGCCGTCCACCAGGGTGAAGTCGTAGACGCCCTCTTCCGGCTCCATGCACTCCCAGTAGACAGGGGTCAGGTAGAAGTTGCCGCCAAGAGGCCGCAGCACCGGCCAGACGTTCTGTTCCAGATACTCCAGGCTGGAGCCGGAGGAGTTGTGCAGTTCCCCGCCCAGGGGCAGGAAGGGCTTGTCGTGAACAACGAGATACGCGCCGCCTTGGTCGCGGGCTACATAGGGAATGGACATAGGGATTGCTCCTTTCAATTCAAAAAATAAAGATGGTTTTAGCCTTTGATGCCGCCAACAACGATACCTTTGACAAAGTACTTCTGGAAGAAGGGATAAACGATCAGGATGGGCAGCACACCTACCACGGCGATCGCCATGCGGATGCCCACGGAGGGAAGGCTGGCCAGCGTGGAAGCGTCCATGTTCATGTTGGTGTTGCTGGCAAGAAACTGGATATTGGTCAGCATATTGTTGAGGATCGCCTGGATGCTGAACAGGTTCTCATCCGTGATATAGTACAGGCTGTTGGTCCAGTCGTTCCAATACCGCAGGGCAATCATCAAAGCGATGGTCGCCATCATGGGCTTGGACAGGGGGACCACAATGCCGAACAGAATACGAAACTCTTTGGCGCCGTCTATACGGGCTGCCTCGATGATCTCATTGGGCACATTGGCTGTGAAATAAGAGCGCATCAAAATGACGTTGAAGGCGCTCATCAGCAGGCTGGGGATCAGCAGGGCAAAAATGGTGTCACGGATGTGGAAGGTCTGCGTCCACATAATATACGTGGGAACTAAGCCGCCGTTGAACAGCATGGTAAAAAACAGGAAAAAGGCAAACACAGTTCGAAACGGGGTCTCCCTGCGAGAGAGGGGATAGGCAAAGAGAATGGTAATCAGCACGCTGCAAATAGTCCCAATAATCGTGACGAAAATGGTGATGCCATAAGCGCGGAAGATCTTTCCGCCGCTTTGAAACATGTACTCATAAGCGCCCAGGGAAAAGTCTCTTGGCAAAAAGCCGTACCCGTATTCACTAAGAGCCGCCTCGGAGCTGAGAGATGAGGAGATCAGCATGAGAAAGGGCGCCACACAAAAAACTACCAAGCAGATAAAATTGATATTTAAGGCAATCTGCCCTGCTTTATTATGATTGACCACGGTGCATCCTCCCTTCCTCAGAACAGTGCGCTGTCTTTTTCGACCTTGCGCACAATCCCATTGACGGTCATAATCAGCAAAAATCCGACGATAGACTGCACAAATCCAGCAGCGGCGGAACGACCGATGTCATTGGTCTGGGTTAAAGCCCTGTATACATATACATCAATGGTATCTGTCACACTGGAAATAATCCCGGACTGCATGGGCACCTGATAAAACAGGCCAAAGTCGGAGTACATGATGCCGCCCAGCGCCATGAGCACCAAGGTGATGATGGTGTATTTTAGGCCCGGCAATGTGATGTGCCACACCTTCTGCCAAATGTTCGCCCCATCGATGGAGGCGGCCTCGTACAGGCCGGAGTCGATGCCCAGCACCGTGGCGTAGTACACAATGCTGGAGTAGCCAAACCCCTTCCAAAGATTGATGATAATGAAAATCAATGGCCACCAGGTTGTTGTGGTGTAGAAACTGATGGGTTCCAAGCCAAGGGCCATGAGCAGCCGGTTGATCACACCGTGTTCCTGGCTTAAAAATCCGAACACGATGTAGGCCACCACCACCATGGAAATCAAATAGGGAATGAGAATAACCGTTTGATAGAACTTTTTCCGCATTTTCCCTTGCAGGAAGTAGAGCATGATCGCAATGGTGATTGCCACGATCTGCCCCAGAACAATAAACGCTATGTTGTAGCAAAGGGTATTGCGCACAATGTTGAACGCGTCCTGGGTTTTAAAGAGGTAGGTGAAGTTGGACAGTCCTGCCCAATCACTGCCCCAGATACCGTCTTGATAATTGAACCGCTTAAAAGCCACCACAAGGCCGGCCATGGGGATATAGTTGTTTATAATCAGGTAAATAGAACCTGGTATCAACATAACCAGAAGCTCGATGGCCATTACCTTGCTCGCAAATTTGTGGGAAGCTTTTCCTTTTGCCTGCTTCATCTTTCACCCTCCCATGGGAAGATTTTGAAAAGTTCGCTCCCATCCGTTTGGACAGGAGCGTCTTTTATTTTCAGTGTTTATTTACGTTTATTTTCATCGCGATCCGTCACTGATTCGCCAAAAATTCATCCAGCTGTTTCTGCTTTTCCGCAATCACGGCGTCTTCCCCAGCGGCCTCCATTTCAGACCGGGCCTGCTCCAAAGTGGAGTCCACGTCCACCGCGCCGGACAAAATGGTGTTGTAATACTTGTCAATAACGGCCTGGCAGGCGGACATTTCGTCCACAACCGGCTCGCGGTCGAAGTAGAATCCAACCGCTTTGGAAAACAGGCACTCGTCGTTGAAGGACTCCAAACGCTCAAAGAAATCCGCTCCGTTGACATCCAAGGGCTGAGAGAGCTGAGCACCGGGGTACTTCCAGTATACAGAGGGTGCCCCGTAACCAGAGCTTCCCGCGTCTTTCCCATCGATATAAGAGATGGTGCCGTCGTCATTTTTGATGTAATTTTCGCCCTCAATGCCATTGTTGAGGTAGGTGGCCAGCTCACTGTCTGTAAACAGCAGGGCCAATGCGGTAAACGCCGCCTCGGGGTCCTTGGAATTGGCGCTGACACACCAGCTGGAGGCGCCGAAGGAAGCGGAAGGCGTCCAGCATCCCACCTCGGAAATGCGTGTGCGAACGACGCCGTCAACATAATTCACACCGTATGTGTCAAACACAGCGGCGATTTGGTTGTTGGCGATCATGGAGGCCCAAGCCTGGGTATTGGAGAGAATATCGGGCATGATGTAACCAGCGTCATACCATTTCTCAGCCAATTTGGCCAAATAGATGTAATCCTCATTGTCGAAAATGCTTTCCACGGTGGTGGTTTGCCCCTTGTCCGGCAGAACGCCTACGGTGTCATCCATGGGGTCCCAGGTGTAGAAGTTGTTGGCGAACAGGGTGGTGGTACCGCCGGCGCCCAAGGTGTACCGCTCGGGAAAATCCTCGTGGATCTGGGCCAGCAACTGATCAGCCTCTTCCATGGTCAATTCCTGATCCTGGGTGATCCCGTACTGATCGGCTACTTCCTGATCGAGGTTAAGGCTGACATAATGGCCGTAATCGGCAATGTGGGGAACGCCGTACAGGCTGCCGTCAATCCACATGGTGTTGATGTACCGCTCGCCCCAGGCGGACTTTTCCTCATCTGAGAGGGCTTCGTAATAATCGGTAATGTCAGCCAGCTGACCGTTTTTGTAGTAATCAAAGATGTTGGACGGGGTAAAAATATCCAGCTCATCGTCGGTCAATGCCAAGTTGATCTGCTGCTCATAATTGCCCCAGTTGACAAAGTTCAGTTCGTAATGGATACCGTACTTCTCCTCTGAAATGGCGTTCATGGCGTCTTGAACCTGCCCGGCCAAGGGCATATCGTACATGGCGGGAATCCACATGGTTACGGTTTTCACATCTCCAGAAGAGCCTTCCTCCCCGGTGGAAGAGGTTTCCGCCCCGCCGCTGGAAGTGGAGCCGCCGCTTTCAGAGCTGCCCCCACCACCGCATGCCGTCAGAGAAACGGTCATGGCCAGCGCCATCAGCAATGCCAGAGCTTTTCTCACTTTCTTCATTTTCGTTGCCTCCCATACTTTTTTGGTGATTATCACCTGTTTGAGTGCCTTGATTATATCGTTTTTTGAAAATTTTCTCTACTAAAAACAGGATAGGATTTGTCATTTTTAGGACATAATTTTTTCACATTTTCATTTTTGGGAGCTGATTTTTGCACTTTTAGGATATTTCCACAAACAAAAACCCTCTCAGCATTTTTCTCCAAACTGCTGAAAGGGTTTTCCATTGGATTTCCAATCGGTTACTTGTTTTTTTGGCGGTAATCCTTTGGGGAAGTCTGATAATAGTTTTGAAATGTTCTTGAGAAATGGGAGAGATTATCGAATCCTACTTTTGACGCAACCAGACTGATAGGTAGATTAGAGTCTGCCAAAAGTGTTGCCGCCTTTTTCATTTTCTCTGTAAGGATAAAATCCTTTAATGACAAGCCTGTCTCCCTGCGGAACAGCTTGGACAGATACTCCGGGTTCAGGTGAACCTGGTCAGCTACATCCTGCCGGGAGAGCTTTGACTGGAGATGGTCCCGGATAAAGGACACCGCCTGTTCTACCGGGTCGCTGCCCTGCCGCTCTGACACATCCTCCCACAGGATCTCCCCTGGCTTGGGGGCGGCAAGCATCCGCTTTTTCAGCTCCCGCAGGGTGGAGCCCAGCTTTTTGACGGGGGAATCATTGGCGACCCCGCTGACCTGGAACGCCCCCAGGCCGTTAACCTGCCGCAAAAACAAAGCGATCCGCTTGCGGAAGTCTTCCGGCGCCACTGGTTCTTTGACAAACAGGAACCCCCAGTAGTTACCGGCTTCAATGTTGGCGATGCCCACTTCCCCCTGCTCCCCTTCGAAAGCCTCCGCCAGGATGTTAGAGAGAGCGGTGCGCAGCAGTTCATCCGCCCATTTTTTCTGGACCGACTCCCACTGGTGCACTTGCAGCAGCACCAGGTAGGCGGCTGCCCCGCCATGCTTCTCCTCATAGAGCTTCTCCAAAGACTGCCAGGTTTCCAGCACATCCTCCTCCCGGTTGCTGAGGCACCGAAGAACCAGGGAGTCAAACACGGCGTTGCGGTGGCGTCTGTTAAAGCGGGAACTGCGGCGTTCCTCCTGATTGGCTTGGATTTTCCAAACCTGCTTTCCCGCCAATTTTACCAACTGCTCCAGCTCGGAAAAGCGCACCGGCTGCAAAAGGTAATCGAACACATGCAGGCGCACGCCCTCCCTGGCGTATTGAAAATTGGGGTGGCTGGTGAGAAAAACAATGACGATTTCCTGGGAATACTCCGAAACCCACTCCGCCAAGGCGACGCCATCCTCCTCCGGCATTTCTATATCGGTAATCAGCAGATCTATCTGATGATTCATTATGAGAAATTTCGCCTCGTAGGAGTTGGTGGCGGTGTACACCTGTTCCACACCCAGGTTTTTCCAATCCAGGCCCTCTTTTAGGCTGTTCACAATCACTTCCTGGTCATCCACCAGAAGCACGTTCATGGCTGTTCTGCCCCCTTTGCTGGGCGGATGGGAAAGATAATCTCGCTTTCCGCGCCGCCTCGGTTTTCAAACAGGAATGAGGCGCTCTCCCCATAGAGGATGGCGCATCGCCGCCGGATATTGGTGATCCCCACGTTTTCCCCCTCCGGCATAACCGCCTCTTTCAACTGAGCCAGCACCTGCTGGGAATAGCCGGAGCCATTATCTCGGACAATAAGATCCAGGTATTCCCTTCCCTCGTCCTCCAAGTGATAGATGTCCACCTGGATCTTCAAGGCTTCGTTGGTGTTGCCCAGCTTGGCGTACTTGATGCTGTTCTCCACAAAGGTCTGTACGCAGAGGATGGGCACCAGGGCATTGGGGTCCGGCCGGTCTTGAAACACCTGGTAGTCAATCTTTCGCCCGGTCATCTCCCGCTGCAAATCCACATAGTTCCGGGTGAACTGGAGCTCTTGTTCCAGCTCGATCTGCTCCTGCTCCAAGGAGAGCAAATAGCGCATGTGGTTGGAAAGGCGCTGTAAGTATTCCTGGAGCCGGTCCGTATCGTGAAGCAGGGCCAAGGCGTTGACTGTTTTCAATCCGTTCAAATAAAAATGGGGCTTTAATTGCAGCTGTAAATACTGGATCCGGGCCTTCTGCTTTTCCAGCGCCTCCTCGTAGGTAGCCACCTTCTGTTTTTCCAAGGCCTGCATCATGTAGCCAAAGGTGTGGTTCACCTCGTCCAGCTCCCGCAGGGAGTAGTGGTTCTTCTCCCCCTGGTACTCGCCGCCTTGGCGGATGTTTTCCATGGTTTGATTCAGCTCCCGCAGGGGCTGCAGCAGCTGCCGCCGCAAAAAACGAAGCAGCCACACCAGCACCACGATAGAGGCCAAAAGCGACACAATGCCCACCACCAGCTGCAGGGTAAAAAGCATCTGAACCGACAAGGGGACGCGGGCGACCAGCTGCAGACCTGTTCCCTCGATCCGCTCCCCCACCACCAGATCCATCCCTTGCTGGTAAACGATGTGAGCGCCGGAGAAGGTCAGCGCCCTGTGGAGAAGAGACTCATCATTTTCGCTTAAGGAGGGAAGGCTCACTCCATCCCACAAGAAAACCCCGGAGCGGCCGGGCAGCGCCGCCCGGACCGCCTCTATGGCGTTTCCAATGCTGTAAACGCCGTATAGCGTGGCGTTTCCCTTGGTGTAACCGATGACAGCGTACTCCTCGCCCCCTTCCGGGGACAAAAGGAAGTAGCCCCGGGAGGCCGGCCGGTTGGCGGTGTGGTAGGCTGTCAAAAGCGCTTTCAGCTGTTCTGTTTGCTCCGGGGGGATTTGCAGAGAATCCACCACATAGGCGCAAATCTCCCTGCCGGTATAGAACACGAAAAAGCCGCTGATATGCTGGTTGAAGGACATTCGCTGCTCCAACTCCTCCATAAGCTCATAGCGGTAGGAAAGCAAATTCTCGCTGCGGGTATACTCCCCCAGCTGGGCAAAGTTGTCGTTTTCGTACCACTGCTCCGAAACAGTGGTTTGCAGGCTTTGCAGGGAATTGGCGATTTGGCGGCTCTCCTCCCGCAGCTGCGTCTGCTGGGTCTGGACAAAGCGCTGCTGCTGGTTGAGGAGCAAGGAGCTGTTCAAAATCACCAGCAGAATGACAATCGCGCTGTAGCTCACTATCGTGGCGGCAGGTATGATCCTGCCCAAGGAATGTTGTTTTCTTCGATTCTTTTCCATAAGCTTTTACCACGCTCACACGAGAAAAGTTGGAATTCAAACTAAATCCGTTCTATTTTCATTTATCAAAATTCTCAATATCACACATAATTATAATACAAATTAGGAAAATAACAAGAGAACGGGAAAGATTTTGTGACTATTTCTTACCGTTCCATCCAAGTCAGCCAAGTGTGGCCACAAACGGAACCCATATCCAGGCAGTTGACAGCTTTCTTATATATTCAAGGATGTTCTAATATTTATTATTCCATACCCCAAAATTTCCCCATACCCCACGGGATAGCTATTCCTCCGCACCATATCTCCAGAATTTCCTTCAATGGTGTAGACCCGGCCGTTTTCCACCCGTTCTACGATACCCACATGGTCGGCAATGAGGGAATCACTTCCGTACCACTTGAAGAAAATGAGCATTCCTGGCTCGGGGGTGGCGCTGCCAGGCAGCCATTGGCCCCGGGACTGGAACCAGTTGACCCCGGTGCCCACCCCAGAGAATTTGGGAAGGGCGCCGCTGTCCAGTAATCCGCACTGCTCGGCGCACCAGGAGACAAAGATAGCGCACCATTCCACCCGGCTGGAGAAACCATACCAGCTCCAGTACGGTGCGCCGCCCACATTGCCCACCTGGGATTGGGCCACCGCCACCAAGTCCCCATTGCCGCCGCCCAGGGCGACGCCGTAGAGCAACTCATTCCACAAGCCGTCATATTCCGGGGAGAGCAGCTCTTGCAGTTGCTCTTTTTGGTCTGTGCCAAAGCCCAGCTGTTCCGCCATCTCCTGGGCGGTCTTGTGGGACACAGAGATGACCAACACGGTGAACTCTGCCTCCACAGCCGCCCCATTCTCGCTTTCTGTGGTTTCCATGCGGGTCTCCACCCTGGCGGTGAGTTGGTTCATCTCCCAGAACACCTCGGCAAGCAAACCCAGCTTTTCCTCGTCCATGGAGGCCACCTCCTGGCCCTCTGGATCGGTGGTGACCTTCACCGCGTAAACAGCCAGCACCTCTTTCCACGCCGATTGGCTGCCGGTGATCTCCAAAGTGTCATGGGGATTGCTCGATTGGATTTCTTCCAGCCTTTCCTGGTACTCCTGATTCACCTGGGCAATGGCAGTGCGGATGGTCTGGCCCGTGCCGGTGTCCTCCCCGGAGAAGAAAATGCCGAAGCAGGAGCCAACCACCAACCCAATCAGACAGATCACCACAGCCACAAGCACCGCCACCCAGCCCCCGGCAAGAAGGGCCGTTGCCAGGGCTTTGGCGGCGGCAATGGCAGCTTTGATGGCCTTGGCCGTGACTTTGGCCGCCTGTTTTGCCGTACGCGCGGCGGCCTGCGCCTTGGCCCGTGCCGTCTGCACCCGCCGGGCGGACTGCTTCGCGGCTTTGGCGGCGGCTTTCGTTTGGGCCGCTGCCCGCTGGCTGGTCTTGATACCGGCGCTGCTCCGTTCCGCTGTCTTGATGGAATGGGCGGCGGTTTTCACGTTCCCCTTGGCGGGCGTTTTGACTGCCATCCCCTCCCTTTTCCAAGCAGCAGGAGGGGTTCTTTTACGGACGGAACCCTGGGACGTTTGACCCTTCCTTTGTTGTGGGGAGGAATACCCAGCCCTCTCCCCCTCCTTGTGGGAGGGGGACGCTTTGGCAAGGGGACGCTGTTCCTCCTGCCGGGTGTTCTCTACTGCGCCCTTCAGCTCTCGGAAACTTTCCCGCGCCTGTTTCACGCGGGGTTTTACTTGGGAAAGGCTCTCCCTCCCCATTTGCTCCACACGATGGAGAGCGGAATCCGCCGCACTCTTTCCCGTTTCGCCGACCTGCTCGGTAGCCTGGACGGATGGATTCTCCTGTTGATCCTGCTTGGCGGGCTGCTCTGAAACTTCCGCCTTTTTCGCCTTTAAGAAGGCCGCTTTCATCTGTTCTCCGGGAGAGGAAGTTTTTAGAATTTTCCCCTTGGTGCATGGCGCACGCCCCAGTTGCTCGGAATGTACTGTCCCGGCCTGGTTAGAGGTTCCCGCCTCCCCCAAGGGGGGCGGGGACGTGCCGGAAACCTCCCCGGCTTTCCGCTGCTTTCCCCGGATATACGCCTGCTTCATGCGCTTGCCCGGCTCCCCTGCGGACTTCAGGGTTTTCACCTCTTGGGCCGCCTTTGTTTTGATATCCTTACCCATGGGCGCCTCCGAACACGCCCTCGCCGGGCTTGGTGGTCATCAGCTGGTAGAGTTTCGTGTCCTTGGGGAAACGGTTGACAAAGGGCACCAAAGCGCTGCCGTAGCGCAGGAGACCGCAGCCAGCGTCCGCGTTGGTGACGTAGCTCATCTGTTCCTTGGAGATGTTCAAGAGCTTGGAGAGTTTCTCCCGGTCGGACGCCGCCTGGTTCAGCATGACGATGAATTCCGAGTTGGAGAGCATGGTGCTGGCCTGCACGGAATCCAAGAGGTACTCCACATTTTGGGTAATGGCTGTGGGGTAGGCTCCCCGCTTGCGGAACTGCCGCCAGGCCGAGTTAAAGAAAATGCCGCTCTGCTCATTCTCGAACACCACATGGAACTCATCAATAAAGACGTGGGTGCGTTTGCCCCGCTTCCAGTTGAGGGTGACCCGGTTGAGGATGGTGTCGGTAATCACCAGCAGGCCCGTGGGCTTCAGCTGCTCCCCCAGGCTGTGAATGTCGAACACCACAATGCGTTTGTCCAAGTCCACAGTGCTTTCCTTGCCGAAGATGTCCAAGGAGCCGGTGGTGAACAGCTCCAGGGAGAGGGCAATGTCCTGGGCTTTCTCCTCCGGCTGCTCCAGCAGCTTATTCCTCAGGTCACAGAGGGTGGCGGGTTTTCCAGTCCGCTCCGCCTCCTGGTACACCAGGGCCGTACACCGGTCGATGATGGATTTGTGCTGCGGGCCCACACCCCGCCGGTCGATCTGCTCGATGAGGGACATGACAAACTGGGACTTTTCTACAATGGGGTTCTGTTCGCCGTAGCCCTCCACCATGTACATGGCGTTGAGGCGGTCTTTCCCGCCGGCGGCCATGTGGATCACCGCGGCGTCCTCCCGGCCCAAGGTCTGGCACAGGGGGCCGAACTCGTTTTCCGGGTCGCAGATCAGCACATCGTCCTCCGTGTTGAGAATGAGAAAAGCGATCTGCTCCTTGGAGAGGAAGGATTTGCCGGAACCAGGCACCCCTAACTGGAACGCTGACTGGTTCAAGAGGATCCCCTTGTTACACAGAAGCAGGTTGTGGGAGATGGCGTTCTCCCCAAAGTAGATACCGCCCTTGTCCTGGATCTCCTGGACTTTGAAGGGCATGAACACCGCCAGACTTTCCGTGGTGAGGGTACGAAAGGCGTTGATTTTCCGCACACCTATGGGCAGGGCGGTGTTGAGGCCGTCCATCTGCTGGAATTTCAGCACCGCCATCTGGCACATCTGCTTCCGGGCCACCGACTGGATGGACTCCGTGTCGCTTTGCAGCTGTTGATAGCTGTCTGCCATAATGACCAAAGTGAGAACGCAGAGCATCATCCGCTGGTCCCGGGTGGTCAGGTCGTTTAAGAACTCCTTGCTCTCCTTCCGCTGCAGCTCCATGTCGTAGGAGACGACGGCGGAGAAGTTGTTGTTCTGGTTCTGCCGCCGCTGCCAATTCGTAATATTCGTCTCCACGCCTAATAAACGGTTTTCCACCTCCCGCACCGCCTCGTCCGTGGGGACGGGAAGGATGTCTATGGAAAGCATGAGATTCCGGTTCAAGTCCGTCAGCTCGTTGACCATCTCATCTTTGATGTAGTTGGCGTACTCCTTCAGGTACAGCACCCGGCAGTATTTGTCCCCCAGCTTCAGATGGTCGGAAAGGCGCTCCACACTGTCGGGGCAAATGCCGTCCTTAAAGCTGTGCCCCAGCCGGGCGGACTGGGAGAGATCAAAATGGAAGGCGTCCTCCTCCCCAGGGCGGTAGAAATCGTGGAGGATGCGAAGGCGTTCGGAGGTATCCAGCTCTTTGCACTTGGAGCCAAGGGCCGCAAAGTGAGCGGTTAAGTCCGCACCCACCCGGGCGAAGTACGACCGGGCCTCCTCCACATTTTTCTTGGCGACAGAAAGGGTCAGGTACTTCTCCTGCGTGATGCCGTTAGCCCCTGTGGCCTTGTCCAAAAGCATCTGGTTGTACTCCCGGCGGTACTCATCCCGGAAATCCCCCCGCAGAGGCATGAGGATGGAATCCTCAAAGTGGGCTTTGTTCAGCCGCCGGTTGTTGATGGTCAGTTTGGCAGACGCCCCGCTGTCCAGGGAATTGAGCAGCTCCGAATAGGAGAGGAACATGGCTTCCTTGTCCTCCCGGCTGGCCACCCGGTAGTTGATATCCGTAAACTGAAACGTCTTGGTATACAGGTTGCCGCACAGAAAAAAGCCGTCCTTCCAAACGCGGCGGATGGGGATGACATCCTGCACCCGACGGGGGACAGCGTAGCGCTCTTTTTCCAGCTTTCGCTGGTTATTTAGAGTTTTCAGCATCCTTTCTCCCCTTTCAAAAGTTCGTAGTAAAGGTTTTGTGGTTCACATTTCAGCTGCTTGGGCTCCAGCAGCTCCGAGCGAATCCAGGCCCAGAGAAACTGTTCGGCAGTCATGCCGTGGTAGGTAATGAATCCCAGGGCGGCAAAGGGAGCCGCCCCCAGGACGCACACCCAGGACAAAGTTTCCAAGCCGACGTAGGGCCGCAGCAAAAAGTACAGCCCCACCGCCACGGCTATGGCCAGCACGGAGAACACGCACTGGCGCAGGCTCAGGCCGAAAAACATGGATTCGGTGTAGCTACGGATTTCACGGTTGATTTTGACTTCCAAAATATCACCTCGCAATCACATCGCCGGTTTCCAGGTAAACAATGCTGCTTTTGGGAATATAAGAAAATCCCAGAATTGGGTCACCCACGGTCAAGATCTCGTCAGGGGCTGCTTTTGAAAAGCGCCCCACAATCCCCTTTTCAGCGGGCAGGTCGTAATCTTCCATCATCTGGATTGCGGTTCCGTCGATTAAGTGCAGCACATAGATTTGATAACTCATTTTTCCTCCTTTTTTTACAATCCCATCATCTCCCGCACGATGCGGTCGGCCATTTTCACGCTGCCCACTAAAACCAGCATATTGAAGATAAGCTCCCCAATGTAGCTCCACACCTGGGTAACCGCTGCGGCATCCGCATCCACCACCGGTGGGGCGGCGGCGAACAGGGAAAAAATGACGCAGGCCAGCACGATGATGGCCCCCTCCAAGCACACGGCCGCGTAGCTTTTGAGAAAGCTCTTGCCCACGTTCTGGGTGGGCTCCCCGGCAAAGGTGGAAAGAGGCACCGGGGCGATGGCCGTGTACAGGTACAGGCGGAAAAACCGCCCGTACACGGTCAGGATCATCAGGAAGGACAGCACGGTGATGAACATCCCGCCGATAAGGGTCACCGCCCACAGGGGGATGGACTCGAAAAAGCCGCAGTCCTCCACCGCCGTGACGATCTCCTCCGGCAGCACCATGTCCCCGGCAGCCCCCAGGCCGGAGGCGTTGAGGATGGTGGACACCAAACCCTGAATGATGTCAAACAGGGCCAGCATCAGCTCCAGGCCGTAGGTAACCACTCCCTTTGCCAGGGCGAACCGGACAAACAGTTTCAAGGCCACCTCCGGGCGCTTCACCTCAGCAAAGCTGCCACAAGTCCGCATGACCCCTACCAGAAAGAACAGCACCAGCAGCGCCAGTCCCACTGCCCGGATGGCATCGTGGATGTTGAGGATCACACCCCAGATAGCGCCGCCCTTAAACTCTGCGGGGCTTTGGGCAATGAGCTGCCAAATCTCCGTCAGGTACTTGTTCCAGGTGTCCAGGGCGTTTTGCAGGTTCTGTACCACCCAGTTGTCGCTCATGACGCTCCCTCCTTTCCGTTAAAATAGAGTGCCACGGTTCAGCCCCCGGTGATCAAATCCAGGATTTCCTTGGCGAAGGTGATGACCACGCCTCCCGCCAAAGTGAGAAACCCCTGGGAGCGCTGGCTGGGGTCGTGGGACTGGAACGAAAGCCCCACCTGCACCACGCCCCAGCCCAGCAGGATGATGCCCACGGCCCGGATCCGGCCGAAGATGAAGTCGGACAAGTTGTTCACCACGGTCAAAGGGTTGCCCCCGGCGGTACTGGTGGCAAAGGCAGTAGTGGTGAGCGCCCCCACCAGCAACGTGGAGACTGCGAACAGGGCGAAGGCCCGGCGGCCTCCTTTTCCCAAGGTCTTAGGCTGGGTGAGTTTCTTCTTTTTGTTCATGGAACGATTCCTCCTTTGGTTTAAACAGTGTTTCAAGTTCTTCATCGGATAAGAGTTCAAATGACGGTTTTTCTTTTGTTTCAGGCTCCGGCTCTTTCTGCTTCTGAGACATCCGCTGGGCAGTGACCCCCGCCACGGCCCGGTCTGTTTGCCCGTGCTCATAGGGCCTGGCTTTCCCGTTGGCGGTCATGGAAAAATTAGGGTGATGGAAAGTGTTATACTTCTCGTCTAGGATGGGCCGCTCTCCCCGGATGAACAGCAGGGCATATCGGTTGTCCAGCATCCGCACCTCATCGGGGGTAAGAAGCTCCCGGCCAATGATGCTCCTATTGGTGGTGTAGCTGCCGCTGCGGCCCTTGCTCTCTCCATAGGAATCCAGCCACAGAGTCGATTTCCCCAAATAGCTTTCGGAAAGGAGTTTGTGGGTGGAGGCCTCGTTGCCGCCCAGGTAGAGCAGTTCATCGCAGTTGCCCAGGATGCTCTCCCACTGCTTTTCAAAGAGGGCTTTTAACTGGGCAATGTTCTGCAAGATGATGGACACCGAGATGTTCCGGCTGCGCATGGTGGCCAGCAGCTTGTCGAAGTCATCGGGCAGACTCACGTTGGCAAACTCGTCCATGAGGAAGTGGACCGGCACCGGCAGGCTGCCCCTGTACTTGTGGTCGGCCAGGTGGAACAACTGCTGGAAGATTTGGGTGTACAGGATGGACACCAGGAAGTTGAAGCTGGTGTCGTTGTCTGGAATGAGGGCAAACAGGGCCACTTTCCTTTCCCCTAGGCTGGGCAAGTCCAGCTCGTCTGTGGCCGTGAGGGCAGAGAGGGTTCGGAGATTGAACTTTTCCAACCGGGCCGCCAAGGTGATCTGGATGGATTTCAGGGTTTTGGCGGAGCCGGAGCGGTAGTCCCGGTAATACTTCACAGCGATGTGGTCGGGTTGTTTCATCTCCAGCCGGTCGAACAGCTCGTCCACCGGGGACTGGTACTCCTCGTCCTCCTCCCGGACCTCCGCTGCCCGGAGCAGCTCCATCACTATGGAGAAGTTCTGTTCCTGGGGCGGGGCCTCGTACTTGAGATACAAGATCAGGGCCATGAGCAGCATACTGGCCGCCGTGTCCCAAAAGGGGTCATTGGACTTGCTGTCCTTGGGAGTGGTGGACTTGAACAGGTTGGTCACCAGCCGCTGCACATCGTTGTCATCCCGGAGGTAGACAAAGGGGTTGTAGCAAAAGCTCTTTTCCATGTTGAGCATATCCAGCACCCGGACTTCATACCCCTTCTTTTCCAGCAGATGCCCCGTGTCCCGGAGCAGCTCCCCCTTGGGATCCAAAATCACAAAACTGGTGTTGGCCTGGCAAAGGTTGGGCTTGGCGTAGAAACGTGTCTTGCCAGCCCCCGACCCGCCGATCACCACGGTGTTTAGGTTGCGCCGATGCTTGTGGGTGTCCAAGCCCATGCGGACGTGCTGGGTAAACAGCTTGTTTTCTGAAAAAACCTTGTCAGCATACCGATGGTTGACCCGCCCAGAGTCACCCCACTGAGCGGAGCCGTGTTCCTCTCCCCGGCGGTAGGGATGGCGGGTGGAGAGGAAAATGCCCACCCCCAAACTGTAGGCAGCAAGAAAAAGGAGGACAGTTTTTCCACTGTCCTCACACCAGATGATTTTGAATGGGTGATTCATAGCCCCAGGCAGGGCTTGGATGATTCCGTCAAGACCGCCGGACACAGAGGGCGCTAGGAGCAGCGCCAGCCACACAGCGGGGATAATTCCCAGGGTATACACCCAGAGGGGTGTTCGCCTTTGCGGTTTCATCGGGTATCCCTCTCAAGGTGTTTTTTCGTCCGCTGGGGCTTAGCTGCCCGCTCTTTTTGCATGGTTTTCAGCTCCTGGCGCACAGAGGGTTTCTCAGAGGAATTCCCGTTGGAAATCCCGTCTTGCCTGGAGATATTCCCGGACGGAGAAGGCCTCTCCGTCCTCCCCGGGAAAGGGGCTTGGTCCTCCCGGCTCTGCTGGATGTCGTTTTCAATGGACGCGGTATCCAGAACAGTCAGCTCCAGGCGCTCCACAATGCGGTTGACCCTGGCGGCATCGTCCTGGAACACCAGGATGTCCAGGGTGTCATCCCCCTTTTTCACAGGGATGGGGGCATAGAGGACGCCGTAACCCTTGGCTTGCTTGGCAAACTCTGAGCAATCCTCCTTCTTGATGGTGTAGATGGTCATGGGCCGCTGCTGCCGCAGCATGGTGGTGATCCGGGCTTTGCCCTTGGTGCGCTTCTGGTCCTTCAGCACAGCATACAGGGCCGCGGCGATGTTCTTGGCCGCAGCGCCGGAGATTTTCAGGGCAAACTCCGCCCCTTCTAAACTGAGGCGGAGGATTTGGTCGGGGGCATCGGTGTACACGAGTGGTCACCTCCTTACCGTTCCCGGGCTTGGGAGCGGGGTTCTACTACGAAAACATTCATAATGGTCATCCTCCATTCTAAACTTTACAGCAAATTATTCGTTGAATTTTACAGCAGATGTGGTATACTAAAGGCAGAACAATCCAGAGGAAAGGGGTGCTTTGTATGCCGAACATCAAACCGATTTCCGATTTACGCAACTACACAGAGGTGCTCCAGGACGTCTCCGTGGGCGCGCCTGTCTTCCTCACCAAGAATGGCCGGGGCAAATACGCCATCATGGACATCCACGACTATGAACGCGCCCAGGCCACCATCCGCCTGATGAACGAGCTGGCGAAAGGCCGGAAATCCGGTGAGGAAAAGGGCTGGTTCACCTTAGAGGAAGTGGAGCGGGAGCTGGGGATCCTGGATGAATAAGCTGCACATCTCTGATGATGCCCGTCAGGACTTGGCTGAGATCAAGCAGTATATTGCGGAAGATTTGGACAGTCCCAGCGCCGCGGCACAAACGGTGAAGGCGATTTTAAAGGGGATCTCCCGCTTAAAAGAACAGAGCGGGATCGGCGCGGCCCTTTCCTCCATCGTCCCGGTGGAAAGCGAGTACCGCTTCTTGGTTTACAGAAATTACCTGACCTTTTACCGGGTGGTTGCCCAGGACGTTTATATCGACCGCATCCTGTACGGCAGACGGAATTACCTTGCCGTTCTCTTTGGCGATTCGCTAGATTCTGAATCTTCATCGTGACCGGTACTCCTCCCTTTTCGGGGAGGAGTTTTCTTTTTCTTCCTGCATCCGCAAATTTTCCCTCATCTTTTCCGACCGCCAGGCAATATCCTCACACAGTGCCACTTCCTTCCTCAGCTTCTTGATTTCCCCAGTGAGGGTTGTGATTTTCTGTTTCACTCGGTCTTTCCGCTCCGGGTCAGACTGCACCGCCACAGTGCGGAATTGTCGATACAGGGCTGTCCGCTGGGAAATCAATCCTTTCAAATTATCCTCTACCTTGCCTTGGTGAGCCTCCAGTTGCTCCATGGTATCAATTTTATACCGAGACAGCAGCCGCACCTCCTGGGAGAACCGCTCTCCTTTCAGCAATTCCTCCCGGAGAGCAGGCGGCGCCCGCCGGGGCAGGCGCCGCTTATTTCGGGGGAAAATCCCCAGCAAGTAGCAGTAGTAGTAATACAGGGCCCGGAAGCCCGTGGCTTTTCGGGCTGGTTTCATCTGCCCGTGGAATTTCATTTTTCAGGGCTGGGGATGATATTCCCGCTCTGGCCTGCTTTGCTCCAGCAGCCGGCGGCGGATGCCCACGGGAGTGTAGTTTTCTCCCAAGTTCCTTCCCAGGCGGAAAAAACGCTCCTTGCCTTGGGGCCGCACGGAGATGTCCGCACCCACCTTCACCTCGTAGCCCATCCCCTGGAGGGCATGAAAAAACTGCCGCTCCGTCATAGATTGGCGAAGGGCAGTATCCACATCTTTCTGAACGAGAGAGCGCCAGGTGGGCTTTTCCTGCTGCTCTGCCCGGTGTTCGGCGTAATGTCTGGTTTTTCCTGGCTGGGGGTTCTCGATGATGGAAAGGCCATACTCCCGGCACAGGGCATCGGAGGCCTCCCGCATGGCACGGTAATCCCGGCCGCTGCGGTAAAATTTCTTGCCGTCCACAAAGGACACGGTGTTGATAACGAAGTGGGAGTGCAGATGGTTTTCCCTGTCCAGATGCGTTGCCACCAGCACCTGGTACCGGCCACCCCACAGCTGCCAGGCCAGCTTTACACCGATCTCGTGGGCCAGCTCCGGGGTGCACTCTCCAGGGGCGAAACTCTGGTAGCCGTGGTAAGCGATGACGCCATTCTCTTTCCCAAAGCGCTTCTTCACCGCCTGCATCTCCCGGCGGGCGGTGGCAGGGGCACAGTGGATGCCTGTGACTAGCTGTTTCACCGGCGTTCCCTCTTCCTGGACTGTGGTTTTCCGCTGCTGGGTGGCGTAGCGGAGCAAATTCATTAAGTCGGTTTTTTCGGGGTTGGCGGCATAGTCCAGGACACCGCCCAAATTTCCCCGCACCGCCCACAGGGAAGTCACCGCCATCTCACATCCTCCGGGGCAGAATCACAGCAGTGGTGATGTCCTCCACCAGCTGGTGAAATTGCCCCACGGCTTCCTTATATTGGACAGTGTTTACCGCACCCAGAGTCTGGGCCTGGCGGGAGATCTGCTCCAGAAGGGTTCCCACCTGGTACAGCCGCTCCATAAAAGCATAATAATCCGGGGGCGGGATCTCCTGGGAGACTACGCCGCCTATCAGGTGACGAAGGTAGGCTTCCCGGGACAGGGCGCTGCGCTTCACCAGGGTTTGCAGGCGGGCGGCTTCTTTTTTCGTCAGCCGTACTTTGATTTCCACTTTCTTTTCTGCCATCTCTTCCTCCCTTCCATGGGGTTGCAGGGGCTTGGCCCCTGCGAAGTCTGTGGTTTGTCCCCAAACCACGATGCTTGCTACGAACTGACAGAACTTTCCTGGCTATGGGGCGGTTCAGCGCTCCCAGCCCTTCACCGCCTGCTGGCGGGCAAGCCCCAGCCGGTGGCACAGGGTGTCGTTGACGTCCTTGCCAAAAGGCGGCGGGCGGTTTTCGCCCTGGATACTTTCCTGCAGCGCAGAGAGAATAGCCTGAGCCGCCTGCCTTCCCGGCAGATCGTTGTCCAGGTAGAGACATACCCGGTTCACCCCTGGGTTGTCTTTCAGAAATTGCTCTAAGGCCAAGGGCAGCCGTGGGGGACCTTTCTGGCTGGGACGGTACACTCCGGCCAGGGACAGCAGATTCTGCTGCCGCCAATTCATCCCTTCCATCTTGCACAATGTCGCGTAGGACAGGGCGTCAATGGGCGCTTCAAACAGGTGGAGGCTTGGGCCGTCTCCGGTCAGGGAAAAACCAAAACGCTTGTCGCTGCCGTTTAAGTTTCCGTGAAACCGGGCTTTCCCAGTTCCCCGCTGGCAACCAAACCGAGCTTTGCCCTGGGCGTCGAATCCCAGGAACACGGCGTTGTGGTGGGGGAGGCTCTCGTAGAGTTTCCCGTTCTGGATGCAGTAGTCAAGGATTTCCCGGTCGATGCCCCGGCCTGCCAGGTAGGCAATCACCCGGTCGTGGGTGGGGCTGCGCTCCGGGAGCAGCAGGGTCTTAGGGCGAGGTTCCGCAGTCGGGGGTATAGAAATAGGCGGCATTGCTGCCGCCTGTCCGTTCAGTTTCTCCATGGCCTCTAAAAAGGAATAGCCGTTGACCTTGATGAGATAATCTAAAGCGCTGGCCCCGCCAATGCCACGGGAAAACCAGCACCATTTGCCGTTGGAAATTCGCAGGCTGTCATGAGTCTTGGTGCAGTAGACATTGCCAGAGACATGAACCAGCTCCTGGGGTTCGCGCTGCCGCAAATAGGTGAGCAGATCTAGCTTGCGGGCTTGTTCAATGGATTCTTTTGTGTAGTAAATGGCCGTTCCCTCCTTTACCGTTCCCTCCCCACCACTTTCCGGGTGGGGGCATTCTCTCCCTCGTCAGGTGTGGCGTCCAGCAGTTCCCGGTCTTTCTCATCCAGCTTCAGTAGCTTGGTCAGCTCCGCCAGACGCTGGGATTTCTCCCGCAGCTCTGCCTCCCGATCGAAGGGCTTTTCTGCCTCTGTCTTGGCAGTTTCCATTTGCTCCTTGGTTCTCTCCAAGGAGCCGCGGTATGACCCCAAAAACTGCTCCAGACCGTTCAGGGCGTTGTCCAGACGGGTGATATTGCCAAACACATCCGTCCCCAGGGACACACGGTGGGATAAGGTTCCCTTGAGGGAAACCTGATACTCCTTGGAAAAAGCCTCGTAAGACAGCTCCATCTCAAAGCCCCGGTAGGAGCCGACAGACACCCGCTCTGTGCTCTCCATCTGAGAGCAGGCGTCCAGCAGGGCTTTCCCAGCCTGGGCCTTCTCTGTGTAGGTGATTTCCTTAACACACATGGGTGGAAAGCCCTCGGCTGGTGTATTCTGATCCCGCCGGGCAATGTCGGCGGTGGTTCCGGCAATCCGTTCCTCATATTGTTGAATCTGCTGAGGATAGTATTTCAGCACCTTGTCCTCCAGCTCGTACTTCTGGCTGAGGAAGCTGGCCCGGAGCATTTTCAGCTTGTTCACCTCCGTCTCCAAATTCGCCCGCTCGATGATCTGTGGATTGCCTGTCGCCAGGGCCTTGATCTCGTTGTAGGACAGCACCACATCGTCGATCTCCTGCATCACCCGGGCGGGGGCTTTGGAGGTGAACACCTGGGAGATGAACCGCTGTTTGTTCTCCACCATTTGGTAGAGGTAGCTGTCGAAGGTGCCCTCAGTCACATAGCGGTAGATCTGCACCTCCAGGTTTTGGTTTCCCTGGCGGATGATGCGCCCGCTGCGCTGCTCCAAGTCCCGGGGCCGCCAGGGGCAGTCCAGATCGTGGAGGGCGATGAGCTTGTCCTGGACGTTGGTGCCGGCCCCCATTTTGGCGGTAGAACCCATCAGCACCCGCACCTGCCCGGCGCGGGCTTTCCCAAAGAGCTGCTGCTTCTGCGTCTCGTTGGCGGCGCTGTGGACAAAGGCGATCTCCTCTTCTGGAATCCCACGGGCCACCAGTTTGTCTTTGAGGTCGTTGTACACGCTGAAGGAACCGTCCGTTTTGGGTGTGGAGAGGTCGCAGAACACTAACTGAGTTAGTTTGTCTTTCTGGGTATCCTTCCAAATCCGGTAGACCTTCTCCGCACAGACGTTCACCTTGCTGCCCTCCACATCTGGCAGCAGGGGGTTGAGAAGCCGTTGGTCTAAAGCCAGCTTCCGGCCATCGTTGGTGATGAGGAGCATGTTGTCCTGGGAGGCGTCCACCGCGCCGCTGCGCACCGCGTCTGCCCGCTGCCCCAGGGCCTCCACCATTTCCTTCTGGATGTCGCTGGGCTTGCACACCACTGTCTCGTACTTGGCTTTGGGCACAGGGAGGTTCAGCATATCCGCCGTCTGAATGTCCGCCACTTCTTTGAAAAGAGCCATCAGTTCGGGCAGATTGTAGAAGTTGGAAAACCGGGTCTTTTGCTGGAATCCCTGTCCTTCTGGCTTCAGTTCCATGCTGGTGACCGTCTCCCCAAACTGAGAGGCCCAGGCGTCAAAGTGGGACAGGCCTAGTTCTTTCAAAAGATTCCCCTGCAAGTACCGCTGCATAGTGTACAGCTCCGCCATGGAGTTGGACACCGGGGTTCCCGTGGCGAACACCACGCCCTTGCCCCCTGTCAGCTCGTCCATGTACTGGCACTTCATGTACAGGTCGGAGGCCTTCTGGGATTCCGTTTGGGAGATGCCCCCCACATTCCGCATTTTGGTGTACAGGTACAGATTCTTGAACAAATCCGCCTCATCGATGAACAGCCGGTCTATGCCCAGTTCCTCGAAGGTCACCACATCGTCCTTGGCGCTCTGGTCGTTGAGCTTTTTCAGCTTGGCCTCCAGGCTTTTCTTGGACTTTTCCATCTGCTTCACGGTGAACCGGGAGTCCTCCCGCTTTTTGGCGGCTTCAATTCCCGCCACCACCTCCACTATCTGGCGTTTCAACATGGCCTGCTGCCGGTCTGTGGAGAGAGGGATCTTCTCAAACTGACTGTGACCCAGGATAATCCCATCGTAGTCTCCTGTGGCGATACGGGCGCAGAATTTCTTGCGGCGCTGCTTTTCAAAGTCCTTTTTGGTGGCCACCAAAATGTTTGCGCCGGGGTACAAGTCCAGAAAGTCCGAGGCGAAGTCTCCAATGATGTGGTTGGGCACCACAAACAGGGCCTTGCTGGAAAGCCCCAGCCGTTTGCTCTCCAGGGCGGCGGCAATCATGGCAAAAGATTTCCCCGCGCCCACCACATGGGCAAAGAGGGCGTTTCCCCCGTAGATGGCCCGGGCCACAGCGTTGCGCTGGTGGGGCCGCAGGGTGATCTCCGGGTTCATCCCGGCAAACACCAGATGGCTGCCGTCATACTCCCGGGGCCGGATGGCGTTGAACTTCTCGTTATACAGAGTACACAACCGCTCCCGGCGGGCGGGGTTGGCCCACACCCACTCCTGGAACTTCTCCTTGATCTGATCCTGCTTGTCCTGGGCGATGGCGGTTTCCTTCTTGTTGAGCACCCGCTGGTCTTTGCCGTTTTCGTCCTGCACTGTATCAAACACCCGCACGTCTCGTAGGTTCAGGGTGTCCTCGATGAGTTTGTAGGCGTTCACCCGTTTGGTGCCGTAGGTGCTGAACACCCGGATGTTGCTCCGGTCCAGGCTTTTCTCGGAGACATTCCACTCCCCTGTCACGGGGGAGTACCGGACACGGATGCGGCTTTTATAATAGAACGGCGTTTGCAGCAGCTCGTGGGTGAACTGCTCCGCCACATCCTCGGGAATCCATGTTGCCCCCAGGCGCACATTGATTTCCCCGGCAACCAAGTCCTTGGGCTGGACTTTTTCCAGGGCCTCCACGTTTACGCTAAAAGACAGGTCTTGCTCCGCAGCCTGTTTTGCAATTTTCAGCTTTTCCCGCACGTTGCCGGAGAGATACTCGTCCGCTGTGACGTAGTGGGGGGTTCCATCGGTTTCCGCTTCGCCGGGGACAAGGAAAATCACGCCCCGCAGCTCCTCCGCCAGCTGCTCCTGGGTTTTCCCGGTGAGGGAGGCCATATAATCCAAATCCACCCGGGCCTTTTCCCCCAAGGACACCGCCAGGGCCTCGGACGCCGTGTCCACATGGGTGACCGCCCGGTAGGGCTGGATGGTGCGCTTTGAAAACAGGTCGACTTTTCGTTTGAGGCTGCCCTGTTCGTCCAGTACCTCCAAAGAGCACAGGAGGGGGAAACTGCTGTCAGCCGAGAAAACAGAGGTGTTGGCCCGGCTGTTGAGCAGGCCATATTGGGCGGTGAAGCTGTCGTACAGGCGGTTCAGCTCCTGCTGCCCCGCTTGGACAGCTTCCTCCGAACCGTTTTCCATTTGGATTTCCAGCAGGCTTCGGGCGCAGTCTCGAATGAAAATCATGCCCCGGATGCGGTTTTCCGCCGTGACGGAGACCTCCACCGGGAACATCCGGCTGTTTTCCCGGTAATAAATGGCTCCATCTACCACTGTATAGCTGAAATTCCGCACTGTGGGGCCGGCGGGGATGGAACGGTCCTCCTCGTCCTCCCGCTCCCCCATTTCGTAAGGGGTATACGCAGCGTGGAGGTTCTCCACGGCTTTCGCCAGCAAGTCGGAAAGTTCGGCGCCCTCCAAGGGCGTGCAGGTGGTTTCCTTCTCGTTGCCGTACATGCTCCGGTCAAAGGCCATCTGGCCCAGCACCATTTCCGGGTGGTCGATAAAATACTGGTTGACAGGCACCCCGTCCTCCGTCCGCCCCAGGTGCAGCCACTCCAGACCGGAGTCGGGCAAACTCACGTCCACCAGCTTCTCCCGCTTTTGGAGAAAGAGGATGTCTGTGGTCACCTGAGTCCCGGCGTTGGCGAGAAAGGCGTTGTTGGGCAGGCGGATGGCTCCAATCAATTGGGCGCGCTCCGCAAGATATTTGCGGACGCTGGGGTTCTGCTTGTCCAGGGTGCCTTTGGAGGTGATGAAGGCAACGATACCGCCAGGCCGCACTTTGTCCAAGGTTTTGGCGAAAAAGTAGTCGTGGATGAGAAAATGATATTTGTCATACCGCTTGTCGTGGAGGGAATAGCTGCCGAATGGGACATTGCCGATGGCAAGGTCGAAAAAGCTGTCCGGCAGTTCGGTATCCTCAAAGCCCTGCACCGCGATGCTACTCTGCTGGTACAGCTGCTGGGCGATCCGCCCCGTGAGGGGATCCAGCTCCACGCCGTACAGGTTACTTTCGCTCATGCTCTCCGGCACCAGGCCAAAGAAGTTGCCAATGCCGCAGGAGGGCTCCAGGATGTTGCCCGTGTGGAAGCCCATGTTCTCCACCGCCTGATAGATGGCCTTAATGACAGTGGGGGACGTGTAATGGGCGTTGAGGGTGGTGGCTTTGGCAGCCTCGTATTCCTCGGGGGACAAAAGCGTTTTCAGCTGGGCGAATTCCTCCGCCCACTGCTCGTTGTTCTCGTCAAAGGCCTGAGGCAAGCCGCCCCAGCCCACATACCGGGACAGGATTTCCTGTTCCTCCGGGGTGGCCAGCCTTCCTTCGGCTTCGACTTGCTTTAAGGTTTGGATAGCCGCCACGTTGTTGCGAAATTTTGTCTTGGCCCCGCCCTCGCCTAAATGGTCGTCTGTAATGCGGAAGTTGTGGCGCTCGCTGTTGGGGATTTCCGGGTGCGGAGTTGTGAAGGTAATGCGATCACGATGTGGGGGAATCAGCTGCGATGGAAGTGGTTCCTCTTTTTGAGCGGGTGCTTCTTCCTCCCGTACCGGGGCGGCCATTTGGCTTTCATAGCGGTCGATGTCCTCCATGGTGAGCCACTCCGGTTTTTCCGGCAGGGCATTGTAGAGTTCCCGCATTTTGGCGATCTGCGCATCCACACTCCCAGCCCATAAATGCTTTTCCGCCCGTCCGCCAGCGCCCAAGAAGTAGTCACAGTCAGCTTTCAGGCGGCTTAATAACTGGTAACTTCCTTCCGCGCCTTCTTCTCTTTGGGGTGGTTCCTGCACCATGGGCGGCGTTGAAAACACCGGAGCGTCCTGGGTGGCGGAAATGGTCATTTCCGAGGTATTCGCAATCCGCTGGATTTCCTCCCGCACCGCCTGGGGCATTTTCTCATCGTAGAAGGTCACCGTGCGGTCCGGGGCGATGTGGGCCACCGTTTTGTAGTCCCCGTGTTCTTCCTCCAGCCGGTTCCACACGGTAATCCCATTTCCCAAATGGCCATAGCCCAGGTCGTAGGCTTTGGACGGGGCAGCTTCGCCAAAATCAAAAAGGGACATCTGCTGGCTCTCCTGAGAAGGCCGTTGGATGTCCCCATTGTTTTGCGGTGTATTTAGTTGTAGATCAGCTCCGTCCGCACTGTTTCCTCCGCCGCGCTGCGCAGGTTGTTCATCAAGCCCACCCACTGCATCGGGTCGCCGGCTTTCAGCTCTTCCGTCACGCCCTGAGCTTTCGCCATCTGCGCTACCAGTTCCTCCATCCGGCACTGGGCGGTCTGCTGGATCTCCGCCAGATGCTTGTTCAGTTTCCCGCTGGTCAGCAGGTTGGTGTAGGTGATTTTCCGGTGCTCCTGCAAAAAGCGCTTCCGCATCCGGGCGTACTTGCCCAGGGGCGTCGGCTCCTCCTGGGGCGGCAGCAGGTTGGGCAGCAGATAGTCCCCCTGCATGGTGTAGGTCACTTCCATTGTCATGGCTCCTTTCCGGTGAATTTTCAGGTTCTCTGGCTTCAGCATACTGCTTTGCGGGAGGATTCGCAAATGTGCGATTTTCTTTTTGAACCTGCCGCTCCAGGGAGAGCACCGTGCGGGCAATCTCGTCCAGGCACATCCGGGCGATGTCCCGGGTGGCCACCCCCAGGGCATTACGGGTTTCGGGAGTGTTGAAGTTCCCTATCTCTTGAAAATCCTCGTCTTCCAGGTAGTTGGCAGAATCTACCCCACACCGGGCCAGCAGCATAGCTGCCACGCTGTTCCCCAGTACCGTGCGGAATTGCAGCGTCAGGTTGTCCTCGTCCAGCTCTTCCAGCGGGCTCCCCTGGGTGAGCAGTTGCAGCTCACCCAAGTAATCGCCCATGTTGTCCTCCACGGCGTTTCGAGCGGCGGAGAGCAGGGCGTCCCCAAAATCCTCCCGGTGTTCCAGCTCCCCAAAGCTGTTTTCCAGGGTTTCTATGATGTCCGGCGCATATTCCTCCCGCACCTGCCTCAGGGGAACCGGCCGGGAATTTCTGGTTTCGTGGGTGTCGGCCACGTCGAAGTAGTACCGCAGCCGGTGGGGACGCTCCCGGTCAAACACGGCGATGCCCTTGGCTCCCCGGTTGACCCACCGCCCAAACCGCTGGTTCCACCGCTCCATCTCCAAAACGGCGGTGGCGTCTGGCCGCTGGGCGTAGATCAGAAGCTGCTCGTCAAAGGGCAGATGGTAATTGCGGCAGGCGGAGGTGAGAAACGCCCGCCAGCTAGCGGGGGTAGTGGTCACCTCACGGGCGGTTTGCTTAAATAACTCGGTAATTTGTTCCCATCGTGTAGCCATGGATTCCTCCCTTCTCTATCGTTCTAGGTCAGTCCCTTTTTTCTGGGGAAACAAAGATAGCTGTTTCAGAGACTCCTTCTCCAATCGGGCATTCCGGTATGCCCAATACTCCGGCTGATACCGCTGGATGGAGCGGTCAATGGCGGCCTCATACTCCCCAGGGCCGTAATACTGGTTCACCGGGGCTTCACATAGTCCTTTGTCCAGTAACTCCCGGATGGCCACCGGCGCTTCGCAGTCCTCTTCGAAGCAAAGGTAGCCGCCCTCCACAAAACTGTACGCCCGGGCCGCCCGGGAAAAGAGCTTGGAGGCCACCCCCAATTTTGCCATGACCCCACCATGGCTGGCGGTGGAGACTTCATACACCCCGGGGCAGAGCTCCACACAATGCTGGATTTCTCCCCAGGGGGAATATTGGGGCCTCATCGTTCGTCCTCCTGGTAAACCGACCGGATCAGCCGGTGCATGGCCTGTTCTTTGTCCACCGCTCCCTGCAAGGCCAAGATAGTCCGGATGTTGGGGACGGTGATCCCCGGCACCTCCACCATCTCCTCCGGGGAGATGGTCAGCAAATCGCTGGGCAAATAGCCAGCCTCCTGGAAAATGCGGAACAACCTCTGTTCAAAATGTTCTCTCGCCATGCAATCTCCTTTCCATTTCACTTTTTCCGTCTGCGGGCAAACAAAAAGCCCAGCCCTGCTAGAATGAACAGAACCAGGCACATGGCTATGATTGTTTTGAATTCCATAAAGCCTCCTTTACCAGCGAAAAAAGAAAAGCCCGGATTTTCCCAGGCTTTGCCGTATTTTTCATAGTGATATTTTTCTCTATCCTCTGTCTTGTGGATAATTTCTTCTTTTTAGGAAGTATTGACAGTAGAGGGGGTGTGGTGTGGAGAGGGGGAACTGCGAAAACCGCCGTTTCCCGGTTTTGGGTGCACTTTCCCCTTGGCGGCACTGTTCTTTTTCACCGTTCTCTGTCCCGCTGGCGCCTGCGGTACAATTCCAGGGCTTTTACAATGGTTTCTTCCATTTTCTTGGCGGGCGTCCCCGCTGGGAAAAACTTGGCGATCCGATCTTTTGGTATTTTGAATTGCTCCACCTGGTTGGGCTTTTCCTCATGCATAATGGAAACAATGGCGTCCCGAGCCAGGCGCTGGCCCGGCCCCTTCCCCTCCGACAGCCGCCGCAGCTTCATGGCCTGGGCATGGGAGGGAGTAGCGTCCATTTCCCCGATCAAGTCAAACAGATCAAGCTGCTCCTCTTTTCGCAAGTAAGAAAGCTCCACCGCGGGGCGCAAAGCCATTTGGGGCTTGCCTGGTTCTTTTAGCACGGAATTGTCCACCAGCTCTAGGATTTCTGGGATGAGGTGAGTAAGGCAGATATATCGGCGTATCTGTTCTCGACTTTCTCCCACCTGCTGTCCTAATTCTTCATTTGTTCGCAATCTTTTTTCTGACACCAATGGTGTCATATTTTCTAATGAAGGCCGTCCAGCTTGCCTTTTCATAGCATCCAGCTTCATCTTATAGGCAAAGGCCTTTTCGCTGGGGAGAATCTGCTCCCGTTGAAGGTTGCTGTCCACCATGATAACAATGGCCTGGTCATCGGTGAGGTTGCGGACAATACAAGGGATTTCCTGCAAACCGGCCAGCTCCGCGGCACGCTTGCGCCGATGACCGGAAACCATTTCATAACCGCCGCCCTCCTTGGGCCGCACCAGGGCAGGCACCAGCACCCCGTTCTCCCGGACGCTTTGCACCATCTCCTTCATGGCGTCGTCCATCCGCACCTGGAAGGGGTGGTTGGGAAACTCGCTGATGTCCTCCGGCGGCAGCAACACCACCTTTTCCAACTTGGCGTCCTCTCGCTCCGCCTCCGTGGTGAACAGGTCATCGAGCGAGGGCAGATTTAGATTGAAGCCGCTGTTTTTCGCCATCCAGAACCTCCTTCGTGAAGGATTCGTAGGCCGCCGCCACTTTGCTGGTGGGGTCATAAACATAGATGCTCTTTCCCGCCGCGCTGACCTCGGCAGCTTTCACCGCCAAGGGGATCTGACTTTGATAGATGCGAAGCATGCTGCCGTAGTTCTCCCGCAGAGTTGCCGCCGTCTGCCGGGCAAGGTGGGTGCGGTTGTCCACCAAGGTGAGCAAAACGCCGTCCACCAGCAGATTGGGGTTGATCTGGCGCTTCACTTTTCCAATGGTGCGGAGCAGCTGGGTCATGCCCTTGGCAGGGAGGTACTGAGCCTGCACCGGAATAATCACGCTGTCTGCGGCAGCCAGGGCGTTGATGGTGACCTGTCTCGCCTGCCGGCTCGGTCGGCGCTGAACGGTCTCCACAGGAGACCAGCGCCCCAGGGAGGGCATACAGTCGATGAGGATGTAATCGTACTGATTTCGCGCCTGGGACAGCACTTCCTTCAGGGTGAACTCCCGGCTCATGGCGGTGACCAGGGCCATCTCCATGGCGGAAAGCTCGATGTTGGAGGGCAGCAGATCCACGCCCTCCCGGTGGTGGAGCAAGGCCGGTTGAATGTCCACCGGTTCATCCCGGATGGCTCGCTCCATAAGGGTGGCTAGGGTGACAGGCAGGGTATCCTGGTTTTGCCAACCCAGGCAGGTGGTCAGGTCGCCCTGGGGATCGGCGTCCACCAGAAGGACGCGTTTCCCCTGGCGGGCCAGGCCCACCCCCAGGTTGACAGTAGTGGTAGTTTTGCCGGTGCCGCCCTTTTGGTTGGCCAGGGCGATAATCCGGCAGTTGGGTTGATTCATGGGATTCCTCCTTTCTCTTGCCGCCTCCATCTTTGGAACGGCTATGTACCGGGCAAGAAAAAAGCACCCTTGTGGGTGCCTTTTCATTTATGTACGCAACTTTTTCTCGGACTTCTTGATAAGATGCAGGAACACCTCGTCCACCAGGTAGGTGTCCCGGCCTTCTTCAAGCCATTTGTTCCGCAGCTCGTTGAGGCCGTGGAGCAGGACGTTGGCTTCTGTGGGGGTGAGGTTTAGGCGGATGGTTTGTTTCATAGGGCGGGCCTCCTCTCTTTTGATGGTTTCATTATAGGGGAAAAGGCGATTTTTCGCCAATGTGCGAATCAAAGGGGGTTATTTTTTCATGTTTGCAACATTGCCGATGGCTGCAACCCGCATAAAAACTAGGTTTTTCCATGCCCCTTATGGTTATTCGCACCATATTAAGGAACAATCTTTCATACAAAAACAGCCTTCCAAATCGGAGGGCTGTTTTTGTATCTATGCCCGGAAATCCTGATATTATGGGCTTTCCGAGCTTTTTCTGTTTTCCGGGGACTTGGCGGATTAGGCCGCCATCGGCTTGTTTCCCATTGCAGCAATCACATAGCCCTATGGCGGTTCATTTTTGCACACCCTTGTCCGGCTCTCTTGTGCCAGAACTGAGGAAACGCTAAAAAGTATCCGCTCTCGGATAATCAAGTATATAAATAAAGTCTCGTGTATTGCTAAGCTGCCAGATACACGAGACTCTTTTTTATTCTTTTGTCCGAATCAGATTACTCACATACGGACGTTTTCCGGAAAGCACCTCATCATAGAAGTTTTGCTTCCAGTCGATATAGTCCACGCTGTCCTCTAATTCTTTGATGGAGCCGAGCAATGCTTCACGTTTTTTCGACAGCATTTCTTTTCGCTGCATAATGGAAGACTCTCCCTGTAAGCAAAGCTCCAAGTATTCCTTCATTTCCAGAATACTCATACCGCATTTCTTTAAGCAAGTGAGGTCTTTGATCCATTTTACATCCTTTTCATCAAAGACCCGGCGATTATTCCCGTCTCTTTTGACATTGGGGATCAGCCCCTCATTACAATTGTATCATTCATCCCATTTATGAATTGTCAGAAAACCATCCGCCCTTTCGGGAACGCGGCCTTTCTCGCTCCCATGCGGCCTCTGCTTCTCCCCTTGCACACACTCATTTCGCTGAAGGAACGCTTCTTACCGGACTGGCCAGCCGTCACTCCTGCCCCGCCAGGGGGAACAGCAGGGTGATCTGAAAAGCGGCGCCCGTCTGCTCCGCGTGACTGGAGCCACCCATTTTTTCCATCATGGCCTCCACACTGGAAAGCCCTACACAGGTGCCCGCCGGCTCGTCCCTGTCCTTCAGGCCGTTGCAGAAGGACAACGCCAGCACTCCCTCCTGCTCCCGGGCCTGAATCGAAATTGGCTCTTGCAGGCTGGCGTATTTTAAAATATTGGAGGAGAGGTTGTCCAGTATCCGCCGGAGATAGGGGGTATGCACCGCCACTCTTCCCTCTCCAAAGTCCAGATCCCAGTGAAACGCATAGCCGTACTGCTCCAGGAAAGTTGCCGTCTCTTGAAGCAGGGGCCGGAAAATTTCCGCCGCCGGTGCCGGGGGCTCCATCTCCACTGCCCGCTTTTGGGAGGCCAGGGAATATTCCAGCAGGTTTTCCGCCAGCTGCTTGATCTGCTGGGCCTTCTCATCGATCTTGTCCAAATAGCCCCGCAGCTGGTCCTCTCCTTGGTACTTGCCATAGCGCAAGATTTCCGTATAGATGAGCAGCGTGGTCAGCGGGGTGCGAAGATCGTGGGACATTTGGGAGATCAGCGCCTGGTTGGCGGCATAGGTGCTGGATTCCCGCTCCCGCTGGGCGCGAAAGGCCAGGCGCATGGCGTCCAGGCTTTCCGCCAGGGCGGTAAGGTCGTTGTCGCCCCGGACAGTTACCGGCTGATTCAGGTCACCGCCCTCCATAGCCTGGATTTCCAGGCTGATTTGCCGCATGTAGCTAACGGTTCGCTGAAAGGCTATAAGGAATCCTGCCAGAAACAGCACCGCGCACAGAATCACCTCCGCGATGGTGGCATAGGTGGAATAGCGGTAGAGGTCGTTGCTGTAAAGGACCACATCCCCCCAGCCGTCAGAAAATTCCACGGAATAATAGGAAATCCAGTCGTAGGTGGGAGTTTCCTCTCCCTCGGTGGCCGTCCAGGTGAAGTCGTCCCCCTCTACGGCAAGGCTGTAAGAGGCATAGGAGGAGTACACCAGCACGTTGGAGCGGTAAATCTCCATCAGGGTCAGGGGCTTGCCCCGCATCCACTGGGAAAGGGCCTGGGAATCCGTGGCGGAAACCTGATTTTCGGTGACGTAGTCCTGCAAGTCATTCACCCGTTCCTCGATGACAGTATCCAGAAAGTCCGAGGAGAGCAGATAATTTTCCAGGACGGACTCCACCGTGGCGTTCAGCACCACAAACAAGCCCCCGCACAGTATCCCCAGTCCCACCAGCAAAGCGAAAAACTGGGTTAAAATGCTCTGGTGGGTCTTTTTCCTTTTTGATTTATTGAGGGACATAGCGATCCTCCCAGCCAAAGCGGTAGCCCTTGCCCCACACGGTTTTGATAAAGGCGGGGTTTTGGGGGTCGTCCTCAATCTTGGTGCGCAGCTTGCGGATATGCACCATCACCGTGCCGTTGGAAACGGGAAAGTACGGCTCGTTCCAGATACTCTCATAAATGGCCTGGGCAGAAAAAATCCACTGGGGACGCTGCATCAACAGCCGCAGAATCTGGTACTCAATCTCCGTCAGATCCCGTTCCTCCCCCCGCACCCACACCTGGTTGTGATCCAGGGCAATGGTAATCCCCTGGGCGGAGAGCGTGTCATCCTCGTAGGTGGCGCCGGGCTGCCCCTTGCCCTGATAGATGCAGTAACGCCGCAAAAGGGCCTTTACCCGGGCGATCAGCTCGGCGTAGGAAAAGGGCTTTACCAAATAGTCGTCCCCGCCGGCGGTAAGGCCGATCAGCTTGTCCGATTCCTGGGCCTTGGCGGTTAAAAACAGAATGGGGACGGTGGAGGTTTTGCGAATCTCCTCGCAGACCCGCAGGCCGGAGATGCCGGGCATCATCACATCCAGGATAACCAAGTCGATTTGGTCGCTCATTTGCCGCAGGGCCTGTTCCCCGTTTTCCGCCTCTAAAATGGAGTAGTTTTCACCGGAGAGGAGAATGCGGATTCCCTCGCGGATTTCCGCCTCGTCCTCCACAATCAAGATAGTCTGTTTGGGCATGTGGGAACCTCCTTTTTCATTGGAAATATGAAAGCGCCCTCCGCTGGCAAACGAAAGGCGCTTTCAGGGGAAACTGAAGAAACTCACGTTGGCTAAAAGGCTTTACTTCCCGCTGCTGGCAGAGGAGGAGCCGGCTTTCTGGCTGGAAGCGCTGCTCTTGGAGGCATCCTGCTTGCTGGAGGTATCCTGCTTGCTGGAAGTGCCCTTCTTGCTGGAGGTGCCGCCCTTGTTGGAAGAACTGCCCTTGCTGGAAGAGCTGCCCTTGCTGGAGGAGCTGCCCTTGTTGGAAGAGCTGTCCTTGTTGGAAGAGCTGCCCTTGTTGGAGGTGCTGCCCTTGTTGGAGGAGCTGCCCTTGTTGGAAGAGCTGCCCTTGTTGGAAGAACTGCCCTTGCTGGAGTTTCCCTTGGAAGAGCTGGCGCTCTGGCTGGTGGTAGCCTTGTTTTTAGATCCAGTTGCTTTTTTGCTGTTGCCGCAGCCGGCAAACATGGAGAAGGAAATCAACATGGCCAGAACTAACGCGCCGATTCGAATACGGGTGTTTTTCAATTTGCGAGTTGTCATAAAGAAACACATCCTTGTCAGTTTAGTTTTGTCTTTGGGAGACCATTTCCCTTTGACAGTGCCTATTCTAACAGGCGATTCTTAAAATCCACCCGGGTGTGTTCCTTAAAGGGATTTAACAAATCTAAAAATTTCTTAAAGACTTTCTCCCTGCATTGTAATCGGACAGCGCCGGGAAGTCAAGGGGCTTTCCCCGTTTCCTTCCCGGAGAAAGCCCCTGAAGTCCTTCCACCAATCCCCACAAGAAAAGGCTCCCCTTCGAGAGCCTTTTCAAAAGCAATGGCTTCACCAGAAGCCCGTGGTCCGCTCCTTCAGGTCAAGGGAGCTTCTTTCCCGCGGCACAGTACAGCTGATACCACTCCTGCCGCGTCAAGACAATTTCGGCAGCCTTGCAGATCCCTTGGAGGCGTTCCGCGTTGGTGGTGCCAACAATTGCCTGCATGTTCGCCGGATGCCGCAAAATCCACGCAATGGCGATGGCGTTGGGAGTGGCATGATACTTTTCCGCCAGCTCGTCGATTTTCGCGTTGAGGGCGGCGAATTTTTCGTTCCCCAAAAATGTCCCTTGGAACATCCCGTACTGAAACGGCGACCAGGCCTGGATTGTGATTCCCTTCAGCCGGCAATAATCCAGCACGCCCCCGTCCCGCACAGCGGCCGGCTCGCTTTCAATATTTACATTCAGGCCCTCGTCAATCATCGGGCAATGGGCAATGCTCAACTGCAGCTGGTCCACCAGCGGCTTCTCTCCGCAGGCTTGCTCCAGCAGCGCCATTTGGCCGGGATTGTGGTTGCTCACGCCGAAGTGGCGCACCTTTCCGGATTCCTTCAGCACCCGAAAGGCCTCAGCCACCTCCTCCGGCTCCATAAGGGCGTCCGGCCGGTGAAGCAGCAGCACGTCCAAATATTCGGTACGCAGCCGCTTGAGGCTGCCCTCCACCGCCTGCAATATATGCTCCTTCGAGCAGTCGTAAGCCACTCCCGGCAGAATAGAGCATTTGGACTGGAGCAGCACCCTTTCCCGAACAGAGGGGGTCATGGGCAGCGCCTGAGCGAAAAACTGCTCCGCCTCTCCCCCTCCGTAAATATCCGCGTGGTCAAAAAAGTTGACGCCATTTTCCAGCGCGGTTTCCAGCAAGCGGTTCGCCTCCCGCTCGCTCAGGGAATTGATCCGCATACAGCCCAGAGCAATGGCTGGCGCCTCCAGTCCGCCTCCCAAAACCAATTGTTTCATCACAGCAAAATTCCTCCCCGTTTCTTTTATCCGCAAGCCTCTCCGCAAGCCAGCCCGCTCCTTGGCAGTTCTGGGGGCCTGACGCGAGGCCGCCGGTCTTTTTTTAAAGCCTGTCCATCCGATGGACGCCGGATTTTCCACCCGCCGGTCCGCGGGAACCCTTCACCCGGCTCCTCCGCAGCCCAAAGAGAGCGTTTAAATGGCAAAATCCCCATTCCGGAAAATCTCCACCTCTTCACCGGATTCGGTGGTGCCTACAATCTTCATGTCCGGGGTGCCAATCATAAAGTCCACATGGATGGTGGAGTCGTTAAACAGATCCTCATGACCAGCGGGAGAAGAGTTCAGCCCGCGGCCCAAAGCCAGGTGGCAGCTGGCGTTCTCGTCGATCAGGGTGGTATAGTACACCAGGCCGCTCATACTGATGGGAGAGTGATACTCCACCAGGGCAGCTTCGCCCAGATACCCGGCGTTTTCGTCGGTGGAGATCAGGGCTTCCAGCATTTCCTTTCCCTCCTGGGCCAGAACCTCCACTACCTTGCCCTTCTCAAAGCGGAACCCAAAGTTCTCGATTTTCTTTCCTCCCAGCACCAGAGGCCGGGAGGCGTACACCACACCGCTGGTGCCATACTTGGCGGGGGTGGTGCAGATCTCCTCAGTGGGAATATTGGGAGTAAACGGCACGGCGGGCGCGCCCTCATGGCCAAACCTGGACCAAGGAGTCAGCTCCACTGTCAAATCCGTGCCGTTGGAGGCGGTGTAGTGAAGCCGCTTCAGCTTCAGGGCGTCCACCGCCTTGCCCCGGGCCGCCTTCTGCGCCCGCAGGTCCTCCCAGGTTTTGACCACGTCGTTGGTCTCGTCAATATAGCACAGCTTAAAGAGAATTTCCCACAGCTCCTCCAGGGCCTGCTCTCCCGTTTTGTTCAGGATGTACTCCGCCCATTCCACCGTGGGTACCATGGCAATCAGCCACTGACAGTGCTTCTCCCGGCTGGCCTTCCGCATGATATTGCGAACCCTGTCCACATGGGCGAAAATGGCGTTGGAATTTTTCTCGCTGACACCCTCCATCAGCTTGGGGTTGACGCCTTCCAGCCGGACATAGCAGGCGCCCTCGTCCAAGTAGCCCTGGTGCATGGCGTACTCCCAGTCCTCCACATGGCGGACCTCTTCATCGCTGCGGTATTGGGCGGCAATCTTCATGTTTGGCAGGTCCAGATAATGGACCACCACGTTGCCGGCGCCCAGCTTATAGCACTCCTCTGCAAAGACGCTGGTAAACTGCCAGCCCTCGATGGCGGCTTCCACCAGGACGGTTTGTCCCTTTTGCACATTAAGGCCCACCCGGGCCAGCGTGTAGGCGTATTTGCGCTTCATGCTTTCAAAATCCATACGGCGTTGCTCCTTTTCTTTTTGATTTGCCCCTATTATACTCCCCGCGGCAAGGGTTGTAAACCTATGTTTTCCCCCAGGCCAGGTGGCGCCGGAAACGCGAAAAGAGCCGCCGCAGGTGCGGCAGCTCTCCTTTATTCGCTTACATTCATGGTTTCTCAGCTGTGAAACAGCTCCAACAGCTTGGCCTTGCGCTGGGCCAGGCTGCCGTCTTTATCCAAGTTTTCCATAGCGCTGCCCTCTACGCAAAGGTGAAGCACCTGGCAGCTTTCGTCGTAAGGGGTCCAGGCGGGAAGGTTCTCCCCATTGGGATCGCCGGTTTTGGCAAAGTTGGTCCAATAGGTCATCATCTGCTGGGACAGAGCGTAATCGCCCTCCTCATAAGGACGCCAGGATTCCGCCAGAGAACAGAACACATACCGGTTGTCACAAGAGTGGGGCGTGCCGATGTTGTCTCCGGGCTGGGGGCGGTCGAAGCAGTAAACATAGGGAGCCTTGTATCCCTTCTCCACCAAGCCGGAGGCCAGGGCGTGAACCGCTGGGGCCAAGCCGGAGGCGAAGTTGGGCTTCTCCGTCAGGTAGTAGCCCTCGTCGATGGTGCAGCCCACCAGATAATCCAGCTGCTTCATAGAGCCGTCCTTCAGGCAGTCCTCCACAGGCTTGGGCAGCACATAGCCGTCAGCGCACCAGCTGAAGGTGCGTCCCATAAAGCGCTGAAATTCCAGACTGTGCTGCTCCAGGGTCTCCCAAGGCATAGCCCGCAGCTCCTCTATGGTCTGGCAGCCGCAAAATTCCAGGAACTGAACACTTGTCTCCTCCATGATGGGCTGCTGGGGACGGCCGGCAAAGGAGTACAGTCCGCCGCCGGAATGCATGGCCGCATGACGGAACCATCCCTTTGTCAAGGGAGAGCAGCAGAGGGCCTGCACCGACATGGCGCCGGCAGACTGGCCGAAAATGGTGATGTTCTCCGGGTCACCGCCAAAGGCGGAAATGTTCTCCCGCACCCAGCGCAGAGCCTGAATCTGGTCCTGGAGGCCGTAGTTGCCGCAGCAGCCGCTGGCGCTCTCTTTTTTCAGGTCTGGATGGGCGAAAAAGCCAAACACGTTCATCCGGTAGTGAATGGTGACCACCACCACGCCGTGGCTGGCTAACCCGTCGCCGCAGTATTCATAGCAGGAGCCGTACCAGTTTTGGAACCCGCCGCCGTGGATGTAAAACATGACAGGGAGCTTGGCCGAGGCATCCCCGGCGGGAGTGGTGATATTTAAAAAGAGGCAGTCTTCGTCAATTTCCGGCGGATAAGGATAGCCGGGCATGACCTTCTTCAAATGGCCTGTTTCATCGTGAAGGTCAAAGGGACCCTGAGGCGCCGCGGGGCCGTAGGTATCGCATTTGAGCACGCCCTCCCAAGGGTCAGGCTCCTGGGGCGGGGCAAACCGAAGCTCTCCTACGGGAGGCTTGGCGTAACGCACGCCCCGAAACAGGGCAAATCCGGCATTGCTCTTGACGCCTTCCAGAGTGCCGTACTTTGTTTTAGCATATTGAATCATGGCAGGCCTCTCCTTTACTGTTTTTTCATAGTATAGCACAATTTTTTCACCACGGCAACACGGTCAGAAACACGGAATACATTTTTCTTTCTTGCGCCGCGCTCCGCCCTCTGCTATGATAGAGAAGCAAGGAGGCAAAGCCATGACGTACCATTCCATTACGCGGGGAATCTTTCTGGCCCGGCCCAACCGGTTTATCGCTCAGGTAGAAACCGAGGACGGCCCTCAGGTCTGCCATGTAAAAAACACCGGCCGCTGCCGGGAGCTGCTGGTGCCTGGCGCTCCTGTTTATCTGGAGGAAAGCCAAAATCCCCGGCGAAAGACACGATATGATCTCATTGCCGTAGAAAAGGGAAAGCTCCTCATCAACATGGACAGCCAAGCCCCCAACCAGGCGGCGGAGGAATATCTGCCCCGGCTGTTTCCCGGATTGACCAGCTATCGCCGGGAAACCGTCTGGGGAAGCTCCCGATTCGATTTTCTTGTGGAGGCCGCCGGCGAAACATGGTTTCTGGAGGTAAAGGGCGTAACTCTGGAGGAAAACGGCGTGGCTCTCTTTCCGGACGCCCCTACCCAGCGAGGCGTAAAGCACCTGCGGGAGCTGGTCCGCTGCCAGGAGGAGGGCTACCGAAGCTGCGCGCTCTTTGTGGTGCAGATGAAGGGGGTGCGGTATTTCACGCCCAACCGCCGCACACATCTGGAATTTGCCCTGGCTCTGGAGGAAGCCGCCGCTCAGGGCGTCCGCCTGGAGGCCGTGGACTGCCTGGTAACGCCCAAGTCCTTGACTCCAGACGCCCCTGTTGAAATCCGGCTGAAAACGTAAAAGGAGGATGGGAAACCATCCTCCTTTTGCAGCTTCGCTTAATGCCCCACCAGAAAATCCAGCACGTTCCAGCCGTCGGATGTCTGAGAGCGGTACAGCTCTGTATAGCCGCAATTCACACAGCTGACTGTAATAAATTTCTTGTTCTGCACATCGAACAGCTTGGCAAAGTTTCCGCCGGTAGCTTGAAACTGGTCGCTTTCATACTGGGTACAGCCGCACTTGGGACACACATATTGCATCTTTTCCATCCCACATTCCTCCTTTATTCTGTGGACAGTCTACCATTTTTTTCTGACAAAGGGACCAGGATTTTTCTTACGAGTTTCTTAAAGCCCTTTTAGGATTCATCTTTCATATCATAGGATGATATAGAAAAAGTTATGAGATTTGAACAACGAAAAGGAATATTTTTTAATGATAACATAAACAAAAGAAAATCTCAATCGTCATTTTATGAATTTTCAAAAAAATACAGGGAGTTTTTATTGACTTTTCCTTCATTATCTCCTATGATATGTATAGAGACGGGTACATGACCGCGGGACCCTTTTGGCGCATGGGAGGCGCTTATGAAAAAAATGTATTTCAGGCTCACCAAAAGTGAGAATGAGATCATGGATCTTCTATGGAAAGAAGACCGTCCGCTTTCCCGTTCGGAGATCATTGATCTCACGCCGGACCGCTCCTGGAAACCAGCCTCCATCCACATTTTGCTCAACTCTATGTTGGAGAAGGGAGCCATTCAGGTGGCCGGATTTGTCCAGAGTACCAAGAACTATGCCCGCACCTTCACCCCCACACTGACTGCCGATGAATACGCCGTTCTGCAGTTCAAGCACAGCTCCGCGTTCAACGAACAGTCTGTCTTTCACCTGGTATCCGCCCTGGTGGATGACATCCAGGACCAGGACACGCTGGATCAAATTGGCGTTGTTCTGGAAAAGCGGAAACTGCAGCTGGGCTAACGTCTCTCCCAAATGCAGCGGGGAGGGCTGTGATCCTCGCAGCCTTCCATCGAATTTTATGCGGCGGGGAGCTTTCTTCGCCCTTTGGCGGCGCTGTGCCAGGCCAATAGTCCGTTTAAAACGAATAAGGGCGTGCTCCAGAAACACCTGGAAGCACGCCTTTTTCCGTTTTTATGCAGTTGTCTGGCTGCCGCCGGCCTCTCAGATGGACAGCACAGCGGACACGCGGAACATTTTCTCGTCAAAGGTGCGGGGCATATCCAGGGCCTCGGTGATGTCAAAGTCCACAATCTGCTCGCCCTTCATGGCTACCACGCGGTTGCCAATGCCGTTTTGCAGCAGCTCCACAGCATGATATCCCATGCGGCTGGCCACCACACGGTCCCGCAGGGTGGGAGCGCCGCCCCGCTGCACATGGCCCAGAATGGTGGCGCGGCTCTCGATGCCGGTTTCCTTCTGGATGCGCTCGGCCAGCTCCTGGGTATGGCCCACGCCTTCCGCCACCACAATGATATAGTGGCGCTTGCCGGTGGACTGAGCCAAACGGATCCGCCGGAGAATGTCCTTGTCAAAGTCGTAGGGAATTTCCGGCACAAGAGTGGTCAGGGCGCCCACAGCCACGCCGGTGTTCAGGGCGATGTCACCGCAGCGGCGGCCCATTACCTCCACCACGCTGCAGCGGTCGTGAGACTCGGTGGTGTCGCGGATGCGGTCGATCATTTCCATAGCGGTATTCAAAGCGGTGTCGTAGCCAATGGTGTAATCGGTGCAGGCGATGTCATTGTCAATGGTGCCAGGCACGCCAATGGTGAGAATGCCCTCGCCGGTCAGGTCCCGCGCGCCGCGGAAGGAGCCGTCACCGCCGATGACAACCACGCCGTCGATGCCCTTTTCCCGGCAGACAGCCGCTGCCTTTTTCACGCCCTCGGGAGTATTGAACTCAGGGCTGCGGGCAGTAAACAGGGCCGTGCCGCCATGCTGCATAATGTCGGACACACTGCGCATGTTCATTTCCTTCAGGTCTCCATTGAGCAGACCGTTATAGCCCCGCATGACGCCGTAAACCTTCATGCCAAAGTTCAGGCCGGTACGGACCACCGCCCGCACTGCCGCGTTCATGCCCGGAGCGTCGCCGCCGCTGGTCAATACTGCAATATTTTTCGCACCCATTGTCAATTCCTCCAACTATTCAAAATGGGGTTCTCCACCCCGAAGTAACGGTATCGTTATCATTATACCAAAAGGCGGTAATTTATCAAGTGGTTCCGCCAAGATTTTACAGAGTTGCTTTGGATTTTTCACGGCTTTGGGCCGTAATAGGCCACATTGTCCTTGCCCAGCAGCTCCTGCAAGGCCCGCAGCAGGGGGCGGTTCATATCCACCCGGTGCTTGGCGGACGCCCGCAGCAGCTTGCCCGTATCCTGGAAATTCAAATACAGGTTGGTGGTGCCGCCGTCAAACACGGCAATGTACTTCATGGCCTTCTCGTAACGGGGGTCCTGCTGGGACTGGAGCCGCAGGTACAGCCCCGGCCGCACCTGCTTGCCCAGCGGCGCCCCCATGCTGGCCGGTTCCGCCGGCTTGGAAACCAACTGGCACACCAGCTCGGGGGCCTTGTCTTCGGTGAAGCTCAGCTTTCCCTGAATTTCCACCACAGAGCCCTCCGCCAGCAGGTCCCCGTACTGCTCCAGAGGCTTTGGAAACACCAGAATGGTCAAGACCCCGTACATGTCCTCCAGAGTGAGAAAGGCCATCTGGGAGTTGTTTTTCGTGACCTTTTTCCGCACGCCGGTCACCAGGCCC
>CAJMOH010000009.1 GCA_905215055.1 uncultured bacterium
CGGGACCTGCCCAAGCTGTACAACCAGTGGTGCAGCGTGGTGCGGTGGGAAAAGACCACCCGCCCCTTCCTGCGGTCTTCTGAGTTTCTGTGGCAGGAGGGCCACACCATGCACGAAACCGCCCAGGAGGCCCAGGAGTTCACCCTGACCATGCTGAAGGTTTACGAGGACTTCTACCGGGAAACCCTGGCGATCCCTGCCGTGGTGGGACAGAAAACCGAAAAGGAGAAATTTGCCGGGGCCGAGGCCACTTATACCATCGAGCCGATGATGCACAACGGCGTGGCGCTGCAGGGCGGCACCAGCCACTACTTTGGCGACGGCTTTACCAAGGCCTTTGACATCACCTTTACCGACCGGGAAAACAAGCTGCGGCATCCTCACCAGACCTCCTGGGGCGTGTCCACCCGGATGATCGGCGCGGTGATTATGGTCCACGGCGACGACAACGGCCTGGTGCTGCCCCCCAAGATCGCCCCCATTCAGGTGGTGATTGTCCCGGTGGCCATGCACAAGCCCGGCGTTTTGGAAAAAGCCCAGGAGCTGCAGGCCCGTCTCTCTGAAAAATTCCGGGTAAAGCTGGACGCCAGCGAAAACTCCCCCGGCTGGAAGTACGCTCAGTATGAGATGCAGGGGGTGCCGCTGCGTCTGGAAATCGGCCCCAAGGATATGGAGCAGAACCAGTGCGTGCTGGTTCGCCGGGACAACCGGGAAAAGCAGTTTGTCTCCCTGGACAATTTGGAGGAGGCTGTGGAAGGCTCTCTTTCCGCGCTGCACGACGCCATCTACCAAAAGGCCCTGGACAACCTGAAGGAAAAGACCTTTACCGCCACCACCTATGAGGAATTCCTGGATATCGCTGAAAACCATCCCGGATTCATCAAGGCCATGTGGTGCGGCGACAGCGCCTGCGAGGACAAGATCAAGGAGGAAACCGGCGGCGTTAAATCCCGGTGCATTCCCTTTGAGGAGGAGCATCTCTCCGATGTGTGCGTGTGCTGCGGCAAGCCCGCCAAGCACATGGTCTATTGGGGCAAGCAGTATTGATTCTCCAGGTGTTCCTGGCTCCCAGCAAAGGCAGAGAAATCTTAAATTTATAAAACGCTTCCTTTTACCCCAAGCGCGGCGCAGCAAAGGTCTGCGCCGCGCCTGTACCTTTCCGCGGAAAAGATTTCTAAAACCTGGTGGAAAATTCTTTACTTTTCGCAAAAGCTGTACTAAAATAAGAGCGTAAATAACACACGCTATTTTCGTGTGAATGATTTAGGAGGAGATCCCAATGGCAAAATTGAAGATCGGCTTTATTGGCTGCGGCGGCATCGCCAACGCCAAGCACTTCCCTGGCATGGCCCAGCAGAAGGAGTATGTGGACATGGTTGCTTTCTGCGACCTGATTCCCGAGCGCGCTGAGAAGGCCGCCAAGGAGTATGGCACTCCGGACGCCAAGGTTTACACGGATTATCACGACCTGCTGGCTGACCCCACCATCGACGCCGTGCATGTTCTGACCCCCAACGTGGCTCACTGTGAAATCACTGTGGCCGCTCTGGAAGCCGGCAAGCATGTGCTGTGCGAGAAGCCCATGGCTGCCACTCCCGCCGACGCCCAGAAGATGCTGGACGCCCGGGACCGCACCGGCAAGATGCTGACCATCGGCTATCAGTACCGTCATTTCCCCGTGAACCAGGTTGCCAAGAAGGTTGTGGACGACGGCTGGCTGGGCGATATCTACTACGCTGAGGCCACCTATCTACGCCGCCGCGGCGTTCCCACCTGGGGCGTGTTTACCGACAAGTCCAAGCAGGGCGGCGGTCCTCTGATTGACATTGGCACCCATGCGCTGGACCTGACCCTGTTTATGATGAACAACTACGATGTGGACTATGTGGTCGGCACCTCTTTTGAGAAGCTGGGCACTCTGCTGGATCCTGAGCATCAGGGCCAGATCAATTCCCGCGGTGAGCAGGACAGCTGGAACAACAAGACCTACGACGTGGAAGACTCCGCGATTGGCCACATCAAGATGAAGAACGGCGCTGTGATCAACCTGCGCGCTTCTTGGGCCATGAATATGCTGCCTGAGTCCGGCTGCAACGACAAGGCTCATGTGATGCTGGCTGGTACCAAGGGCGGCTTGGACACCCTGTCCGACCAGGTCCGCTTGAACCACATCGTGGCTGGCCAGCCCGCTGTGACCATGGTGGGCAACAAGATTGCCTCTTACATCCCCGGCTTCAGCCAGGGCCCCGCTCCCGTTTCCAAGGAGCATGAGATCTGGGTGAAGGCTCTCCGCGGCGAGGGCGAGCTGTTCGTCACCGCTGACCAGGCCTTTGTGGTCACCAAGATTCTGGACGCTATCTACCAGTCCTCCAAGACCGGCAAGCCTGTCTACTTCTAAGAAGCCCTTGTAAAACAAGAAGGATGTGTCTGAAATGAACAACATCAACCTGCAGATTTACTCCTTCGGGTTTGACTGCGGCTTGTCCTTTCTGGACAAGATCCGCAAGGCTGCTGAGCTGGGCTACGCCGGCGTAGAGCTGGTTCGCGAGTACGAGGGTATTCCCGCCGAGGACGTGGTGAAGGTTTTGGAAGAGACCGGCATCAAGGCGGTTTCCGCCCATGTGGGGCTGGACGCCATCGAGCAGGATCTTCCCTATCTTGCCAAGCTGGGCGTGCGTTATGTGGCCTGCCCCAACGCTCCCTTTAACACGGCTGAAGAGGCCAAGGAGCTGGCGGCGGACCTGAACCGGCTGGCCAAGCTTGCCAAGGAGTACGGCATCACCATCGGCTACCACAACCACACGGACGAGTTCTATGTGGATGAGGGTAAATACCTGATGGATTGGCTGATTGAAAACACCGATCCTGAAACTGTGGCTTTTGAGATTGACTGCGGCTGGGCTTCTGCCGCGGGGATTAACCCTGTGGAATACATTCAGAAGCACGCCGGGCGGATTGCCGCCATCCACATCAAGGAAAACAACGCTGTGATCGGCGCTGAAAAGCCCCGGTCCCGCCACGAGAAGGTGGAACGGCCCAAGTTTGAGCTGGACGAAAATGGCAAGCCCATTTTCCCGCCGGAATTCCTGAAGATGATGGAAGAACGCAACAAGCTGAATGTGCCTACCGGCACGGGCATTGTGGACTGGAAGGCTGTAAAAGCCGCCGCCGACGCCCAGCGGGACAACGTTCTGTATGTGGTGGAGCGAGAGGCCAGTTACGGCGGAAAGGACCGCATTACCTGCCTGGGTGAAGACATTGCCTGGCTGAAGGAAAATCTGTAAATTCTGTGACGAAGAGGCTCTCCGCAGACAAGCGGAGAGCCTTTTTTCGCGACCCGCAAATAAATATCGCTTTCGCGGTGTAACCTTTTGCTTTCCCCTGCGACTAATGAGTGTAAAGGAAAGGAGGGAGATCGATGACGGACCTAGTGAAACGATCGAAGAAGGGAGATAAAACGGCCTTTTCCCTGCTGATGGACGCCCACCGGCAGCTGCTGTACAACACGGCGCTGCTGATGCTCCACCAGGAGGACGACGCCTTGGACGCCATTCAGGACACGATCCTGGCCTGCTGGGAAAACCTGCCCTCGCTGCAAAAGGACAAGTATTTTAAGACCTGGCTGGTGCGGATTCTCCTGAACAAGTGCTATGACATTCAGCGCAGGCAGAGCCACTATGCCTTTGTGGAGGAGCTGCCGGAATCCGCCCAGGAGCCGGACTGGGACACCCCCATGGACGTGCGCCGGGTCATGAACCGTTTGGGAAACCAGGACCAGCTGATTTTGTCCCTCTTCTACTACGATGATTTCAGTGTCCAGCAGATCGCCGAAGCCCTGTCCATTTCGGAGGGCGCCGTGCGGACCAGGCTCAACCGCAGCCGAGACCGCTTTAAGAAACTCTACTTGCAGGAGAAAGGAGAATGTTTATGAAGGACACGGCTTTTTTGCAGCAGCTGCAACAGGAACTCCCCCGCCGCAGCCTGACCCCCAAGGCCACCCAGCGCTTTGAGGACACCTACAAACTTCTGGGCGTGCAGAAGGAGGCCCCCGTCCGCAGGCGCCGTCACAAGGGGCTGTGGGTCACGGCCACCGCCGCCTGTCTGTGCTGCGGAATGCTGTTTGGGGTGAACGCCGCTTTCCCGGCCTTCGCGGAGAGCCTGCCTGGGGTGGGACAGTTTTTCGAGGCGGTGAATGGGGCATTCGCTTCCAACAGCGGTAAGGACTTACCCGTAGGCACTTATCTGGAAACCTATTCCGAAGCAGAGGACGTCAATGTGGCCGCTGCTTCTGGAGAGTATAGCCTGGAGGTACAGCAGGCTTTCTGCGATGGACATATACTCACCCTTTCTTTAGATTTGACTATGCCTGCCCAGGATGCTGAGCCTTACAGCTGGGTGGTTGTCCCTTATGCTGGCATTCAAAACGAAAATCCCAACAGAGCCATTGTCACAATCAACGGTACAGACTATGCGCCCGACTCGGAATCGGCCTTGTTTGCCCAGGGAAACGGACACTTTGCGGGCTCTATGGCTTTTCAGCTGAAGGAACCCTTGGAAAACGGTCAGGAAGTATCTGTTTCCATCTCCTTCCCAGAGCTGAATGGACGTTTAGCGGTGAATCAAGGAGAAAATGGTGAGATAGAGTTTCTCCCTCTTGCCACGAATCTTGCTACCAGCTTTACCATACCGGTAAACGCGGAACAAAACTTTGCCTTCGCCTGCAACGCAGAGGACAACGGTGTAACTGTGACGAATGTAGAGGTAACTCCCCTGCACACAACGATTACCGCATTGGGCATCGATATGGACAACGCTAACAACGATCCCGTCCTGTACACAATGGACCGGCAGGAGCTGACCCTGACCCTTCACTCTCGTGAGATGCAAAACGGCGTCTTTACCTTTGACAGCGCCCCGCAGGGAACTGGAAAAATGGTATTCCGTGTCTATAAGACCTCGTGGCAGGAGGAAGTGCTGGCAGAGTTTACCATTGATTTGGCAAACAAGACAGTCACCCCCAGCACCACTTATGAAGACGACTACGTTCTCGCCCTTGATGGTCCCTTCCATTACGATTATATCTACGGTGAAATTGCTGAAAACAAGACATTTGAAAATGGATTTGCGGTTTCTCTCATAGATTATACCCGCTGGGATAACATCTCAAGATGTGTCATCTTAACTGAGGGGGATTACCGGGCAATCCATGTAGATGTGTACAACCTGAACGGCGATATTGTGGCTTCGGGGGACTCCCAGGATGCGGAATATTCTCTGGCAACGGCACAGAGCGATCACTTCTCCCCCTCCGATGAGAACAGCCCCTACGCTTCCTTCCAAATTCTACTGGACAGTGAACAGGGAGTTTATCAACCTGCCCGGGGTGAAACAATGACCATTGTCGTGACAGATGCCGCTACCGGAGAAGAATTCACTAGGCAGGACATCACAATGACAGAAAGCTTTGTTCAGTAAAAAAAGAAGAGAGAGAGGTCTCCCCTCTCTCTTTTCTTTTGCCCATTTTACCTTCAGCTTCAAGGCCATAGCTACCCAGCCCCGTTCCTCCAGAGGAGGAATGGGGCCTGTTTATTTCAGCTTCAACGCCATGGCCACCCAGCCCTTTTCCTCCAGGGGAGGAATGGGGCCTGTTTATTTCAGCTTCAGCGCCATAGCTACCCAACCCTTTTCCTCCCTGCGCTCGATGACCTGGAAGGTGTCCTGGATGGCGTTTAGCACGTCCTGCTCCCGGGTGTCGATGATGCCGCTGACGATATAGGTGCTGTCCGGGGTGAGGAAACGGGGGGCGTCCTGGCTGAGAAGAATGACAATATCCGCCACGATGTTGGCGGCCACCACCTGGAATTTTCCCGTGACCTTTTCCGCCAGGTTGCCGCAGAGGCCGGTGAAGCGGTCGGCCACGCCGTTGGTTTCCGCGTTCTCCACGGCGGTTTTCACGGCCAGGGGGTCGATGTCCACCCCCACGGCGGATTTGGCCCCCAGCAACAAAGCCGCCACGGACAGAATGCCGCTGCCACATCCCATATCCAAAAAGTCGATACCGGGGGTGACGTACTTTTCCAGCAGCTCCAAACACAGGCGGGTGGTCTCGTGGGTGCCGGTGCCGAAGGCCAGGCCGGGCTCCAGGTGGAGCACCGTGCGGCTCTGGGGGTCGTAGTCCTCCTCCCACAAGGGGCGGATCAAGAGCTTCTCCCCTACGGGGATGGGGTGAAAATACTGTTTCCAGTTGTTGATCCAGTCCTCCTCCACGCAGGAGTCCCGGTCGATTTCATAGGGGATATTCTCCGCCTGGAAGCGCTCCTCCAGGAAGGAGACGGCCTCGGCAGGGTTGGACTCTGGGCTGATGTAGATGTGGATGATGGCGTGTTCCCGGTCCTTTTGGAGAAGCTCCTCATCGATCAGGTCGATGTGGGCAATCTCCATGGCCTCCTCTTCTAAATGGGAGTAGTCCTCCATATAGATGCCATAGGGCACCACCATGTTGGCGATGGCCCCGGCCAGGTCCGCCTGCTGGGCAGGTACCTGGATTTTTAGTTCTGTCCAATTCTCGTTCATAGGTTTTCCCTCAATTCTCAGGATTTGAGAGTATTATACTCGATCTCCCACTCCATTGCAACCGGAGGCGCTATGACCAGGCGTAAGTTTCTTTTGCAGGGGGCCGTTCTCACAGCGGTATCTCTGCTTCTTCGCATCACCAATATGGGCTACCGCTCCTTTCTCTCCCAGGAGATGGGCTCGGCGGGAATGGGGCTGTATCAGCTGATTTTCTCCATCTTCATGCTCACCGTGACCCTGTCCACCTCGGGCATCAGCCTGGCGGTGACAAGAATGGTTTCCGCCGCCATCGCCACCGAGCGCCGGCAGGTGATTCGTTCCACCGTAGCCCGATGCTTTGGCTTCTGCCTGTCCATCAGCTTGACCATCAGCGCGCTGCTGCTGTTGCTGGCGGAGCCTGCCGCCCGGATCTGTTTGGGAAACCCCGCCGCGGCTCCCTGCCTGCGGATTCTGGGGGTGGGACTGCCCTTTATGTCCCTGTGCACCTGCATGAAGGGGTACTTTTTGGCAGTAGACGAATCCCTCTCCACCGCCTTCTCCGACGGAGTGGAGCAGGCCTTGACCATTGGCGCCACGGTGTTTCTGTTCTGGCGGTTTGTCCCCCAGAGCCTGGAGGCAGCCTGCTTTGCCGCCATGCTCTCCTCCACTCTGGGAGAAGCGGCGTCTTTTTTGTGCAGCTGGACCTCCTACCGCCGCAGCCTGAAGCGGAACACGCCTCAACCCCGGGAAAAGGCCGCGGGAGTGCTTCACGGACTGTGCCACATCGCCCTGCCCTGCACCCTCAGCTCCGCCGCCCGCAGCGCCCTGAACACCGGGGAAAACCTGCTCATTCCCCGGGAGCTGCAGCGGTATGGCCTGGGGTACAGCGCGGCTCTCTCTCAATATGGGCTGCTTCAGGGAATGGCCATGCCCATGCTGTATTTTCCCTCTTCCCTGCTGTCCTCCTTCGCCTCCCTGCTGATCCCCAAAATCGCCAAGGAGCGGGAACAGAACCACCGGCGGGCCGTGGCCCACATCACAGGAAAGGCCCTGCGCCTGGCCCTTGCCTTTGGCATGTTTTTCTCAGGAGTGTTTCTACTGTTTGGAGACAGCTGGGGCATGGCCTTTTACAGCAGCGGCGCTGCGGGAGCCTACGTGCGGGTTTTGGCGCCTTTAGCCCCCCTGATGTACCTGGACGTGGTGGTTGACAGTCTGCTGAAGGGTCTTGATGAGCAGTTCAACTCCATGAAATACAACCTGGCCGACTCCCTGATCCGAGTGGTGCTGGTGCTCTGCCTGCTGCGCTTTTTGGGCATGGAAAGCTATGTGGGGATTCTCTTTTTCAGCACCATCTTCAACGCCGCCCTAAGCCTCCACCGGCTTTTGAAGGTCACCCAGGTGCGACTTTCCCTGGTGTGGCACATTCTGCTGCCCCTGGGCTGCGCGGGACTTTCCGTGACAGCCGGAAAAGCGCTGCTTCAGGGAATCGCCTTCCCCCACCCTCTTTGGGAGGCCGGCCTTCAAACCGCCCTTTCCGCCCTGGTGTTTGGCGGGCTCTACGCAGGTCTTTGCAAGCTGGACGCCTCTCTTCACCGGACAGCAAAAAAACCGGCCCCAGCCGGGACCGGCATTTCTCAAAGCTTATAGGCTTTCGCCAGGGCCTTCGCCTGCTCGCGCAGCTGCTCCGCCGCTTTTTTGGGAGTAGTCAGACGCACGTCCCTGCCTCTGGCAAAGAGCCAGGCAAGCAGGCTGTCGTCCACGGGCGCCTTGACAAACCCACGCAGTCTGCCCTTGGGCAAAGGCTCCACAGTGAGTCTGCCGTCAAAATAAGCCGCTACCTGGGGAAGAAGCTCCTGGGAAAACTCCAGGGTAAGCTTTTCCTCGCTGGGAAGGGCAAACTCCCCCACCCGGGGCTGAGAGACTGTACGCACCTGGGACAGCTGCTCCACGGGATACTCCCCCAGCGACTGAGCGCCGCTGTCATAGGCGGCCAGCCACAGGGCTCCCTCCCGGCGAAAAAGCCGCCAGGGGCTGACCGTCATGGTTTTAAACGTCCGGCGCAGGCTCCCGGAAGAGGAAAGCTCCCAGAAAACAGCCTGGAAGGAAACCTGCCTGTCCTGCTCCATCGCCTCCTGAAGAAGCTCTGCGGAGGAAGCCTCTGATGGGGATTCCTTCAGGGAAGGCTCCTCACAAGCGGCGGCTCCCGTTGGGTGAAGCAGCAGCTCTCCCTGATAGCGGCTGCCCAGAGAGGCCAGCTTTTTCAGCAGCTGAGCAACCCGTCTCGGGGAGAGAAAGGGAGCCTGGCGGACGGCCTCTCCCAGCTGGGATAAATCCTCCTGAGAAAAGGGACGCTGGGCCAAATAATAGGAAAAGGAACGGGTTTTCCGGGTTTCAATGGGGAAACCAAAATGCCGCAACGTCTCTATATCGTCATAGAGGCTTTTCCGCTCGGCTTGAAGGCCCTTGGCCTCCAGTTCCTCCATCATCTGAGGCAGAGTGACGGCATGTTCGCTGTCCGTGCGCTCCAGCAGAATCTGGGCAATGTACAAAAGCTTCAGCTTTTTCTCAGACACGTTCGGCACAAAGCCACCCCCTCTCCCCTTATTCCGCGGCCGCGGCGGGACCAGAACTGACCACCACAGTCACTGTGGAGCCATAGGCCAGGGAGTCCCCCGCCTGATGGTCCTGATAGCGCAGCACATAGCCGGCCTCCACGTCCTCGCTGGCCTCGTCCACCCGCTGGGCCACAAACCCGTTCTCTGTAAGCACCTGTTGCAGCGTGTCGTAGCTGACGCCGTTAAACTCCGGCAGCGCGCGGGTATCGCTGCCACGGCTGACCGTAATGGTCACAATGCCGTTTTCGGGGATGGGTTCCCCGGCAAAGGGGTTTTGGCTGCTGATGCAGCCTTCCGCCACCGTATCGTTAAACTCCTGGGCAGTAACCTCCAGCTGGAAGGGATATTCCCCGCTCTCCACCCGCTGAAGGACTTCCTGGTAATTCTCGTTGACCAGATTGGGAACCTCCTCCACCTGCTGGGCAGAGCTGCTCTGCTGGAACAACTGGGTCAGGTCGTTGAAGGACATGCCCCGCTCCCCCAGCCACAGAGAGGCCACAATCACCAAGGCCACAAAGGTGACGATTCCAGAACCGATCAGCCACACAAAGGGCGGCAGGCCCCGGCTTTGGGGCAGACTAATGTCCAGAGGCGGGATACGCCGGATGGCCTCGGTCTGGTCCACCTCGCTGACCAAAGTGGGGGCGGCGGCCAACTCTGTCTTAAACCGCTCGAAGCTGGCGGTGCGCTTGTCAGGCCGAACCTGCAAGGCATTGGCAATGGCCGTAACAGCAAAGGGAGGCAGAGAGTGCAGCACCTCCCGGGAGATCATCAGCCGCTGGTCCTTCATCCGGCGGGGCGCCTCCTGGGGGGCCTGGCCGGTCAGTGTGAAGAGCAGGGTGGCGGCAAAGCCGTACACATCGCTGGTTTCTCCGCAGGGCGCCTTGGAGCTGTACTGCTCCACCGCCGCAAAGCCAGGGGCCAGGTCCGGCTCCAGGGCCGTGCCGGCCCGCCGGGCAGCCACAATGGAAAAGCCCGTAATCAGCAGCGTATTGTCCTTTGTCACCCGCAGACTGTCCGGGGAAATCCCCAAATGGGAAATTCCCAGGGAGTTAATCAACCCCAAGGCGGACAGTATGGGCTGGAACATCCGGTTTGCTGTGTTCCAGGAAAGCGTGCCTCCATTGTTTTCTACATAGCGGCGCAGAGACACGGAGGGAACGGTCTCATAAACGGCGTAAGCCGTATAGTTTTCTTCGAAAATCTCCAGAACAGAGTGAACTACGGTCACTTCCCGAAGGCGGCTGACATTTTTTTGCAGGTCTAAAAAGCTGTCCAGATATTGGTCAAAGACGGACTCCTGTCCAGACTTGGGAAACACAGCGCCGTCCTCGCCCCGAGAGGCCAGGGCGGCGGGGAAAAACTCCCGCAGCTCCACTGTTTTTTTGGTGGTGAGATCCAGCGCGGCATAGGTAATGCCCTCGCTGTTCATGGCTTTTACCCGTCCCACCTGATACCGGGAGGCAAGGACCGTATGGCAGCCCAAGGCCTCTGGCGGCTGGGGCCTGTCATTGTCCCATCCACAGACAGGACACGGACCTCCGCTAACCGTCAGAGCGGCAAAACAATTCGCGCACAGTTTGCTTTCCATAAGTTCCTCCACTTTCCCACCCCAAGCCAGGGGCAGCTTTGTCTGGCCTTTCCCCCAGGGTTTTCAGGCGCGGGTACAAAATCACGTTTCGATTATAACACAAGTCTGTGGAAAATACAAGAAAATCACCCAAAAACAAGAAGAGACGGTACGAAAAAACGTACCGTCTCTTGGTTTCCTGCAAAAACAAGCTTATGCCTTGCCCACAGAGCCGAACAGCTCCATCTTTTCCTTGACAGTGGCCTTGATAGCCTCGGTGCCGGGAGCCAGCAGCTTGCGGGGGTCGAAGCCCTTGCCCTGCTGATCCTTGCCCTCTTCGATGTATTTCCGGGTGGCGGCGGCAAAGGCCAGCTGGCACTCGGTGTTCACGTTCACCTTGGAAACACCCAGGGTGATGGCCTTCTTTACCATCTCGGCGGGGATGCCGGTGCCGCCGTGGAGCACCAGGGGCATGGTGCCGGTCTTTTCCTGGATCTTGGCCAGAACGTCAAAGTTCAGGCCCTGCCAGTTTTCGGGATAGACGCCGTGGATGTTGCCAATGCCGGCAGCCAGCATGGTCACGCCCAGGTCGGCAATCATCTTGCACTCGTCAGGATCGGCCACTTCGCCGCCGCCCACAACGCCGTCTTCCTCGCCGCCAATGGCGCCGACCTCGGCCTCTACGGAGATGCCCTTCTCGCCGGCAATGCGGATGATTTCCTTGGTCTTTTCGATGTTCTCATCAATGGGATAGTGGGAGCCGTCGAACATGACGGAGGAGAAGCCGTCCTCCATGGCCTTGAGAGCGCCTTCATAGGTGCCGTGGTCCAGGTGCAGGGCAACGGGAACGGTGATGTTCAGGGTTTTCATCATCCCCTCCACCATGCCGGTGACGGTGTTAAAGCCGCACATATACTTGCCAGCGCCCTCGGACACGCCCAGGATAACAGGAGAGCTGCACTCCTGCGCGGTGAGCAGAATAGCCTTGGTCCACTCCAGGTTGTTAATGTTGAATTGACCGACAGCATATTTGCCGGCCTTGGCCTTGGTGAGCATTTCTTTTGCGGAAACTAACATACTGTATTGCCTCCCAAAACGGTAGAATTTTGACTAGATTTATTATACTGGACAAGCGGGGAAAAATCAACTCCTCTTGGGGGAAATGTTGTGTTTCTTTCCCAAGGGACTGGTTTTGAGGCAGAAAAAGAGCTTTTTTGTTTCTTTCTTGACACGTTCCCGCAATGGTGATAGATTAAGAAAAAGCGGGCTTTTCCGGTTCCACGGCCCGGAATGGATCATTTAGGAGGAATTGTTATGCTGAAACTACCCTTTACAGTGGATTTGTCGGGAAAGGTGGCGGTAGTCACAGGAGCAGGCGGTGTTTTGTGCAGCGTGTTTGCCCAGGCTCTGGCACAGTGCGGCGCAAAGGTGGCGCTTTTGGACATCAACAGAGAAGCAGCGGAAGGGGCCGCGGCGGAAATCGCCGCCCAGGGCCTGGCCGCCAAGGGATATGCCTGCAATGTGCTGGACAGGCAGAGCTGCCTGGACGCCCGGGAGCAGATCCGCCGGGATTTTGGCACCTGCGACATTTTGCTGAACGGCGCCGGAGGAAACAATCCCCGGGCCACCACGGACAAGGAATACTATGAGGAAGGAGACGCCGGTCTGGAGGAGCTGAAAACCTTCTTTAACCTGGACCCAGAAGGCGTTAGCTTTGTGTTTCAACTGAACTTTTTAGGCACCCTGATCCCCACCCAGGTGTTCGCCGAGGATATGCTGGGCAAGGAGGACGCCTCTATTCTAAACGTATCCTCCATGAACGCTTACCGGCCCCTGACCAAGATCCCCGCCTATTCCGGGGCCAAGGCCGCTGTGAGCAACTTCACCCAATGGCTGGCGGTGCATTTCGCCGGCGCGGGAATTCGGGTAAACGCCATCGCTCCCGGCTTTTTGGTTTCCAACCAGAACAAGTCCCTGCTGTTTCACGAGGACGGCACGCCCACCGCCCGGACAGGCAAAATCATGGCGGGTACTCCTATGAAACGCTTCGGCCAGCCGGAGGAGCTGGTGGGCGGCGTGCTGTTTCTCCTGAGCAAGCCCGCCGCCAGCTTTATCACCGGTGTTGTGCTGCCCATCGATGGGGGCTTTAACGCCTATTCGGGAGTGTAAGGGATGGAAATCACGTTCCCCCAGCGGATTTACCAGCTGGTCAACCGGATTCCTCCAGGAAAGGTGAGCACCTACGGGCAGCTTGCGCTGCTGGCCGGTTCTCCCCGGGCGGCACGGATTGTGGGAGCGGCCCTGGCCCGGGCGCCTTTTGGCCTTCCCTGCCACCGGGTACTCTATCGAGACGGCTCTCTGTGCTGCGACCAAGCCTTTGGGGGCAAGGACGTCCAGCGGCAGCGGCTGGAGGAAGAAGGTGTTCCCTTTCTCTCCGACGGCCGGGTGGATGTAAAGCTTTGCTTATGGAAACCCTCTCAAGAGGAGCTGGATTTTTTGTAGTATCTGCGCCTTGCGGCTCTTTCCGCTTTCGTACTATAATGAGGGCAAGGAAGGGGATGTTGTAATGAACAACGACACCGCTTTGGGCCTGCGGGTTTTGGCCTGGGTTCTTTTGGTAATCGGCGTAATTTGGGCAATCTTCACTTGGATTGTCATCACACAGGAGCTAATGACGCCGCTGCTGATTTTGGCGGGAGCCGGGTTCTGCTTTGGCGTACTTCTGGGAATCTCGGAAATTGTCAAGCTGTTGGCAGAACAGACGGAGGCCTCTCTGCGGATAGCGGAGAACCTGAAAAAGCTGGTGCCTGCCGAAGAGCCTTCCACAGAGCCGAAGCTCTGCGTCAAATGCGGCACACAGTTGCCCCCTGGAGGAAAAACCTGTCCCACCTGCCATCATGTAAGCGAATAAAAAAAGCGGCTGCCGCATATTTTGCGGCGGCCTCTTTTTTACAAGGCGGCAGCGAGAAGCGCGTCACACGAAAAAATCCGAACACATTACCCTTTGGATAATATGTTCGGATTTTTTTTAGATGGTCCGAGTGGCGAGACTTGAACTCACGGCCTCTTGACCCCCAGTCAAGCGCGCTACCAACTGCGCCACACCCGGACAACGTGTTATATTATAAGGGATAAATTTGAAAAAAGCAAGCCCTTTTTTCAAATTTTTTCATTTTTTTATTTTATAAAAAGACAGACGCCCCAGCTCCGCCTGAGACGCCTGTGCTTTTTTACCGGCGGAGCATCAGCTCTTCCGCCATGCGGCGCAAGTCCTCCTCGTTGTGGATCTCGTCCTTGCGCTCCTCTATGGCGGCGCGAACCTCCTCGGGCAAATCCAGGTTTCCAATGCGTGCCGCCAGCATATCATAGGTCACTCCAGAAACGCCGGAAAAGGGCGTTCCACCCCAAAAATAAGGAAACATGCAAATCACCCCCGGAGTTAGCTTGCGCCGTCCGAAGGTGATTACTCCCAACAGGTTTTTTCAATTTTTGCAGGCGCTTCCAGATTTTGAAGCCGGCTTATTGGTTCTCAAAAAATTTCTCGTGGATAGCCTCCACGGCACGGTCGCCGTCCGCCTTGTTCAGCAGCACGGAGATCTTGATCTCGCTGGTGGAGATCATCTGGATATTCACGTTTCGAGAGAACAGGGCCTCGAACATCTCCGCGGCCACGCCGGGATGAGACTCCATGCCAGCGCCCACAATGGAAACCTTTGTCACGTTGTCGTCGGAGACAATGTTGGAGGCTCCCCACTTCTCCGCGTTCTGCTGCAACAGCTGGATCGCGTCGTCCATCTTGTTTTTGGCCACGGTAAAGCTGATGTCCTTGGTGCCGTTGCGCCCAATGGACTGCAGGATGATGTCCACGTTAATCCCCTTGCTGGCCAGCTTGGAAAAGATCTTAAAGGCCAGGCCCGGCTTATCCGGCACCCCGATAATGGAGATGCGGGCAATATTGTCGTCCTTCGCCACCCCGCTGATGAGCATTTTTTCCACGTTGCTTTCCTCCTTCACGATGGTACCCTTCCGCCGGGTCAGGCTGGAAAGGACTTCCAATTCAATGTTATACTTCTTTGCCATTTCCACAGACCGGTTGTGGAGCACCTGGGCGCCCAAAGTTGCCAGCTCCAGCATCTCGTCGTAGGAGATGGAGCTAAGCTTGATGGCGCCGGGGATCTTCCGGGGATCGGCGGTGTAGACGCCGTCCACATCGGTGTAGATTTGGCACAAATCCGCATGCATGGTAGCGGCAATGGCCACAGCGCTGGTATCGGAGCCGCCACGGCCCAGGGTGGTCATATCCCCATAGCGGTTGACGCCTTGGAAGCCCGTCACCACCACAATGCGCCGCTTATCCAGCTCCTGCTCGATGCGCTGAGCGTTAACGCGCTTGATGCGGGCATTTCCGTAGTCGGAGGAGGTGTCAAAGCCCGCCTGCCAGCCCAGCAGGGATACAACAGGATAGCCCATGCGCTCGATGGCCATGGCCAGCAGCGCGGCGGAAATCTGCTCTCCCGAGGAGAGCAGCATATCCATTTCCCGCTTGGAGGGCCGGTCGTTGATTTCGCCAGCCTTAGCAATCAGGTCGTCGGTGGTGTCTCCCTGGGCGGAAACCACCACCACCACATCATTGCCCTCCTTATAGGTGGAGGTGACAATGTCCGCCACATTGTTGATGCGCTCGGCGTCCTTGACGGAGGTGCCGCCGAACTTCTGTACAATCAGTGCCATACACATTCTTCCCTTCTTCCCGCCCTGGCAGGGCAGGTCATCTCTCTATCAGCACTCCCCCGCAGGGGATGTCCCAAGCTATTCTATGCGGCAAAATCGCCGGCGGAACCTTACTCGATGACGATCTGGGCGCCCTGGGGAGCGGCGGAGAGAATCTCCACCCGCCAGCCGGTGATCCCCTTGTCCTCCAGATGGGTGACGCAGTTGCGGCCAAAGGCCTGAGCGTTCTCGCTGTCGATCATGGCGATGATGGTGGGTCCCGCGCCGCTGACATAGGTCCCCAGGGACCCCAGCTCGTAGCTCATGCGGAACACATCATCATAATGGTCGATCAAGCTGGAACGGTAGGGCTGGTGAATCCGGTCCTGAACCGCCACCCGCAGGTTTTGCAGGTTGCCGGAAAACAGAGAGGCCGTCATCAGCCCAGAGCGGGACAGGTTGTACACCGCGTCCTCCCGGGAGTAGGTTTTGGGCAGAGCAGCCCGGGCCTCCTCCGTTTTCAGCTCAAAGGGCGGGATCATCAGGGCAAAGCGGATTTTGTCCGACACAGGCACGCTGACGCTGTACACCCGTTTGCCCTCCATCGCGGAGGCTACCAGTCCACCGGACAGGGCCGGGCTGGTGTTGTCCGGGTGGCCCTCAATCTGAGCCGCCAAATTGATCAGGTCCGACTGAGAAAGGGGATTGCCCATAAAGCGGTTGGCGCCCAAAATCCCCGCCACGATACAGGCGGAGCTGCTTCCCAGGCCCCGGGCCATGGGGATGTTGTTTTCCTGGATAATCTTCAGACCGGGCAGCTTTTTGCCGCAGATCTCGTACAGGTGCTGGGCCGCCCAAAAGATCAGGTTGCTCTCGTCCGTGGGGACCTTGACCCCGTCGGTGCAGCGGATTTCCAGGGTGTCGGACTCCTCCATCCACACCCGGTTCTGCATGGTCAAGGCGATGCCCAGGGAATCAAAGCCGGAACCCAGGTTGGCGCTGGTGGCCGGCACGTCAATGCGAATCATGTACCTCTCCCCCCTCTTAAAAATCGGCGATGGTAATGCGGTTGGCAAGCCGCAAGCCAAGCTGGTTCAGGGCTGGCTCCTGCTCCCGCAGCCGGCGCTCCGACAGCTGGGACAGGGTAAAGCCTGTCTCACCGGGGCTTTCCTCCCGGCGGATCAGCCGGACCGCCTGGGGAAACACCTGCTGGGCTTTGTCAAAGAGGCTGTCGCTGTCCCCCTCCCCGCTAACCCGCAGGAACAGGTCCTGGGGCGTATCCTCCCAGGGCTGGACATAGTCGGGCTTGGCATCCTCCCAGAAGAGAATCTTCCTATCAGATTTCAGGTGGCGGACACAGTCGATCACGTCGGCCACCACGGCGCTGGCTGTGGGCAGCTTGCCCGCTCCTTTGCCATAGAACACCACGTCCCCGGTAGCGTCCCCACGGACCAGAATGCCGTTAAACACGTCGTCCACATTGGCCAGCTGACTCTCCCGGCTGATAAACATGGGGGCCACCTGGATGTGAATCCGGCCGTTTTCCAGCTTCTTCACCTCGCCGATCAGCTTGATAACCCCTCCCCAGGCGTCGGCATAGCCCACATCCTCCTTGGTGATGGCGGTGATGCCCTCGGTGTGGACGCTGTCCGGGTACACATGAGTCCCATAGGCCAGGGACGCCAGGATGCAGATCTTCCGGCAGGCGTCAATGCCCTCCACATCGGCGGAGGGGTCCCGCTCGGCGTAACCCAGCTGCTGGGCCAGCTTCAGGGCGTCCTCAAAGGCCATGCCCTCCCGAATCATCTTGGTCAGGATAAAATTGGTGGTGCCGTTTAAGATACCGGCAATCTCCGTCATTTCATTGGCAGCCAGACACTGGCTGATGGGCCGGATAATGGGGATGCCCCCGCCCACGCTGGCCTCGAAGAGAAAGTTCAGGTTGTTCCTTTGGGCTAAAGCCAGCAGCTCCGCCCCCTTCTGGGCCACCAGCTCCTTGTTGGAGGTGACCACGCTTTTGCCGTTTTCCAGGCAGGCTTTGGTGTAGGAAAAGGCAGGCTCCAGGCCTCCCATCACCTCCACCACAATTTTCACCTCTGGGTCATTCAAGATCACGTTGAAATCCTTGGTAAACCGGTCGCTGTAAGGCAAACCGGGAAATTCCCGCAGGTCGAGAATGTACTTGACGTGGATTTCCTCCTTGGCCCGCTTTTGGATGCTCTCGCTGTGAGAGAGCAGCACCTCCAGCACGCCGGAACCCACCACACCGTGGCCCATTACCGCAATTTCCGCCATATCCACCATTCCTTTCCACATCAACCGCCGGCTGTCAGTCCACGATGCTGTCGATTTTGATGACGCCGGCAACCTGCTTCAGCTGCTCCAGCAGCTCGCCGGGAGTCTGACCCATCTTGTCCACCCGGGCAGATACAGACACAAAGGCCCGCCCCTTTACCGGGATATTCTGGTTCACCGTCAAAATGTTGGCCCCGGCCTGATAGAACACCGTCAGCAGGCTGACCAACACGCCGGGACGGTCCATGAGGTTGACCTGCACCGTCAGAATCCCGGAGGAGTCCTTCTTGGTGTAGGGAAACACCGCGTCCCGATATTTGTAATACACGCTGCGGGAAATTCCCGCCATTCGCACCGCCTCGGAAGCGGTAGAGGCCTCGCCGCTTTCCAGCAGAGCGTTGGCCTTGACCACCTTTTGATACACCTCGGGCAGAGCTTTTTCATCCACTACAAGATAAGAATCGCTTTTCATTGTTCACCTACAAAATACGTTTGTATTGTCACAGCGAACAGTTTACCACAGTGCCGGGAAAAAATCAACCCCCGCCGCAACAAAAAACTGCCGAAAAGGACAAGCCTTCCCAGCAGTTTTCGCAAATTGATTTCAAGGGGCAGGGCTATCCGGTAGTGGCAGAGCTTTCGCTCTCTCCCCCGCCGCCCTCTGAAGAGGAGGAGGAATCCTCCGGCGGCGTGGTGGATTCCGAAGGGCCGGGAGGCGGCTCCGGTGTAGGCTCGGCAGGCGTTTCCGTGGGCGCGGGCGTATCCTCGGCCGGCCCTTCCGATGTTCCGGGAGTGGGTTCTTCCGTCACGTCTGGGGTCGGCTCTGTTCCCTCGGACGGCCCAGGAGACAGAGAAGGGTCCAGGGAAGGCGCAAGGCTGGGACTGACGCTGGGCTCCAAGGAGGGCTCCACGCTGGGAGAGGGCGAGGGCGACACAGCCGGTCCGGCGATGTGGTCGCTGCCGCCGTTGCAGGTGCCGGGCATCTTGTTGACATTGTACCAGCCGTAAGCCGTGTCATAGCAGTTGGAGCCGGCCAGTTTGCCGCTGCTGCGGCAGAACAGCCGCTGGGTCACATTGTCGCTAAGCACCCAGCTCTTGTCGGACCAGTCATAATTCTCGTTGAGATATTCAATGACAGCTCTCCAGGTCACCTTACAGGTGTTGGAATCTGTCAATTCCGCTGAATACTCATAGCCATTCCACAGACCTGCCACGCAGAAGGGCGTGCCGCCCACAAAGTACAGGTCGTAGGCGTCGTCGGTGGTACCGGTCTTGCCGAACACGTCCACGCCGATGCCGTCCAGGGCGTACAGGGCGGTGCCCACGCCAATGCCGGAGCGGGCAGCCTCAATGGGCAGGTGCAGCAGCTTGTTCATAATGGTGGCGTCCTCTGTGGACATAACCTGCTCACCCACATTGTCCCGGTTGTCCAGAATCACATTGCCGTCATGGTCCTTCACATAGGTGTAGGTGTAGGGCTCGTAATAATAGCCGCCGTTGGCGAACATGCAGTAGGCCGCCGTCATTTCCCGGACGGTGACGCCTTCAGTCAAGCCGCCCAGAGCCATGGCCGCCGGACTGTGAGAGTCCTCCTCTGTCAAGGTGGTAAAATGGAGCTTTTCCGTCATCCACTGGAAGCAGGCCTCGGGGGTCAGCTCGTCCACCAGCCAGGCCACCGGCGCGTTTTGAGAGATCATAATGGCGTCATCCACATTCATGTGACCCTTGTACTGGCGGGACACGTTCTGGGGCCAGTCCCCGTCTTGGGAGTACTCCGGCAGGGGACTGTCGTTGAGGACAGAGCCATAGGTGATCACGTCGTTGTTAATGCCCAGCGAATAGGCGCTCAGCGGCTTGATGGATGAACCGGGCTGCCGCTTGGAGTCCGTGGCATTGTTCCACAGGCGCACGCCGTCCCGCTCGTCACGGCTGCCCACCACGGCGATAACGCGGCCGGTGTAGGGGTCCATGACAAACAGGCCCGTCTGAATATCCGGGTCCTCGGGCATGCTTTCCCCGCTGACAAACATCTCCTCCAGATCGTTCTGAATCTGGGGGTCCATGACGGAATGGATCTCCAGACCGGAGTTGTAGATCTGAGAAACAGCCTGCTCTCGGGAGTAGCCGTACTTCTCCATCAGGTCGTCCACAATGTCCTCGAACAGTGTGTCGATATACCAGTTCCACTTTTCCGTGTCCTGCTGCTCCTCCACGCTCTCCGTCTCTTGGGACTGGTCGCCGTCAAAGGTCATGGCAGCCAGCTCGGCGGTGGCCTGGTTGTACTCCTCCTCTGTGATGGGAACCAGCTGGCCCTCCATCTCGGCGCTGATATACATCTCCTGGTTGTCCCCGTTGTCAATGCCGTCGGAAAGCTCCCACATACGGTCCAGCACTGTCTGGGCGCGGGTTTTGGCCTCGTCGGGGAAAATCAGGGGATTGTACTGGGAGGGGTTCTGGGTGATGCCCGCGATCAGCGCGCATTCCGCCAGGGAACACTCCCCAATGCTCTTGCCGAAATAGGCTTGGGCGGCAGCCTCCACGCCCTCGTTCTGGCCGCCGTAGTTGACCACGTTAAGATAGGCTTCCAGAATCTGCTGCTTGGAATATTTCTTCTCCATGTTCAGGGCGGTGAAAATCTCCCGCACCTTGCGGAGAATGGAGTAGTCGTTTTGATCCGTGATATTCTTAATCAGCTGCTGGGTCAGGGTAGAGCCGCCCCCGCCGCCGGTGTTGGAAAACAGCTTGAACACCGCGTTTAGGGTGGAACGCCAGTCCACGCCGCTGTGCTCGCAGAAGCGGTGGTCCTCAATGGCCACCTGCGCGGTTTTCATATAGGCGGGAATGTCATTGAGCGCGGCCCACACACGGTTCTCATCAGCGTGGATGGTCATATACTCGGTGGCGTTGCCCTCCTCGTCGTCCACATAGACAAAGCTGGAATAGCTGAGGGACATGGCGTTCAGATCCGGGGCCTCAATGTCTCGGAAGCTGAGCAGGAAGGAGGCCACGGACAAAAACACCAGCACGCCGGTGATAAACAGCACGCAGATGATAGTTTTGAATACCCTCCACACCATGCCTCCCACTGTTTTGGCGGTGGCGCCGGCTGTTTGAGACAGCTCTCCCTCCGTGCGCTGAGAGGGACCGCTTTGGGAGGCGGTGTTATATTTGTTCAAGTCTTTTTTATCTAGCACGATTTCCTCCTTGGGGCGCAAAACGCCTTGCTGGGGCATAAGCTGGAAAAAATTGTCCCATACTTCTGCCGAGGTGATTTCTTTGGACGATAAAAAGCCAAGAGACTACAAAAAACTTACGGTGCTGGTCGTATGTGTCACAGCGGCGGCCTTGCTGACAGCGGTACTGGCGCTCTCCATAAAGAGAGAGGCGGCCGTCCCCGTCCAGGCAAGCCCCGCGCAGGATGGTCTGTGTTATTATACCCCAAACCCTGCTTCAAGTCAAGAAAGCCAAAGCTCTCTTGCCCTGGAGGATGAGGGGCCCTATCAGGTGCGGGTATACAGCGGGAAAATCGGCGTGTTCCGGGGATCGGAGACAGAGCCGTTCCTCACGGCGGACGTGGAGGTTTACCTGCTGCCGGAGGAGGACATCGCCCTGCTGCGAAAGGGATTTACCGTTCAAACCCTGGCGGAAGCCCGGGCCATTTTGGAGGACTATCAGTGACAGCAGCAAGCGCCCTGCCAGAACACCGGCAGGGCGCTTGCTGTCAAAAAACCGTGGTTACTTCATGCTCTTCTCGTAGGATTCGATCATCTTCTTGACCATCTGGCCGCCGATAGAACCGGCCTGGCGGGAGGTCAGATCGCCGTTGTAGCCCTGCTTCAGATTGACGCCCACCTCGGAGGCGGACTCCATCTTAAAGCGGTTCATCGCTTCCTTGGCTTCGGGAACCATGCTAGAATTGCTTTTCATGACTCTGTTCTCCTTCAAAAGAATTTTTCTCGCGTTTGCAGTAACTAGTGTGACACAGCCCCGCGCGCTTATGAATGACAATTCTTGCTAGTTCCGGCAGGTTTGCCCTGTTTCCGGCATTTTTAAAAACACTTATCCCCGCTTTTCGTAATAGAGATTGACGCACAGCAACAGCAAAAAGAGAAACAGCACCGCCACGCATAGCGTGACCGCCACCGGCAGGAGGAACTCCAAGTGGTACACGCTGTACATCCAAAAGCACAGCGCGGAAGCGATGAACAGGCACTTGTTAAAGACGCTCATGGCAGTGCGGCTGGCCTTCATGGCAAGGTACACGTCCCGCTCGTCGGCGTGCTCGGCCACACGCTCCTCAATGGGCTTTTTGTGGAAGGCGTCGTACACGCTGACCACGCCCCAGGCAAAGGTGACAAACCCACTGAGCAGGAAGCGGAGCTCCTGCCCCCGGAAACAGTAGACCACCCAAAACAGGACGGTGCAGGCGGCCATCACGCAGGCCAGGATAAGGCTGTACTTGCTTTTCACGCGTTTCATGAGTAACCCTCCGTTCAGTTTTTTGACTCGTGGTACAGGGCGGAGAAAAATTCCGCGAAAAAGGAAATTGTGATCGAAAAGGCCAGGCCCACCGCCACGGCCAAAAGCAGCTCCTCCCCGGTGACGGCCCCAGCCACCAGCAGCAGGGCCATCAGCCCAAAGGAGACCAGCCGGGTCCAGCGGAAGGCGGAGGTGCTTGTTTTCAGCTTGACCAACACATTGCGCTCGTCCCGCTCCTCGATTCGGTCCTGCTGGGAAAGCTTGGGAGACAGGCTTCGCAACAGGGAGCTGACCCCCAGCAGGAGCAGCGCCCCGGCCAGAATACCAGCGGACAGATCCAGGTCCCGCCGCCACAGAGCCAGAATCAGGTTCAAAAGGCCCAGGACCATCATCCCCAAGCCCACCCAGAAATTTTTTCTGTGATAGATCTTCACAAATTCCACCCCTTTCAAGTCTTTGCCCGGTAGTAGAGCCAGGCGGCCAGCTGAATCACCAAGGAGAGCAAAAGGGCATCAACCAGGCCGGGAACAGAGTCCAATAGAGCCTCGTTTCCCGTCAACGCAGAAACGTACCCCGCCAGTAAGATCAACACAAAGCAGCCCCAGCGGGTCCAGCGCAGGGCGGCGCTGCAACTCCGGTAGCGGACCAACTGGTTGCGCTCGTCGGTTTTGTTGATCTCTTCCCATCGGGCAAACCGGTGGGAACGGCTCAGAACGATTTCCACAATGCCTAGGAGGATCAAAATTCCCACACCCAGCCAATTCGCCGGGGACATCGCCAACGGATACTGGGCGACGGGAAAGACAACCCCTAAAATGATAGAAACCACGCCCAAGGAAAAACGCCCTCTGTGAAAGGTTTTCATACCGAATCCTCCCTTTTCAAATTCTCCTCCAGGCAGCAGAGTTCCTCCACAGTGACGCCGAACACCTTGGCCATGCGGTAGGCCAGCATCAACGAAGGGCTGTACTGCCCCTTTTCAATGGAGATGATGGTGCGGGAGGACACATGGACCAGGTCCGCCAGCTGCTGCTGGGTCATGCCCCGCTGGGTACGAAGCTCCTTTACCTTTGTAACCATCCGTCCGCCTCCTCGCTGAAATTTCCTTCATGAAGTCTCCTTCATGTGAAGTCAACTTCAGTTTACACCATACAGCGCTGGTTGTCAAGACAAAAAAGAAAAAAGGCGGGAGCATTCCCACCTTTTTCCCAATCGCCCGATTTATTTTTTCACAGGCCCGCCCCGGCCAGAAGCCGGGCGATGTTTTCCACGGCTAGGGCCAGGTTTTCCCCGGCGCGACGGCGGCTCTCCGAAAAGGGCTGAGGCGCCCGGTTGATACTGAACACCGCTGTCAAGCCCTGGCCGTAGAGCGCTTCAAAGCCGGGGCCGATCTCTCCTACCAAGGCCACCACCGGTACTCCCGCCTTCTTCGCCCGGGACGCCACCCCGGAGATCACCTTGCCCTGGGCGCTTTGAGAGTCGATCCGCCCTTCGCCGGTAAAGACCAAGTTCGCTTCAGTCAGCAGCTCCTCAAAATGAAGGGTGTCCAGCACCACGTCAATGCCCCGATGCAGGCTGGCCCCGCAGAAAGCCGCCATGCCAAAGCCCAGGCCCCCAGCGGCTCCCGCGCCGGGCAGCTGGGATTTGTCCTCGCCCAAGCAGCGGGCGGCTGTCTGGGCCAGATGACGCAGGCCCTGATCCAACCGCTCCACCATAGGGGAATCAGCCCCCTTTTGCGGGGCAAACACATGGGCCGCGCCTGTTTTTCCATAGAGAGGGTTGTCAATGTCGCACATGACGGTCAGCTCCAGCCCCTGAAGCGTTTCCCGCACCGGGGAGCAATCCAGGCTGGCGATCTCCCGCAAAGTGCCGCCTGTGGGAACAAACCGGGAACCATCCCTCCGGGTGAACACCGCTCCCAAGGCCGCGGCCGCTCCCGCGCCGCCGTCGTTGGTACAGCTGCCGCCCAAGCCCGCAATCACCCTGGAGCAGCCGGCTGCCTTAGCGGCCAGAATCAGCTCCCCCACGCCGTAGGTGGTGGCCCGCTCTGGGTCGAGACAGCCCTCCGCCATAGGCAGACCGGCGCAGGCGGCCATCTCCACTACCGCAGTTTTCCCATCCGGCAGTATGCCAAAAAAGCTCTCCACCGGCTCCCCAAAAGGACCTGTCACCGTGACGGTTTTTCGAACGCCTCCAGCGGCGGCGAGGAAAGCGTCCACGCTGCCCTCTCCCCCGTCGGCAACGGGAAGGCCCCGAATCTCCGCCTGGGGGAAAAAACGTTCCAGCTGGGTTTGCATCACCTCACACACCTGCCGGGAGGTCAAGGTGCCTTTGAAGGAATCGGGAACCAGCAATATCCGTCTCATAAGGAAAGCCTCCTCTTTTTTAATCTGAAAAAGCCCCCGATACCGGAGGCTTTTCCCGCTTTTTTACAGTTTCAGCTTTGTCCAGCTGCCCTTGTGGAACCGAATAAAGCTCATGACAAACCGCACCGCCTGGTCGCCAAAGGTGCCCATCCAAGCGCCAATCAAGCCCAGCCCCAGAGGATAGCAGAGCAGCCAGCTGAGAGCAGGACGGATAAAGGTCACGCTGATCAGGGAAACCATGGCGGTAAAGCGAGTGTCACCCGCGCCCCGCAGGCAGCCAAACTGCACCACCTGCAAAATCTGGAAAAACAGCATAACGCTGAGAATGTTCAAGATAACCACGCCATAATCCAAAATGGCCGTTTCGTTGCTGTACAGCTGGAAGATCTGCCGCCCAAAGAGGACATACACCGTGGCCACCACCACAGCGCAGATCAAGCCCACCTTTTGGCACACGTTGCCATAGATCTTCGCCATATCGGGGCGCTTTCTGCCCAGGCTTTGGCCGATCAGCGTTACCGCCGCCACAGACAGGCCGTCTCCAAAGGAGAAGGAGAGGCTCATCATATTCATGCCAATCTGGTGGGCGGCCAGCTCCGTGGTACCCAGCCGGGCCACGATCATGGAAAACAGCAAAAAGCCAATCCGCAGGCAAACCTGCTCCACAAAGGAACTGCTCCACACATTGATGATAGAGCGGATATTGAACTTGTCCGCAATCCAGCCCTTGACGGCCCGCAGATAGATAAAGCCATCCTTGTGAAGCACCGAGGCGATGCTCATAAAGCAGGCGCACACCGTGCCGATCACCGTGGCGATCGCCGCGCCCCGCACGCCCAGGGCGGGAAACCCGAAATGACCGCCGATCAGCAGGTAGTTAAAGACAATGTTCACCACGTTGGACACCAGGTTGGTGGTCATGGCGATGCGGGTGTTGCCCGCCCCCCGCTGGGCGGCGTTGAGCACCAGAGAAATGGTGGAAAAGCCAATGCCCCCCATGATGATCTGCAAATATTCCACAGCGTACTCGTGGGTGTCTGGCTGAGAGCCAACCAGGGTCACAATGGGGTCGGCAAACACCACAAAGACCACGCTAATGATGGCGGTGAGCAGAATCGTCACCCACAGAGCCATACGCAGCACCCGGTTGGCGCCCTCCCGGTCGTCCTCGCCCTTGCGGCGGGCCACCACCGCGGAAACAGCCACGTTCATGGAAAGGAACAGGGCCAGACCCAAAAATTTTGGCTGCTGGGTCAGGCCCACAGCGGCAATGGCATAGGAACCCAGAGAGCTGACCATGATGGTGTCCATCATGCCGGCCAGGCAGACAAAAAAGGATTCCAAGACCGAGGGCCAGGCAATAGTTAAGGTGGTTTTGATAATTTCGCTTTCTGGGGGAAGATCTCCCAGCTCCATACCCTTACAGATCCTTGCGGGGTTGATAAAGTGCAATGCTTTCCACTCCTCTAAAAATAGTTGAAACCGCAACTATTGTATCATGTCCTGGAAGCCTTTGCAAGTAGCCGCCACTATCTTGCTTGAAAAAAAGGCAAAAAAGAAGGCTCCGGCACAAAACCGAAGCCTTCCTCTCTATTACTCTCCAAAGAGATCCTTCAGCTTGCCAAAGAAGCTTTTGCGCTTTTGATAGTTCTTCTCATCGCTGGCCTTATCCAGCTCGGTAAGAAGCTCTCGTTGGCGCTTGGAAAGGTTCTTTGGCACCTCTACCGTGACTTGAACATACTGATCGCCCCGGCTGCGGGATCCCAGGCCCTGAATGCCCTTGCCCTTTAAGCGGAACACATCGCCGGGCTGGGTGCCCTCGTGAACGTGATAGCTGACCTTGCCGTCCAGGGTAGGCACCTCCACATCGGCGCCCAGAGCCGCCTGCGTAAAGGTGATGGGCATTTCGCACCAGACGTCGTTGCCACGGCGCTCGAACAGCGGATGAGGCCGCACGGAAACATACACATGAAGGTCTCCCGCCGGGCCGCCGTTGACGCCGGCGTTGCCCTTGCCGCCCACATTGAGGATCTGCTCGTCGTCAATGCCGGCAGGCACCGTAATCTCCAGGCTTTTGTGGCGGCGGACACGGCCCTTGCCGTCGCAGGTCTTGCAGGGAGTCTCCACGATTTTGCCTGTGCCGCCGCAGCGGTCGCAGGTCTGGGTGGACTGCACCACGCCAAAGGGGGTGCGCTGGCTGATCCGCACCTGACCGGTGCCGTGACAGCGGTCACAGGTTTTGGGAGACGTGCCGGCCGCCGCGCCGGTACCGTGACAATCCGAACAGGTTTCAATCTGGGCATAGGTGACTGTCTTTTTGCAGCCCTTGGCAGCCTCCTCAAAGGAGATGGCAATATTGGCCTGCACGTCGCTGCCGCGCCGGGGGGCATTGGGGTTGGCCCGCCGGGCGCCGCCGCCAAAGCCGCCGAAAAAGCTGTCGAAAATATCCGTGAAGTCGAAGCCGCCCTGGAAGGGGTTTCCGCCTCCAGCGCCGCCGCCAAAGTTGGGGTCCACTCCCGCGTGGCCAAACTGGTCGTACCGCGCCCGTTTGTCCTTGTCAGAAAGCACCTCGTAGGCCTCGTTGACCTCCTTGAACTTTGCCTCGGCATCCTTGTTCCCGGGGTTTAAGTCCGGGTGATATTTTTTTGCCAGCTGCCGGTAGGCCTTTTTAATTTCGTCCTCACTGGCGCCTTTGGCCACGCCCAGCACCTCGTAATAATCCCGTTTATCCGCCAAAATCCATCACTCCCAAGCGGCAAGGCGCGCCGCTGTTCTCAAACTAAACTTTTTTCCGATACACCCAAAGACGCGAGGACGGTCCTCCGCCCCCGCATCCTTGCACGGTTACGCTTTGGGATTTCCCAAAGATCAGTCCACTTCCTTGTAGTCGGCGTCGTACACATTGCCGTCGCCGCCGTTATTGCCGCCGTTGTCGCCGGGATTGCCGCCCTGATAGGGAGGCTGCTGCCCGGGCTGACCGCCCTGGGGAGCCTGCTGCTGGTACAGCTTCTCGCTGGCGGCGTAGACGGCCTTCTGCAAATCGTCCATGCCGGACTTGATCTGATCCACAGTGCCGTTCTTCAGGGTCTCCCGCAGAGCGGCCACCTTGGTATTGATCTCGTTCTTGTCGGAATCCTGCATCTTGTCGCCGCTGTCGGAGACCAGCTTCTCCGCGGTGTAGCACAGGTTTTCGGCGTTGTTCTTGGTATCCACCTCTTCCCGGCGCTTCTTGTCCTCCTCGGCGAAGTGCTCGGCGTCCTTCACGGCCCGGTCAATGTCCTCCTTGCTCATGTTGGAGCTGGAGGTGATGGTGATGTGCTGCTCCTTGCCGGTGCCCAGGTCCTTGGCGGACACGTTCACAATGCCGTTGGCGTCGATATCGAAGGTGACCTCGATCTGAGGAATACCCCGGGGAGCGGGAGCGATGCCGTCCAGCTTGAACAGGCCCAGCTGCTTGTTGTCCCGGGCAAATTCACGCTCGCCCTGAAGGACATTCACCTCTACCTGGGTCTGGCCGTCGGCGGCGGTGGAGAAAATCTGGCTCTTCTTGGTGGGGATGGTGGTGTTGCGGTCGATAATCTTGGTCATCACGCCGCCCATGGTCTCCACGCCCAGGGACAGGGGGGTGACATCCAGCAGCAGCAGGCCCTGGACCTCGCCGCCCAGCACGCCGGCTTGGATGGAGGCGCCGATGGCCACGCACTCGTCGGGGTTAATACCCTTGAAGGGATCCTTGCCAATGAAATTCTTCACAGCGTCTTGCACGGCGGGAATACGGCTGGAACCGCCCACCAGAAGCACCTTGCTGATGTCGCCAATGGACAGGCCGGAGTCGCTCAAAGCCTGGCGCACAGGACCCATGGTCTTTTCCACCAGGTCCGCGGTCAGCTCGTTGAACTTGGCCCGGGAGAGGGTCATGTCCAAATGCTTGGGGCCGGTGGCGTCGGCGGTGATGAAGGGCAGGTTGATGGCGGCGCTGGTCACGCCGGACAACTCGATCTTAGCCTTCTCAGCAGCTTCCTTGATGCGCTGCATGGCCATCTTGTCGTTGGACAGGTCAATGCCGGTCTCCGCCTTGAAGCTGTTCAGAATCCAGTCCATAATGCGCTGGTCGAAGTCGTCGCCGCCCAGACGGTTGTTGCCGGCGGTAGCCAGCACTTCCTGCACGCCGTCGCCCATCTCGATGATGGACACGTCGAAGGTGCCGCCGCCCAGGTCGTAGACCATAACCTTCTGGTCGTTATCCTTATCCACGCCGTAGGACAGAGCCGCGGCGGTGGGCTCGTTGATAATCCGTTTTACATCCAGGCCGGCGATCTTGCCGGCGTCCTTGGTGGCCTGGCGCTGAGCGTCGGTGAAGTAAGCGGGCACGGTGATGACCGCGCTGGTGACAGGCTCGCCCAGGTAAGCCTCGGCGTCCGCCTTCAGCTTCTGGAGGATCATAGCGGAAATCTCCTGGGGGGTATAGCTCTTGCCGTCGATGGTCACCTTGTAGTTGGTACCCATTTCCCGCTTGATGGAGGACACGGTGCGCTCCGGGTTGGTGATGGCCTGGCGCTTTGCCACCTGGCCCACCATGCGCTCGCCGGTCTTGGAGAAGGCCACCACCGAGGGAGTGGTGCGGGCTCCTTCCGCGTTGGGGATAACGACGGGCTCGCCGCCTTCGATAACAGCCACACAGGAGTTTGTTGTACCCAAGTCAATGCCGATTGTCTTTGCCATAATAAACTACCTTCCTTTGATGAAAAATATCGTGTCAGTTCTCACTCTATGTCAACAGATGCTCTTTTGGTCCACTTTGCTAATTGGCCACCTGAACCATGGCGTGGCGAACCACCCGGTCCCCCAGCTTGTAGCCCTTCTGGTACACAGCGGCGATAACGTTCTCACCCAGACTTTCATCCTCAATGTGAGCCACCGCGTTGTGCAGGTTGGGATCAAAGGTCTCTCCCACCTGGCCCATCTCTTCCAGACCCAGCTTTTCAAAGCAGGCCTTGATCTGGTTCTCAATCATCTCAACGCCCTTTTTCATGTCCTCGGCAGAGGCGTTTTCCTGGCTCAAGGCCCGCTCGATGTTGTCGGCAATGGGCAGAATCGCCTGAACCGTGTCGCTTACCGCGTTGTTGTAGATGGCGTTTTTCTCGTTTTGGCTGCGCTTGCGGAAGTTGTCGTACTCCGCCAGCACCCGCAGATGCTGCTGCTTATGCTCCTCAAATTCCTTTTGGAGCTTTTCCAGCTCCGTCTCCTGAGGGGCGGCCTCCTGTTTGGCCTCCTCCGGCTGAGCGGCCTCCGGCGGCTGCTCCTGGGTTTCCGGCTTTTGCTCCGGTTCTCTTTTCTTGTCCTTAGCCATTTTCCCGGCTCCCTTCTATCACTCTATCCGCCGCGGGGTTTCCCCCGCTGTGTTTGTCATTCCTCGCCCATCAGCACGGTGAGCTGCTGGCTTACCTGGGCTGTCACATAGCTTAAAATCGCCGCCACCCGGGGATAGTCCATCCGCACAGGCCCCAGCACCGCCAGCGCTCCGGCGTCCTGCCCCTCCACCTGATAGCGGGACACGCCCACAGCGGTTCTGTCCAGCTCTGGCCGGTTCATTTCCCGGCCAATAAGGAAGGTCACCTGTCCCGGCTTCTGCCGCAGCAGGTTAGCCACATCCTCCCGGCGCTCCAGAAAATCCATCACCCGCCGGGCGCCGCCGTGCTCCAGCTCCGGGTAAAACAGCAGGTTCATCTGCCCGCTGAGCAGGACCTCGGTACCCATGGTATCCCGGGCCACCTCCAGCAGCGCCCGCAGGGGAGCGCCCACCAGGACGTACATTTCGCCCAGAGACACGCCCACGCCCTGCAAAAAGGCGGGGGTGATGTCCGAGACGTTCTTTCCGGCCACCTTGCTGTTAAACACCCGGAAGAACACCCGAAGGATGTCGTTTGTCAAGTCAAAGTCACAGTGAAACACCCGGTTTTTCATGGTACCTGCCGAACTCATCAGGATCAGCATGGCAGTGCGGCGGCTGGTCTGCACAAACTGCACAGCCCGAATCTGCGCCGCGTCCCCGCTGGGGGTGGTGGCCACCGCCGCGCACCGGGTCACCCCAGACAAAAGCCGGGAAGCCCTGGCAAGCAGCCGCTCCGGATCGTAAGATCCGGAAAGCAGCATGGAATCAAAGGCGCGGCGCTCCTCCTCGGAGAGATTGGGAACCTGCATCAAACGGTCCACATACTCCCGATACCCTCTCTGGGAAGGCACCCGGCCGGCAGAGGTGTGGGGCTGTTCCAAAAGGCCCAGCTCGATCAGATCGGCCATTTCGTTACGCACCGTGGCTGAGGAAACGCCTACCTCCTCCGCCACAGCCTTGCTCCCCACAGGCTCGCCGCTTTTCACATATCCGGCGACCACGGAGGAAAGGATGCGCTCTTTTCGCGGTGTCAGCTCCAAACCTTTTCACCTCCGTTTGGATGTTTTAGCACTCTTCTTATTCGAGTGCTAATCCATGCTTATAATGTACCACTTAGGTCAGAAAAAGTCAAGGTACTTTTTTGTAAATAGTTTATGAATAGGGAAAACAAATTTCTTCACAAAAAAAGACTGCCGTGAAAGCGCGGCAGCCTTTTCCTTACTTCTATTCCTCCAGCACAATTCCCAGCGCGGAAAGCAGATTCACCGCTTCCGGCAGGGAAAAACGGGCGCCCTTCACCCGGTTGCCCTCCAAGGAAAACAGGTAGTCGGCGGCATCCCGGAAATCGGCGCCGGACATGTTGTTCTGGGCAAAGGAGACGCCTCCCAGCCTGCAGCCCCGAAAGCTGGCTTCCTCCAGATTGCATCCGTCAAAAAAACTGCCGGACAGGTCCGCGCCTGAAAAGTCGAACCCCTTCAAATCCAGGCCAAAAAACACACAGTGCCGCAGCGAGCAGCCAGTCAGCGCGTCAAAGGGCAAAAAACCCATTTCCCGCTTGCGCTCATCCACCAAGGCGGACCAATCCACCCCGGAAAGGTCGCAGTGGTCAAAACCGCAGGAAAGCAGCTGAGTCCCCTTGAACACTGGGGCGGTAATCCGGCAGCGCTGAAACTGGCAGCCGGAAAACTGACAGTTTCGGACGGTCTGCTCCGTCAGACGGCAATCGGTAAACAGGCAATCCTCAAAGTAGCAGCCGGAAAGCTCCTCTGCCCGCTCCACCTTGGAAAAGACTTCGCCGCAATATTCCCTCATAGCAGCCTCCCGTTACAGGTCAAAGTCGCCGTTTTCCAGCAGCTCCACAACACAGTGGAGCGTACTAGAGGCATCCAGATACGCATAATGCCCGCCATTCCACCGGCCCCTTTGGAGGAGCTTCATGCCCAGGCTTTCTCCCAGGCGAATGGTTTCCTCCATATTTTCAATTTGAAAGGCGATGTGATGGATTCCCTCGCCCTTCTCATCCAGAGCCTGCCGCCACACGCTTGGTTCTTTATCCGGCTCGATCAGCTCCACCTGCAAGTCATTATAATAGAAAAAGGCCTGCCTGCATCTGGCCCGGGTGGGTCTTCCCAGATACAGGGTGCGAGCTTCTTCATATTCGCCGGTTTGGCAAATGGCAGGTACATCAACGCCTAAAAACGCCGCGTAAGCCTGGACGCTCTTTTCCATGTTGTGGACCAGAATTCCCACTTGGACGCATTTGCTGGTCCCGAATACAGGTTTTTCCTTCATCAACGGTCACTCCTTCCAAAAGTGATTATACCATCCTTTGGCAAAAGCGCAACCGTGTTTCGCCTCTTGTGGAGAAAGGAATGGTCAAGAAGAAAACAAGCCCCCTCCACAAAAGCGGCGGGCGCTTGCCTTCATACAATTATTTATTGGGAGCTGCTGGTTAGAATCGAAGTGGCAATCAGTGATTGTTGGCAAGGAAGAAAACGTCACTGCAGTTTCGCATTCTCTGCTACGGGAATCACATACATTTTACCATCTGTCAGATCTGTAAATCCCAAATTAACATCCGCAAATTCTTCTGGTACCATCACCTTTAACTGTTCTTTCACCCGCCGCCTGCCCTCAATGGCATAGCAAAGAAGCATCCCTGCCTCCCGCTTAGCGATCCTACCATCCGGAAACAACAGCTTTGCCAACCCAGAAAAAGTTTTTCGTACAGCTATCTCGTCGCGCTTGTTGAAATCTTGATTCAGCTGGAAATATTCGTCAATTTTCTGAGAAAAATCGAATTTTCGCATTTCCTTGCAAAACTCTGAAAGGCAATCCGTAATAAGGCCATATTTGTTAGTCAATATATTTGACCGCATCTTTGGAATCTCCCAGCCAGGTAAATAAAAATGAATGCGGTCAAAAAATGCGCTATCATTGTGAAACTCAGGGGGGAAAGGATCGAATAAGTGCGCATTTTTTAAAAGAGAGCGCACTGAATCATTTATGTTTCCAATATAGACAAGAGAGGCGTCTGCATTAATTGAATCCCTGCCCCGAGCAAAGGAACCAGAAGCCATATAGTCTTTCAGGATTTGTATAGCGTCCATATCCCTAAAATGCATTCCAGCTACTTCATCAAAAGCTACACAATCCCAATGTCCTACCAAACCTGTTCGATGTTGTCGTAGATTATAAAAAAGGTTTGAGGCAGTAGTTTGACCTCCGCTCATTAGAATAGAGTAGGGAGATATTTCCTTATAGATGTGGGATTTACCTGTTCCCCGGGGACCAAGCTCGCAAAAATTGTAGTTTCTCTCTACCAGAGGTACCATACGCTCGATAAAATGAAGTTTCTCGGCGTCCGTCAAATGGTCTGGCTCGTACCCCGCAGAACGAAGCAATAAATCCTCCCACTGGACAAACGTAAATTGTTCCCTATGAGAAATAAATTCTTCCACATCAAAACTTGGAAGTTGAATCGGTTGTAAGCTGACTATACGGAAAGGAGAATCCTCTGGGCCACGTTTTGTTCTTCTAGAGCGCAGCATCTCCTCATTTTCCTCTTCTCGGATATAGGCAATGCGGCAAATACACCAAAGGCCTCCCGTTAATATTTTGCTATATTGGCTTACATATTCCGAGGGAATAATGAACGGTTCGATCTCCAGGTTAGTAAACCTAGCAATATACATGTCACGGAACTCGTCCAGCTTCGCAGACAATTTGTCGATAACCGTGTACTCGCCTTTTTCCCGTATCCGCGATTTTATTTTTTCGCTCTCATCCGAACGAACATAGTTCTCAGATAATATTGTCCTAATTTTCTTCAAGCCTTCCTGCACAGCGTCTTCATCATCAGTAGAGCAATACAATCCCAGAAGATATTCCAGCACAAAAGTAGGCACGTTTGCGCTTCGCTTAATTTGCGAAGTCAAATCCTTACGAACAGTTTTTCCAAGAAATACGTTAACTATCAGCTTATCTAACTCGTCCATAGCAGCACCTCCATAGGAGTTTGAAGGCGAGGCATCCAAAATTGGAGCATAGTCGATAGGTGGTTCCCTGCGTCCCATTACCTTTTTAACATCCCTGCCCAGACAATATTGACGCTTGGCCTCATTTTTAGAATAGCGAATCATATTGGCCCCAACGTCTGCTATCGTATTGACAACTGCACGCCCCAAAAGTCCCATCTCACGGGGTCGCTTCTTTTTACGTTGCTTAGTCACCCATGTTGTATATAAGTGACCATCTTTATAACCATACCGGTAAGTTGTAGGCATATGCTCACCCTCTAAAAATCAAAATTTGAAACAAAAGAGAGATTCATTTGGAACGGTATCTTACAAGCTGCATTGTGGTCCGCCCCAGGGTATCGGAGAATCAGTTCGCAGGATTTTTCTTTAACCGTACTGCTTTGAGCCGTTAAGCTTAAAGTGATCTTATGGAATAGATCTCCTTCTCTGATGTCCGCTTTCACGGTTTTAACATCACTAATAATCCGACCGTTTTGGTCAGCAAAAAATACTTCGTATTCAGCCGGTTGAAAAAGTCCCACTGGTTTGCTCTGAGCAAACCTAAGAACAACTAAGTTACTTGTGATCACACGGTTAGAATTTTGCAGCACAAGCGATACCCGGTCCGGCTGAAACCCTGTTTCTTCAAAGGGACGGTCTTTTGTGGGATCCACGCCAAGTTTGGACTGCTCTTCCCTCTTTTTTCGCCGCAAATTTAAGATAAGCTTGCGCTCTTCTGGGGACAAAACGCCAAATCCCGTTTGGAGATCAGGGTCCGCTTTGAGGGAATCGGAAACGGAGGATGACTTTTTAAATACAGGCACATCTTCCTTCTTTTCAAGGGGCTGGAAAGGTTCTGAGACAGTTTGGGAACGCATAGAGCTTCTTCCTCGCTCCCGAGTCAGATATTCTCCAGGGATCTTGTGCGCAATCTGGTAAGTTGACGCCGCACTCCCCCGATAACAAAAGATCTTCAGTTTTGGGCAAGTGGCAAATGCATCTCCTGCAATTTGCGTTACAGAATCCGGAATCTGGACAATCGATAGCTTCCTGCAAGCTCCGAATGCCCTATTCCCAATAGCAGTAACACCTTCTGGAATGACGACTGATTCAATACGCTGATTGTTTTCAAACGCTCTAGGACCTATTTCTTTGACACCTGCCGGAATTTCAATGGTGTTACTTTGTCCAACGTAAACTTCCAAAAAGTCTCGAATCACTACAAAGCCATTTTGAGCTAACGACGCCAACCAAGGCGTCTTAAAGAAAGCTCGTTTGCCCATCCACTGATTTTCTTCCAAACCTTCTACTTGCTGAAGCGAGGAACAATTCATAAAGGCCCTGTCTCCTATTTCGAGGAGTGACGTAGGAAATCGGACGCTTTTCAAACTGCCGCAACCAGAAAAAGCCCGCATGTCTATACTTTTCAAACCTTCCGGAAAATTCATGGAAGCCTCTTCCGAATTACCTTGACCAAAGTCAAACTGAAACCCCTGAAAGCTAGAACAGTTTTCAAAAGCCCGAGCACCTACACGGACGATAGGCCTGTGAACAATCACCCGCTCCAACTCTTTTAGCTCGTAGAAAAAGAAGTTGGGAATTTTTTGTATCCTTACGCCTAAAGATACCTCTCTTAAGGAGTTACATTTGGAAAAAACAGATGACCCTATTTTCTCCAAACTATCTGGCAGGACAATTTTCTCTATCCCGCAGCCATGAAAAGAACTGCTCCCTATTTTTCGAAGGCCCTTTCCAAGCGCCACCGTTTCCAAACTTTCGCAACCGTAAAAAGCAGAATCTTCTATAATCTCTAGAGAATCTGGAAGCGTTACCCGCTTTAGCGACTCACAAAAGCAAAAAGCGTTCTTTCGAAGAACGCGCACCCCTTCGGGGACAACTAACTCTTCCAAATTTCCCCTTGTAGTTGAAAGGACAAATGTTCCAATCTCTTGGAACAAGCCCCCTGGCAGTATCGCTTTTTCTTGAGAACACTCCCATTTTGTCAGCACACCGTCCTCAATGGTTAGATCCTGCCGCGAAACAGCACAGACTCCTTGCTCCCTCTGCAGTTTTTCCTCTTGTTCTAAGCGAGCCATCTTTTCTTCTTGAAGCTTCTTTAGCACAAAACGAATCTTTTCCGGATCCTCTAGCCCTTGCTCCACTGTTTGACAATGAGGCTCTCGAGTCACCAAGGATATATAGTTTGCCAGAGCTTTTGTTGCTGTTTCCGCCTGTCTTGCTGAGGAAAAATCCAAATTGCACGCTTCCGATCCCCACTGGATTCTCAATGTTCCCCGATATATTGTAGTCGTCACGGGATTGTTGGCGTATGTAAAACGCATATCCCGTTCGCCGGATTTTGTCTCATGCAGATAGTGAACCTCCGCTACCTCCTCATTTGCATACGCCCTCCGTTCCACCGACTCTGTCCACTTGCTGGCACTCACTTTCACCTCTGTATAAGGGAGCAAACGGACATTTTCTGTCAATTCACCCACACACAACACATAGGCATAAGTAAACACTAAAAGCCGAACTGTCCCCGAACCCTGCACAACCACCGCATCTGGCGTATGGAAATACGTTGCGGCAATGTCCTCCTGAGCCACCGTCAACTTGAGTGCGATAAGGGCCTGCGACACTTGCTGAAAGTGATGGTTTAATTCCGATGAACGGCCCAGAAGCTCTATCAGGGGAGACGAAAACGTTGGGAAAGGAGCATTTGCAGCCTGCTTTGCCAACCGCCATGCCTTATCCACCTCATTCCTCAAAGCACAGCTCTCTTCGTATAATCCACCCTCAGAAAGAAAATTTTTCTTATTTTCCAAATATTGATAATGGGCTTGCGTACGGGCCTTATCATTGATCCGATGCACACAGGTACGCAATCCCATATTAATATCTCGTTCCTCCTGACAGGAAAATTCCGTTGACCTGGAAATTTTGACCGGCGCAGGAGAAGTTTCAGGCAAGTTTGCCCGAGAGCGGCACTGCATCCGGTATCTCTCTGTCTCTTTCTTCTCTCTCACCGATTTGTCAATATGTACAGCGATACCAATAATAATTACGCTACCCAAAATGAAAAGAAGCAGGTACATTTTGATCATCCTTGCTTTTTTGCTTTTTTCTTATATTATATCACAGCAGTCTTTTCTCGACAACTAGAGAGAATTGCTAAATCGAATTCAGAAACACGCCTTGACCAAGCTGAAAAATTGAGGCTCTTCTCTGCCCACAGCCCTGGCGGGTCCACCGGCTTTTTGAGGCCGCAGAGGGGTTGGTAAAACCTGCGGAGAAAGGCTTTTGGCGATGCTCTTTCGCTCCCTTTACGACGGAGAACAAAGCTTCCATGAACGCAAAAAAGTCCAGGAAACCACACCGTTCCTGGACTTTTTTGATGGAGCTGGTGAGCGGACTCGAACCGCTGACCGGTGGTTGTTCGTAAGTGTGGTTTATCTCTCATATCTTCCCCACAAAACATGGGCCCCGGCTTTCCGCCAGGGCCTATGTTCATTTCTGTATTTTCTCTCATTATCCCAACATCGCACCCAGGTCAATACAGCCTACAAATTTGTAGTGAATTTCCACCAGTTGACTTTTAGAGCCGTCTTCATCCACTTTTTTCTCGTGGACAATGATTTTCTCAATCAGCTCGTTGAGAATGTAGGGCGTGAGCTCCTGAATGTCAGTATACTTCTGAATCAGGGGAACAAACTGCTCAACATTGTCCTGAACCTCCTGGGTGTGGGCTAGCTGCGCAATAAGTTGGTCGCGTTTCTCCTTCAGCGATTCCTGCTCCTTCTCATACCCGGGGGCCATGGCCTGGTATCGGGCTTCGCTAATCTTGCCCAAGGCTTGATCCTCGTATAGTTTAGCAAGGATTTTATCCAGCTCTTCCACACGTTTCTCTGTCTTTTTCAGTTCCCTCCGAGCTCGGGCCGTCTCATCCTTTTCCTTTTCCAGCTTAGCGGAAAGCAGCATTTCCATGTATCGGGAAGACGCTAACTTTGCCACATGCGCGTTGCGGCGGATGTCCTCCAGCACCAGTCGGTTCAGTGTCTGCCAGCCAATGGCATGGGAGGTACACCTCTGCTTGCCGTAATTCTTGTACACCCAGCAGGAAAAGCCCGTATATTTTCCCTTCTTATTGTCGTAGCTGGCGTTGAGAGAAGAACCGCACCCAGCGCACTTTACCAGTCCGGCAAAGGGCTGCACGTGGCCGCTGCTGTTCTCCCGGCGCCGGGCCTTCATCATCTGGTGAACGGTGTCCCAGAGCTCCTGGCTCACCAAGGGCTCGTGGGTGTGCTCCACCACGATCCAGTCCGATTCCTCGGTGGCTACCCGGTGCTTATCGAAGAACCCCTTTGTCTTGGTTTTACCAAAGGTCAGCTTCCCCAAATAGACCGGGTTGTTCAAGATGGCCCGCACCGAGGTGGCGTGCCAGTCAAAAGGCTTGCGCCAGTAGTCACTGTGCTTGTAATAGTCCGGATTGTTCTGGTTAAAATAAGCCTGTGGATTGAGAATGTTCCGCTCCCGGAGTATCTTGGTCATCCGCACATATCCAATCCCGTCCGCGAACATTCGGAAAATCTCCTTCACCACCTCCGCAGCTTCCGGATCCACGATAAGGTGGTGGCGGTCTTTGGGATCTTTCTGATAGCCATACGGTGCACGCGAACCAAGGAACATCCCGTTTTTGGCTCTTGCCCGATGGGCCGCCTTTGTCTTTTCTGAGGCTTGGCGCGCATAGAGGGAGTTAATCACGTTAGTAAAGGGAAGGACAAGGTTGTTCAGCCCCTCGCTGGAGTCAATGTTCTCCGCCAGGGAGAGGAAGCGAACGCCTTTCTCCTCAAAGTAGTGCTCAATGTAGAGGCCCATCTGGGCGTACTCCCGGCCAAACCGGGAGAGATCTTTGACAATCACTGTGTTGACCTTGCCCCCTTCTATGTCGCCAATCATCCGTTGAAACGCAGGCCGGTTAAAATTAGTGCCGCTCCAACCATCATCGCAGTAGCAATCCACAATCTCCATGTGGTGTTCTTGACAGTACTGGGTGAGAAGTGCCTTCTGCGTCTGGATGCTGCCGGAATCTCCCAGGCTACCATCATCCTGGCTAAGCCTGCAGTAAATGGCGGCCTGTGTTTTCTCCATGGGAACCGCCTCCTTTCCTTCACACACCATACTCCTACTCCTCCTTTTTATCCATACCGTAACCCAACGAATGTTCTTCCTCATCTTTGTGGAAATGGGACAGAGACTCGTCCCCGATGATGAGTTCTCCCACCTTTTCAAATACGCTTTTCTCCCCGTGGAAGGAGCTCAGTGTGATGTACCGCACACCTCGAATCACCGTGTTGTGGCTGGTATACATCGTTGGCATGAAATAGTCCGTAGTGTCCTCCTTTCTCCGCTACATTCCCATGGAAAAACCATGAGTCTGTTCATATTCTTCTTCCTCGTCCACTGTGTACTGGGCGTGATCCAGTTTACCGCCCCGGGCTAGGATATGTTCCAGCTCTTCCCGGCTGTGGTGAACCGTCTCCAAGTGGTACCCAGCTTCCTCTTCTTCAAAATCCTGCAGAAGAGAAGAAAGATTCCACACCGCATCGTCCAAGCCCAGCTCGCTTTCCGCCGAAGGCATCTGATAGGTATCCAAATATGCCACCCCGCCCATGGTAAAGTAGAGCTCCATATTCTCCCGGAGTAGGGTGGAGTCAAAGAGCTTGCTGTCCCGGCAGCGAACATTGTCCTCTGTGGTGTAAGTGATATATTTCTGCCCAGGCTCCCATTTCACCCGGTACCCCATGGTTTCCATCTTGCGGATGAATTCCTCTCGGGTACGGGAGTTTTCCATAGCAAAACGGATATCCTGCCGCAGTTTTCGCTTCCATCGTGGAATGCGGAAGGGGTCTGCTTTCACCTCTGTGACGGAGAGCCCGTGCTCCCTGCACAGCTGGTTGGAATATTCCTTGGCCTGGCGCATCTCCCCAGCACTCTGGTGGAACTTCTTTCCCGTCTCAAAACTCACCGAGTTGAGAATGATATGGTTGTGGATATGAGCTGTATTTTGGTGGGTGGCCACCAGGCATTGATACCCCTGAAAGTACTGGGCAAAGGCCACACCAATCTCATGGGCTGTGGCAAAATCCAGGGGGTCATCGGGAGAGAAGGCCTGAACGATGTGGTAGTAACTCCTGCCCTCTGTCTTATGAAAACGCAGCTTCACCGCCTGAAATTCCTCCACAACGGTCTGGGGCAGGCAGTTCACCCCGGAAATCAGGGACTCGTTTGTTTTCTCTCGGTTGGTCACATAGTCCACGATGCCTCTCAGCCCACGCGAGACAGCAACGAATTTAACGCTTGCCATGTCCTTTGGTACACCTCCAGGAACGGTCGTAGATCCACCAGCCGGATGCGGCCCTGCCGGGCCATCACCGTCAGCTGGTTCAGATTATTGCCCTGGTAGCGGAGCTCCCGGACCAGCTCATCCACTCCTGGGAGGACAGTTACATCCTTGTCCATGGCGGCCCTGCGGACAAATTCGCTCTCCGAAATGCCCGCCTCCTTCGCCTTGGAATCGATATAATGTTTCTCCCAATCTGCCACACGGGCGCGGACAAAAAGGTTCCGGGTCACGGTCATTCCTCCTCCCCATGGGGGTAACATCGCTCCAGGAACTCGTCCAGGGACTGGACAACCCCCGCCTGTTTCATCATTTTATAGCGGAGAAGATCTGAGGTTACCCGGACGTTGATCTCGTTCCACTCCAGCAGCTTATCCATAAGGACCAGCTGCTGAAGGTCTGTCAGCTGGTCCTCCCCATCCGGGCCATCCAGGAAAGACCGTACCGCTTCGGCGGCAGGCATCTGATCTCCCAGTGCTTTCTCCATCTCTGTTAAAATGTAATCCAGTGCCTCCTGTCGCGCTTGGGATATGGAAAAATCTTTCATGTTTCTTCTCTCTCCTTTTCTGAAAATAGGGGCGCGGGCCTAGCCCGCTCTGCCGCAGGGTGGGCGGGGCAGGGCCCCGGCCGTACCACAGCGGCGAAACTTGCCATGCCCTAACGGGCATTTTTTGCTGGGGCCTCATTTTCGCTCTTCTCCCGTGACAGCTGCGACGGCTGTGACAAGAAATCTGACACAGAGCCTGTAGAACTTTTCCCGTCATTGCCGTCACTCCCGTCACAGCAGAGGGACAAACGGATACGGCGGGCCTCTCTTGTCCGGCTGGTTTCTAAAAGGACACCCTGTTCCTCTACCTGATTTCTATGTCGAATCAAGCGCTTCATCAGTACGTTGGGCAGGATTGTCTCCCCTGTCAAGGACTCCAGCACCTGGGAAAGCTCTGTGGCAGTTCCCGCAAACTCTCCCTGGGCATGGAGGAATTCCACCAGGTGAATCACTAAGGGATCTGTGGGGACAGACTCTTTCTGGGTGTCATCTGACAGTAACTGCCAGAGGTGAGCCTGGGAATCGAAGGAAAGCTTCAGCTCCCGATAGGCGATGTCCCTCCCGGTACAGTAGAGAGTGGCGGTCTGAGAGCTGCGCTTGTCCTTGCGAAGAACAAAGTTGGAATCGGTGGCCCCACTGATTCCCATGGTGCCGGAAATCATATTCATGGGGTCCTCATCCTCCCGCTTCCGAAGGTGATGAATCAGCAGGATGGCCAGGTGATTGCCATCGGCCAAGGCCTTCAATGCTTCCAAATCCCGGTAATCGTTGGCGTAGGCATTAGTATCCCCGCCTGCTCCCCGAACCCGCTGAAGAGTGTCTATTACCACCAGCACGGTGTGGGGATGCCCTGCAAGGAACTGCTGGATCTGCTGCTCCAACCCGCACCGCAGCTTCTCAGATGTCGTGGCAAAGTGCAGATTTCCCGGGGCGGTATCGGTAATGTCCAGCAGGCGGCTCTGGATACGGGAGTAGTTATCCTCCAAACAGAGGTAGAGCACATCCCCTCTCCGGGAGGGGAAATCCCAGACCTTCTCCCCCTTTGCCACCTGCAAGCACAGCCAAAGAGCCAGCCATGACTTTCCTATCTTGGATGCCCCTGCCAGCAGATGCAATCCCTGGGGAATGAAGCCCTCCACCACAAACCGCACCGGCGGCAGCAGAGTGGTGGTCAGCGTTTCGCCGTCTACCGTAAACAATGGCTTCTGCTTCATGGTTTACCTCCTTTCTCAAGTTTTTTAGGGCTCTTTTAAAGCCCCTCATCTATAAGGACACTTGGAAAGGATTTGTAAACCCGAAATTGAAAGAACGCAGAAAAAAGAGAAGCTGGGAATGGCTTCTCTACATCTGGTAGACCCTAAGGAAAATTAAGCTGTTGAATATTCGCAAGCAGTTCCACTTGTCATTTCAATCCTGTCATTTTGTTAAAATAATGTTTGCTCTATATCCTCTGTCGGGCTCGCTCTCCATAGAGAGAGTTCCCCCATGCGCCTCAACGATTTGGCGTACAAGCAAAAGTCCTAACCCGTGCCGCAAATCGAGTCGTTCATCGGTGCTTTCCATATAGTGTGGCTTTTCTTCTAATTCTTGCAGCTTTTCAGGGGTAAGCCCTACACCATTGTCTGCAACAATTAGACTAAGTGCCTCGCCGGTGCTTTTAAGGGAAAGTTGGATCTTACAGCCTTGCGGATTATGTTTGATACTGTTCTGCACAAGGTTGTTGATCGCCCGTGAAATCAAGCGTGCATCACATTCCATCTTGATGTTTTCTGCCTCTGGTGCAATATCAATTTCAATCGTATAGGTATCAGAAATCCCGGAGTTGAGCAACTCGGCTACATAGGAACGAATGAGTTTGGACAGGCGTATCTGCTCCTTGTGAAGCGGCTGCATTTCGTATTCCAGTTGGGACACTAAATTCAAATCCTGCACGAGCTCTTTGATTTTGATACTTTGCTTTCGCACGATTTCCGCCTGTTCCCTAATCCCCCCACTGGCTGTTTCATCTGCGGCGATCCGACCAGCATATCCCATAATCATAGAAAGCGGTGTACGGATGTCGTGGGAAACGCCGCTAATCCAGTTGGCGCGGGCTTCGTTCTGTCTGCTTAATATCAGAGAGGCTTTATTTACGCTGCCTGCAATTTCGGATAGCTCTCCGTCAATATGAAGCGAAGCAGGTTTTCCATCTGCCAATGTTTCAATGGCTTCTACAATCGGCTCTGTATTCTGGACGATCCTGCGTTTTGAAAAGTAATAGGCCCAAAACAGACACAGCACATCCATGCCTAACATTCCCGTAACATAGAAAGGAATTTTTTGAATTGCTTCAATGGAATAGTAGTTGCTGGTGAGCTTCATGTAGCTATCCTTTGGATACCCCAAAACTAACAATCCCTCGTCTGTATTCCATACAAAAACAGGATAATCTTCCAGATACCCTTTGGAAAATAAAGCCACATCCTGAACGCTATAATTGTGTGGCACTTCTTCTGGTACATCGAGTGTCCAAAAGCACTCTCCACTTGGTGTCAGATACATAGCCCATATATTGTACTGGCGCAATGTCTGTATCGCATCATCCGTCAGGCCCTCTGTAGTTGCTGCGGCGGAAGTCATCTCAAGCATAGCGCGTGGGGACGATTCTCCATAATCATCTGAAACCGTATGATAAAAGGTCACGCCAAACAGAATAACATTGATAAGCACCAGTATCAGGAGAAATACAGCGAAAGACGCCAAATGCTTTGAAATATATGCTCCAAAAGATTTCATAGCGTCACTTCCTCGTAATCAATTTATAGCCCAACCCCTTAATTGTAATCAAAGAAACAGGCTTTGATGGATCGGCTTCAATTTTTTCCCGAATACGCCGCACATGAGCATTTAGGCTATTTTCATAGCCGAAAGGGTTGTCGCCCCATAACGCTTCACAAAGAGCGTCAACCGTGACGATCTTTCCCTCATTGCGTGCCAGTGTTTCCAGCAGGGTATGCTCTTTTGCGGTCAGGGAGATAATCTCGCCGCCTTTGTTGACCTCCGCCCGGCTAAAATCAATCGTACATCCATCCAGGACAACCAGCGGGTTATCCTCTTTATAGGTACGGCGTAAGACCGCATAGACACGCAGCAATAGTTCCTGCGGCATAAACGGCTTTGAAATGTAATCATCCGCACCAAGGCCAAGACCGGCCAGTTTGTCTGCGGCTTCGTCTTTTGCTGTTAAAAAGATTACCGGCACATCCGTAAATGTACGGAGCTGCTCCATCAGGGAAAAACCGTCTCCATCTGGCAGCATTACATCCAATATCATCAAATCCGGTTTTTCCTGTTTTGCCACCATGACAGCTTTTTTCACGGATGCGGCAGTAAGAACAGTTTCAAAACCAGCATCTTTCAAAATATCTGATACCATTTTCAGCAAATCCGGCTCGTCATCTACAAGCAGGAGCTTTTTCCGATGTAGAAAAGAGTTGTCCATAGCGTCACCTCCTACAGTGACTATTATATCACAAGATACGTGGTCTGGGGACTGAGTCCTCAAAATGTAAGGTAAAAGTAAGGACGGGAGAATGTAGATGTCAGGTTGAAGGTGTACCATAAAAACATCGAATCGAAAGGAGATGTTTCTATGGACTATATCATTACAACGGAACAGTTGACAAAGAAGTACAAGAACTTTACTTCGGTCAACAATGTTTCACTTCATATCCGCAAAGGCAGTATTTATGGCTTTCTCGGCCCGAACGGAGCAGGCAAGTCCACCACCATGAAAATGCTGCTGGGCTTGACCGCCCCCACAAAAGGCAGCTTTACCATTGATGGAAAGCAGTTCCCGGCTGACCGCATTGCGATTTTGAGGGAGGTCGGCTCATTCATTGAGTCCCCTTCGTTTTATGCGAATCTGACTGGTCGGGAAAATCTCGATATTATCCGCAGGATTTTGAGATTGCCGAAAAGTACCGTGGAAGACGCACTGGATCTTGTGGGCCTGACGGAATTTGGTGATCGGCTGGCAAAGAAATATTCGCTGGGGATGAAACAGCGTCTCGGCCTCGCCGGTGCACTGCTGGGCAGGCCCCCTATCCTTATTTTGGATGAGCCGACAAACGGGCTTGACCCTTCTGGCATCCATGAAATCCTCAACCTGGTAAAGTCTCTGCCGGATCTGTACGACTGCACAATCCTGATCTCGTCCCACATGCTGTCAGAGATCGAACTGATCGCAGATGACATTGGCATTCTCAATCATGGGCGGCTTTTGTTTGAAGGAAGTCTGGATGAGCTTCGCCAAAGTGCTTTACGGGCCGGTTTCGCGGCGGACAATCTGGAAGATATGTTCCTCTCGATGGTGGAGAAAGATAACGCAGCCAGAAAGCAGAGGGCACAGCTATGAATGTACTATTAATCGAACTTCGGAAAGAAAAGCGAACCGGCGTCATTCCTGTGTTGCTGGCTGTTGGAGTGTTAGGAGCTGCATACGCATTTGTTAATTTCCTTGTGCGGAAAGACACGCTTCTGACTTTGCCGCTGGCCCCGATGGATGTTCTGCTGACCCAGCTTTACGGTGTGATTATGATCCTGAACCTGTTCGGTATCGTGGTTGCCACCTGTATGATTTACAACATGGAGTTTAAGGGCAGCGCCATCAAGAAGATGTATATGCTCCCTATGAGCGTTCCGGCCATGTACCTGTGCAAATTCCTGATTCTGACGGTCATGTTTTTGGTTGCAATCGTACTGCAAAATTTAGCACTTATGCAGATCGGCATGACAGATTTGCCAGAAGGAGCATTTGAGATGGGAACACTGGTGCGCTTTGCCGGATATTCTTTCCTCACATCCATGCCGGTGTTGTCGTTTATGCTGCTGATTTCTTCGCGCTTTGAAAATATGTGGATACCTCTCGGTGTAGGGGTCGCAGGATTTTTAAGCGGTATGGCGCTGGCCAGTTCAAATCTTGCTGTCCTGATGGCTCATCCTTTTGTGCTTATGCTGAAACCGGCAGTTGCTATGAGCGCCCAGCCCGATATGACTGTGAGCGCGGCATCTCTGATAGAGACTGTTTTGTTCCTTGCTATTGCACTGTGGCTGGCGAAAAGCAAACGCTATGAGTAAGGAGGGATTATAGAAATGAGTTTTTTGGAACTGCTCAAAATTGAGTTTATGAAGGTAAAACGCTCAAAGATCGTACCGCTGATCTTTATCGCACCACTGTTGGTGGTTGCCTCCGGGGTTGCAAGCCTGAGCCGCTATTTCACCCCGGAATATACAAACGCTTGGCCTGCCATGTTCATTCAGAGCGCACTGGTTTATGCGTATTACCTGTTGCCCTTCAGCATGATCGTTGTCTGTGTGATGATTGCGGGCCGGGAAACCGGAAATAACGGCATCCTGAAAATGCTGGCCCTGCCGGTCAGCCGATATGCACTTTCCATTGCCAAATTCTGCGTGCTGGTGTTTTACCTGCTTATGGAAATGGTCGTGTTTCTTGCCGTGTTTGTAATTGCGGGATTGATTGCGACACAGACAATGGGAGTAACAGAAACCTTGCCGATCCTGTATCTGCTAAAATGGTGCCTTGGCCTGTTTCTGACGATGCTGCCGTGTATTGCGACTATGTGGGCAATCACGGTACTGTTTGAAAAGCCGCTTCTTTCTGTTGGATTGAATTTGCTGCTTGTTATTCCCGGTGTATTGGTTGCGAATACGCCGCTGTGGATTGTTTACCCATACTGTTACAGCGGTTATCTCGTTTCCTGCTCTCTCCATGACTTTACAGCAGAAGCTTCTGACGCCGCTTTTTCAATGTTTCCGTTCCTGCCCTGCGCGATTATAGTGTTTGGTCTGTTCCTCGCACTGGCTGTCACCCGATTTGGGAAAAAAGAAATGAGGTAAATATTATGGAAAAGAAAAAACTTCAATCAATCAGTATCGCTGCACTCATTGTGAGCATCCTGCCGCTGGCGGCCCTTATCCCGTCATTTCTGCACCTTTCGCTGTCGGACGGAATTCGAACTGTTTGGGCCGGGGCCAATATCGTTTTTGTCCTGCTGGGCCTGATTCTTTCGGTAGCTTGTGTGCGAAACAGGGAAAGCCGCAGCATTATCAATATCGCATCCACGGCAATCAGCACTTTTTGGGTGCTGCTGATGGTGGGAATTGTTGCACTCGCTTTGTTCCTTACATTTGTTCAGTGAGGGAATGGTTATGCACAAAATTGGAAAAATCTTTGGATGTTGTCTGATTGCTGTTTCTTTACTGGCCTGTACTGCCTGCAGTCTCCACGGGATTTAGAAAAGATACCCGAAAAGGGCGAAAAGCCCTGTCACACGACAGAGCTTTTCAGGGTTTGATGAAGTCTTTTCAGCCGCTTTGAGACTGCCATTTTGGAGACTCCGAGGAGTTTCCCCATCTCCTCCATAGTCAGTTCGCTGTCGTAGCGGAGGGAGATGAGCTTTTGATCCTCCTCCCGCAGGGCCTTGACAGCGTCCCGCAGATTTTCAAGCTGGAGGCTTCGGAGCACGGTCTCCTCCACAGACACACAGCTGGCCATACAGGACAGCACCGTTTCAAACTCACTTTTACTAAGATGTCTCTCGTCCCGCTTGTCCTGAGCTGCCGCCCGTTTCCGATCCTGCTCCAGGAAGTCTGCGACCTCCTTTGGCACTGATACTACCTCACCGTTGTAGAAGATTTCTACTTGGTTCAAGTTTTTTCCTTTCCGCATCGCGGAAGGGCCACACCACGCTGCCGGCACAGCGCCAAATACTGTGGACGTTCATGGAATCCACCCGCAGTGGAATGATGGTTGATTCGGGGGGCTCATGAATGCCTGAGGTCACACAGAGTGTGAACCTCACCGGAATGCTATGGTATTGGCTTTCGCCACTTTTATTGTAGCACCCTGTGCTACGCAAGATATGTCGAAATTGGAAACACGCTTTGAACAAGCCGAGAATTTTGGGATTTCGGGGTCTTTCTTCCTATCTGCGGGTCTTTCCCTGGCTGGCGTCTACCCCCGCCTTCCTGGGCCACACAGGGGCTGGAAAGGCCTTTTGTGGAGTTCTTCCCCACACTGTGGGGGAGAACTTTTCCTACCTTCTTTTCGTTGCTGTTCGAGCAGAAAGAAGAAAAGTTCCGAGAACGCAAAAAAGTCCAGGAATCCGCATGATTCCTGGACTTTTTTGATGGAGCTGGTGAGCGGACTCGAACCGCTGACCTGCTGATTACGAATCAGCTGCTCTACCGACTGAGCCACACCAGCATATTTTTATTTTTTTGTTCTGTTTGCCCGTTGCGACTAGAACCGGGGGATTAACACATCCCTTCCTGGTCGTTCACCCTTAGCGACAACCAGCGACCTGCTGATTACGAATCAGCTGCTCTACCGACTGAGCCACACCAGCATATTCTTGCTTTTCATTCCTTCACGGTTCGCGGCTGATCCCCTTGGTGAAAAATCAGCAGCTTGCTTTATTTCGAGGGAACCGCTCCGCCATTGAACCACAGCATTGTTAACGAAGCCATCCGGCGGAGAACTCCCCGCTGCGGACACTTCATTATTATACAGGAAAACAGGATGGGAGTCAAGATGATTTTGCGCTTTTTTCCCGTGGAATTCTGTGCTATAATGTTCTCCAGACAAGGTTATGAGAAGGGATTGGCAAAATGGATTACACACTGAACATGGGTCCCTGGAACAGCGTATTCGCCGTACCCACGGCACTGGTGGACCGGTATCTCAGGCTGGCTGGAAAAGAACAGCTGCAAGTCCTGCTGTGGATGCTGCGTCACAGCGGGGAGCGGGTCTCTCCCGAAAAGCTGGCGCAAGAGTTGGGGATGGACACCGATTCCGCCATGGACGCGGTGGACTATTGGGCGCAGGAGGGGCTGCTGGCTCAGGCCGGAGGACAGCTCTCCCCCGGCTCCGTGGACCAGGCGCCGGCCTCCACGGTGGAAAAAACAGAACCCGCCGCTTCCCCCCAGGAGGAAAAGACGTTGCCTCCCAAAAAGCGGATGACGAAGCCGGACACCCTGCACTTGGCTGCCCGCATGAAGGAGTCGGACGCGATTCGCTTTCTGATGCAGGAGGCCCAGGCCACCTTCGGGAAAACCATCTCCCCCGCCATGGCCTCCACTCTGCTTTCCATCTGCGACGACTACGGCCTGCCTGTGGAGGTAGTGGTCATGCTGATCCATTACGCCAAGGACGCTGGAAAAACCGGCACCGCCTACATCGACTCTGTGGCCCGGGACTGGGCGGAAAGCGGGGTGTTTACCCTGGAGGCCGCCGAGCAAAAGCTGCAAGAGCTGGAGGAACGGCGGCTGGCCTGGTCCAAGGTGCAGTCCGCCGCAGGACTGCCTCGCCGGGCACCCTCCAAAAAGGAGGAGGAGGCTGCCTTCCGGTGGGTGTGTCAGTGGAAATTTACCGGGGAAATGCTCTCCGCCGCCTACGAGCGCTGCGTGGACAACACGGGAAAGTTTAACGTGAGCTACATCAACAAAATCCTGGAGGGATGGCACAAAAACGGCCTGCGCAATCTCCAGGAGCTGGAACAGTGGGAATCCAAGAGAAAGGACGACCGGGAACAGACCAAAAGCTACGACATTGACGAGCTGGAGAAAATCAGCTTTTTCGATTTGCCGGAGGGATTATAAACCATGGGATATGGCAACAAAATCTTTCAAGCCGCCTGCCAGGAGCTGGAACAGCGGAAACGCCGGGCGGAGGAAAAGGCCGAACAGGGCCGGGCGCGCTTTTATCACCAGTGTCCCCGAGCCAGGGAAATTCGGGAGGAAATGGCCCGCAACGCCACAGGGGCCGCCAGGGCTGTGCTTTCCGGCGGGGACGTGCGCGCCGAAATCACCCAACTGAAGGATAAGGGCTTGGCTCTAAAGGAGGAGTACAACCGGCTGCTGGCGGAGCATCATCTGACAGAAGCGGACGTTACCCCTCAGTACCATTGCCTGGCCTGCCGGGACACGGGCTTTGTGGACGGACGAATGTGCTCCTGCCTGAAAAGCCTGCAGCGGCGCATTGCCTATGACAAGCTGAGCATGAACGTTCCCTTGGACAGCTGCACCTTTGAGAGCTTTTCCCTGGACTACTATCAGGAGGACGAACAGGCTTACCGGCAAATGGAAAAGGTGTACAACGCCTGCAAAAGCTATGGGGAAAGGTTCCGGGGGGATTCTCCCAGCTTGCTGTTTAAGGGCGGCACCGGTCTGGGGAAAACCCACCTTTCCCTGGCCATTGCCGGAAAAGCCATTGAAAAGGGGTTTGGGGTGATTTACGGCTCTGCCCAAACCTTTGCCGTAGCGCTGGAGCGGGAACGGTTTGACCGGGATCTTCCCGAGGAGGGCAGCACTCAAGCCCAGCTGACCAGCTGTGACCTGCTGATTCTGGACGACCTGGGAACGGAGTTCCCCTCCCCCTATGTGAACGCGGCGCTGTATGACATTCTCAACACCCGGATGATGGCGGAAAAGCCCACCATTATCAGCACCAACCTCTCTTTGAAGGAGCTGGAGGACCGGTACTCCCAGCGCTTTGCCTCCCGTGTGACGGGATACTATGGCAAGCTGGAATTTTTAGGCCGGGATGTGCGGGTGCAAAAGCGCCTGCAAAAAGCTCAGCACCGGCAGGGGCCAAAGTCTTAACAACCGCCCAAACAGCTTATCCTGGCAAGGGCAAGGGGATGCTGACAAAACAGCATCCCCTCTTTCTATGGCTGATTTTTCTTTTCAGCGTGAGCAGGCGTATATTCAGGGAATCGCTTTGCCAGCTCTCTGGCTATGGGACCGGACAAAAAGCAAAATACCAGAAAAGCCAAGAGAACCAGCATGCCGGGCAGCGCGGAGGTTTCGCCGTTTTGGAATACCAACCCTTGGGGCTCCTGTCCCTCCCCAGTTGAGCCTTCCCCTCCGGAGGAGCTGTCATCCGTTATCCCCGCCACGGGGAGAATTTGCTCCGAGTCAGATGGGGCGTTCTCTCCAGAAGGCAGCTCCGCCCCGCTCTCTGAGGATTCCTGGCCGCCGGATGAGGCGGCCCCCTTGGAGGAAGTACCCGTTCCAGAGCCAGAGGAGCTGGACGAGGAGGAGGAAACCTTCTCGCTGCGGTGGACGGTGACCTCGTAGACCCGCTTGGTTTCCCCGTCCGCCGCGGTGACGGTGATCTTAAACACCGTGTCGCTGCCGCCAGCACCCAGGTTCTTCCGGTTTACCCGATAGGCAGCGCCCTCTACGGGTTCCGCGGTGAAGGTCATGGTGGTGATTTCAAAGGGAACCGTGAGAGTGTATTCCAGCCGGTCGGGGTCAAAGGCAGGGGTGAGGGTCCCGCTGGCAGGGACCAGAGACAGCAGCCGGGCGTCGTCGCTGAGAGCGGGTTCTTCCTCTTCCTCCTTCTCGCTGCGGTGGACGGTGACCTCATAGACCCGCTTGGTCTCTCCATCCGCCGCGGTAACGGTGATCTTAAACACCGTGTCGCTGCCGCCGGCACCTAGGTTCTTCCGGTTTACCCGATAGGCAGCGCCCTCCGCCGCTTCCGCAGTGAAGGTCATGGTGGTGATTTCAAAGGGAACCGTGAGAGTGTATTCCAGCTGGTCGGGGTCAAAGGCAGGAGTGAGAGTCCCACTGGCCGGTGTCAACGAAAGCAACCGGGCGTCGTCGCTGAGAGCGGGGTCTTCCTCTTCCTCCTTTTCGCTGCGGTGGACAGTGACCTCATAAACCCGCTTGGTCTCTCCATCCGCTGCGGTAACGGTAATCTTAAACGCCGTGTCGCTGCCGCCGGCGCCTAGGTTTTTCCGGTTTACCCGATAGGCAGCGCCCTCCGCCGTTTCCGCGGTGAAGGTCATGGTAGTGACTTCAAAGGGAACCGTGAGAGTATATTCCAGCTGGTCGGGGTCAAAGGCGGGGGTGAGGGTTCCGCTGGCAGGAACCAAGGACAACAACTTGGCGTTGTCATTGAGGGCGGGCTTCTCCTCTTCCTCTTTCTCGTTCCGGTGGACGGTGACCTCGTAGACCTGCTTGGTCTCCCCGTCCGCCGCGGTGACGGTGATTTTAAACACCGTGTCGCTGCCGCCAGCGCCTAAGTTCTTCCGGTTTACCCGATAGGCAGCGCCCTCTACGGGTTCCGCGGTGAAGGTCATAGTGGTGACTTCAAAGGGAACCGTGAGAGTGTATTCCAGCTGGTCGGGGTCAAAGGCAGGAGTGAGAGTCCCGCTGGCAGGTGTCAACGAAAGCAGCCGAGCATCGTCGCTGAGAGCGGAGTCTTCCTCTTCCTCCTTTTCGCTGCAGTGGACAATGACCTCATAGACCCGCTTGGTTTCCCCGTCCTCGGCAGTAACGGTGATCTCAAACAGGGTGTCGCTGCCGCCGGCGCCTAGGTTTTTGCGGTTTACCCGATAGGCAGCGCCCTCTACGGGTTCCGCGGTGAAGGTCATGGTGGTGACTTCAAAGGGAACCGTGAGAGTGTATTCCAGCCGGTCGGGGTCAAAGGCGGGGGTGAGAGTCCCGCTGGCAGGGACCAGAGACAGCAGCCGGGCGTCGTCGCTGAGAGCGGGGTCTTCCTCTTCCTCCTTTTCGTTCCGATGGACGGTGACCTCGTAGACCTGCCTGGTTTCCCCGTCCTCGGCAGTGACGGTGATCTCAAACAGGGTATCGCTGCCGCCGGAGCCTAAGTTCTTCCGGTTTACGCGGCAGACTGCTCCCGGCACGGGCTCCGCGGTAAAGGTGATGGCAGTTACCTCATAGGGGACCGTCATCGTGTAGGAAAACACATCCGGGTCAAATTCCGGCTCCAGCGCGCCGTGATCCGGGCTGAGAGACAAAAGCCGGGCATCGCTGCTGGGCGGCGCCAGCACCTGGAAGGGCAGGGAAGCCTCCACATCCGCCAGGATAAACGCTGGCTCTGGGCTGGCAATCTGAAAGACAGAAACCGTAAAGGCTTGGGAACCGGCCAAAGCCTCCTCTTTCACCTGGAAACGGTAAGTAATAACGGTTTCAGAAGCCAGGAATGGTCCTGTTCCCGGAGCGGTGTACACGGAGGAAACCTGTCCAGGCCGGTCCACCGTGGCAGCGGTGCCTGCTTTTACGCTCTCCCCATAGGAGGCCCGCTGATAGGAAAAAGCCTCCCCATCATAGGCCACCGCCACCTGAAACGCCGCCACATCTCCCAGCGTCCCGTCGTAGGAAACGGCAACCTCCACCACGGTCCCCGGGCCGCCCTCCTCCACCGTGAGGGAAGAGGAAAAACCAGCGGCCTGAGCGGCGGCTCCCCAAAAGACAGCCAGGACTGTCCAGCACAGCAGACTGAGCGCAAGTCTCCACCCTTTCATGGCCTCCCCCTCTTTTCCGGTTAAAATGTCAAGCCTATTATACCACAAGTATGCTCTTTCACAAAGAAAATTTTCCATATTTTGACAAATTTCGACAAGCCAGAAGAGAGAATCCCCTGTTTTTCCCCGGCGGACAGTTGACAGAAAGGGCTGGTTTCGTTTACCATGTACAAGGAACGATCAAAAAGAGGGTGGCGGCAGGCATATGAGCCAGATCGATGAGGACAACAGCATTTTGGAGCTTTCCTTTCAAATGGGGGAAACGCTTCTCCGCAGCGGGGCGGAAATCTCCCGCGTACAGGAAACTATGGAACGGGTGGCCGCCGCTTATCAGGCGGAAAAGTTCAACGTCTATGTGCTGACAAACGCCATTTTCGCTGTGGGTACAGAGCGGGGGCAGGAACGCTCCGTGGAGCTGCGCCACATTCCCAGCACCACCACTCACCTGGGACGCATCTGCGCGGTGAACCAGCTTTCTCGGGAAATTGCCCAGGGAAAACACACGGTGGCGGAGGCCTTTCAGATTTTGCAGAACATTCGAGAGGTACCCTATTCTCCCCTGCCCCTGGCCACCTTGGCCTGCGCCATTGGCGGCGCCTGCTTCAGCTATCTGTTTGGCGGCGACGGCTTTGACGTCCTTACCGCCTTTCTATGCGGCCTGGTGCTGGAGCCCTATCTGTACTGGGTGGGAAAGCACAACATGTCCAAGTTTTTAACCAATCTGTCCTCCAGCGCCCTGGTGACCCTGTGCGGCGCGCTGCTGCTGCTCCTGGGACTGGGACACAGCATGGACATGATTATCATCGGGTCCATTATCCGGCTGGTACCGGGAGTGGCTCTGACCACCTCTATCCGGGACTTCTTCCACGGGGATTATCTCAGCGGCGCCATCCGCATGCTGGACGCGGTGCTGGTGGGGGGCTGTATCGCCATGGGTGTGGGCGTTGTGGTGCGGCTTCTCTCCATGCTGACAGGAGGTGCGTTGCTGTAATGGATTTTTTGACACTGCTCAATTGGCTGTTTCAAACGGCGGTGGCCTTTGTGTCCACCATTGCCTTCGCCATTATTTTTCACACGCCCCGGCGAGAGTATCTGTGCTGCGGCACAACCGGCGGCATGGGCTGGCTGGTCTACCTGATCTGCATGCACCTTGGTACCGGGGTGGTGGTGGCCTCCTTTTTCGCCACGGTAGCCCTGGCCTGGGTTTCCCGGATCTTCGCCTTTTGGCGGAAGGCTCCGGTAACGGTGTTCCTGATTACGGGAATTTTTCCCCTGGTGCCGGGAGCTGGCATTTACTACACCGGCTACCACTTCTTTATGAGCGACAACTCTCTGGCCCTGGACAAAGGGCTGGAAACCATTAAAATTGCCATTGCCATCGCCCTGGGCATTGGCATTGTGCTGTCCCTGCCCGCCTTTTTCTTCACCCTGCGCCGGAAAGGCGCCAAGGGCGGCAGCCGATTTTGAAAGGAGGCTCCCATGCCCAGAGTGGAAGTGACTATTGAAAAAAACGACGGGGGCCAGCGGGTGGACAAGTTTCTGACAAAAGCCTATCCCAACCTGCCCCAGTCCATGCTGTATAAAAGCATCCGCAAAAAGGACATCAAGGTAAACGGCCAGCGGTGCCAGATCTCCACCCGCCTGCGGGAAGGGGACGTGGTGTCCCTGTTTTTGAAGGAGGAATTCTTCCAAAAGGAGGAGCGGCCGGAGGACTTTTTGAAGGCCCCCAAAAAACTGACGATTCTCTATGAGGACGAAAACGTGATGATTCTGGACAAGAAGCCGGGGCTGATCGTCCACCCGGACGAAACCTATCACTTCGACTCCCTGATCGCCAGGATTCAGCACTATCTGTATGACAAGGGGGAATACGATCCCAAGGCGGAAAAGGCCTTTGCCCCGGCCCTGGTAAACCGCATCGACCGGAACACAGGGGGCATTGTCATGGCAGCGAAAAACGCGGAGGCCCTGCGGATTCTAAACCAGAAGGTCAAGGACCGGGAACTGCACAAGCTCTATCTGTGCGTGGTGTGCGGCCATCTGGAAAAACGGGAGGATCTGCTCACCGGCTATCTGGAGAAAAACGAGGCCCAAAACCGGGTGTACATCTCCCGCAGGCCCAAGGAGGGCGCCAAAACCATCCGCACCAAATACCGGGTGCTGGAGGAGCGGCGGGGCTTTTCTCTGGTAGAGGTGGACCTGCTCACCGGCAGAACCCACCAGATCCGCGCCCACTTTGCCTCCATCGGCCATCCCCTGGCGGGGGACGGCAAGTACGGCAAAAACCAGGTGAACAAGCAGACCGGGTTCCCCTATCAAGCGCTGTACTCCTACAAGCTGCGGTTCGACTTTCAGACGGACGGCGGCATGCTGCAATATCTGAACGGCAGGGAATTTACCGCGGGAGACGTGTGGTTTCTGCCGGAATTTTACGCCATGCCAAAGGCTGCCCCCAAAACGGGGACAGCCAGAGACTAAGCCCCCTGGGGGCGGAATGGGAAGTGACCTTTATGCGTGTGATTCATTTGATTGGCGGCGGCGACACCGGCGGCGCCAAAACTCACGTTTTAAATCTGTTGAAGGAGCTGAATCAATCCATCGACGCCCGGCTGTTTTGCTTCCGCAAGGGAGAATTTTCCGAGGACGCGGCAAAGCTGGGCATCCCCATTGAAGTGATTGAGTCTGGCAACCCGGTGGTGGGCCTGCGGGAGCTGAAGCGCCGCCTGGCGGGAGAAAAAGTGGATATTATCCACTGTCACGGGGCCAGGGGCAACCTGATGGGCAACCTGATTAAGAAGCATCTGGGCGCCCCGGTAGTCACTACGGTCCACAGCGATTACCGGCTGGACTATCTGGGCAGGCCCGTGGCCATGCTCTCCTACGGCACCACCAACATGGTGGCCCTGCGGCGGGTGAATTTCTACATTGGCGTGTCTGATCCCATGACGGACATTCTGATTGAGCGGGGATTTCCCGCCGACCGGATTTACACCATCTATAACGGCATCGACTTTAAAACGCCCATTCACCCTGTACCCAAGGAGGAGTTTCTCAAAAGCGTGGGCATGGAGTGGGAGCCGGACGACGTAATTGCCGGCATTGCCGTGCGGCTTTCCCCTGTAAAGGACGTTCCCACCCTGCTGCGGGCCATGAAGCTCGCTGCTTCGCGGAATCCCCATCTCAAGCTGCTTGTGGGCGGCGACGGCGAGGACCGGCAGAAGCTGGAGGCCATGACGCGGGAGCTGGGCCTGGAGAAGAAGGTCCACTTTGCCGGGTGGCTGACGGACGTGAATTCCTTTTACAACGCCATTGACATCAACCTGCTGACCTCTATCTCCGAGACCTTCCCCTACTCCCTGACAGAAGGCACCCGAATGCACCGGGCCACCATTGCCTCCCGGGTGGGGGGCGTGCCGGTGCTCATCGACGACGGGATCAACGGCCTGATCTTTGAGCCAGGCGATGAGGAGCAGCTGGCCCAGCACCTGCTGACTCTGGCAGGGGACCCGGAGCTGCGCCGGACCTATGGAGAGCGCATTTATGAAAAGGCCAGCCGGGAGTTTTCCATCGACCGGATGGTGGAGCATCAGCTGGAGATCTACGAGAGCATTCTAAAGCGGGACGCCCGGCAAAAGGCCCGGAAACGGGACGGAACGGTGATTTGCGGAGCCTATGGCTACGGAAACGCCGGGGACGACGCCATTTTAAAGTCCATCATTCAATCGGTGCAGCAGCTGGACAGCACCATGCCCATTACGGTGCTGGCGAAAAATACCCAGAGCATTAAAAAGCGGTACCGAGTTAATTCCATCTACACCTTCAACCTGCCCAAGATGATTTCCGCCATGAGGAAATCTGTGCTGTACATCAACGGCGGCGGCACCCTGATCCAAAACGCCACCAGCTGGCGCAGCCTGTGGTACTACCTGTTCACCTTGGGCCTTGCCAAACTGCTGGGAAACAAGGTGGACATGTACGGCTGCGGCATCGGCCCGGTCACAGGGAAAAAGAACATTTGGCTGGTCAAGCATGTGCTGGAGCGCTCGGTGGACACCATTACCCTGCGGGAGAAGGACTCCATGGAGGAGCTGAAGGGCTTTGGCGTGGGGCGGCCGGAAATTCTCCTCAGCTCCGACCCGGCCCTGGTCCTAAAGCCCGCCCCCGCCCTGGACGTGGAGGCTTATTTGAACCGGCACGGCCTGGACCCCCAGGGGAAATATCTCTGCTTTATGCTGCGGACCTGGTATGGGTTTGATGGGAAATCTCAGGCCATTGCCGCCTGCGCGGACTGGGCCTATGAGAAATTCGGCCTGACGCCCCTGTTTTTGTCCCTGAACATTTTCCACGATTCCAGAGCCGCCGAACGGGTGGCCCAGCAGATGAAAGCTCCCTGCCACATTTTGGACGACTGGGCGGAGCCAGAGCTGCTGATCGGCCTGCTGAGCCGGATGGACGCGGTGGTTTCCATGCGGCTTCACGGCTTGATCTTTTCCTCTCTCAGCGGGGCCCCCCTGGTGGGCGTGTCCTACGACCCCAAGATTCAATCGTTTTTAAGGTATCTGGGCGCGGGTACCTGCATTTCCCTGGAGGACGTAACCGAGGAAAACTTGAAGCAGGCTGTGGCCCAGGCCATAGACACCCTGCCCCACCGGGAAGAGCTGCGGGCAAAGGCGGAACGGCTGAAGGACCTGGAACGGCAGAACATCCAGGCTGTGGCCCGGCTGCTGGGCCTGCCGGAATAAGCAAAAAAGGAGACCCCCGTGGGTCTCCTTTCGTTTTTTACAGCCATTGGACAAAGGCCGTCTTTTCCCCGGACCGGTATCCAGCCCTTCGGTAGAAATTCAGGGTGGACGCCTTCTTGCTGCCGGTCATCAGCATCAGCTTATAGCAGCGCTGCTCTTGGGCCAGCTCCTTGGCGAAATCAAGACAGGCGGTGGCAAAGCCCCGGCCCCGATAGTCCGGGTGGGTCACCACATTCTCCACCACCCCATAGGGCCGGCCCCCGTGGGTCAGGTTTGGGACGATCAGCAGCGTGCAGGAAGAAAGCACCTCTCCCCCTTCCACCGCCGCAAGGATGTGGTATCCCGGCACGCTCTGTATGGCTTCCCAAATTTGGCGGGCGGCAGGGCCGTCCTCCAGCCAGCCGTCCTGGTGGAGAAACCGGTACAGTTCCAGCAGCTGAGGCAGCTCTTTTGGACACAGGGGACGGACTTCCATAGCAATCTCTCACTTTCTGTTTTTGGCCACAATTAGAAAGCGGTGCTCCAGGGTGGGAATAAAGCCCAGGCGCTCCAGCTGGTCCTGCAGCTGAAGCAGAGCCTTCTGGCAGCGGTCCACGGAAAAATCGGGAAATTCCCAGGGAGACACGCTGGCCTGAAACACCACAGCTCCCACATCCAGGAAGCGTCCCTCTCCAAAGGCCTGGTGACTGTTCATCACCCGGAATCCCGCGGCCCGGAATTTGGGCAGCTCGTTTTCCAGGTAAAAACCCACATAGTTTCCAGGAAAATCAGGACACAGCCGGCGGATCAGCGGGCGGTTGTTCTCTCCCCCCACCTGCTGGGTGAGAAAAAAGCCGTTGCTTTTCAGCACCCGGCGGACTTCCGAAAGGTCGTAGCTTTCGTGGCGGTTGATAACCAGGTCAAAGCTGTTGTCCTCAAAGGGCAGGGGCATGCCCCTTTCGCTGTCGTACTCCCGGACAGTGATACCCAAAGGCTCCAGACGCTTCCGGCACAGCTCCAAATTGGGCGCCCAGCCCTCGGTAACGCTGGTCAGCTCATAGGGATGTCCCAGAGTGAGCAAAAGCTCTCCGCCTCCTGTTCCCATGTCCAGTAGGCGCACTCCGGGCCGGAGAAATTCCCTCACCTTTTCCCGGTAATCCCAGGGGAGCGAGTCGGCCGTGTACCGGCCGTCTATGTGGGAAAAGTCCCAGCCGGACATACCCCGGGACTCCTCCCCTTTCCACTGGGACAAAAGCTGTTCTCGATCCATCGGCGCCTCCTCAGGTGTTTTTGTCCACCTGGTGGAACTGCTTGAGGTTGCCCTGCTTCTGGTGACGGCGGGCCAGCTCCTTTTCCACCTCTTCAAAGGGGATGCCCTCGTTGACCATGAGGACCGTCAGGTGATAGAGCAGATCGGACAGCTCTCCCACCGTGTCCTCCTGTTTGCCGTTTTTGGCGGCGATAATCACCTCGCTGCACTCCTCGCCGCACTTTTTCAGAATTTTATCCAAGCCCTGCTCAAAGAGATAGCAGGTGTAGGAGCCTTCCGCCTTTTCCTGGCGGCGGCCCTGAACGGTTTCGTAAAGCTCGCGCAAAATATCCATAGCTTATTCCCCCTTTGGTGTGTCCTCTCCCCGCAGGCGCTTAAAGAAGCAGCTGTGGCTGCCCGTGTGACAGGCCGCGCCTTTTTGCTTTACCCGGAGAAGGAGCGTGTCGTCATCGCAGTCAGAAAAGATGCTGACCACCTGCTGGGTGTGGCCGGAGGTCTCCCCCTTGTTCCAGAGAGCCTTGCGGCTGCGGCTGTAAAACCAAGTGTAGCCCGTCTCCAGGGTGCGGCGGAAGGCCTCTCGGTTCATGTAGGCCAGCATGAGAACCTCCTCGGTGTCGTCGTCCTGAATGATGGCTGGAATCAAATCGGATTTTGTAAAGTACAGATCCAGCTCGTCGTCCGGCATATCCCCCGCCGCCCATCTGCCGGAAATCTTGTGGCAGGCGATAATGGCGGTACGCAGGTCCAGGGCGCCGGTGTACAAGGACTTTCCCGCGATAGCTCCGTACAGGCCCAGATCATACAGGCTGACAATATCCAGCAGGCTGGCCACACCGCCGCTGGCAATGATATGGCAGTTAACCGCCTGATTCAGCTTATCCAACATAACCAGGTTGGGGCCGTTCATGGTGCCGTCCTGGTGGATGTCGGTGCAGATCAAATACTGCACGCCCAGGGCTTCCATCTCCTTGGCGAACTGGACATAATCCACCTGGCTCTGCTCCAGCCAGCCCTCGGCAGCCACCTTGCCGTCCAGGGCGTCGATGCCCACGGCGATGTGCTTGCCGTGGCGCTTTACCGCTTCTCGGACAAACTCCGGGTCCCGCAGGGCAGCGGAGCCCAGAATCACACGGCTGACGCCCTGGTTTAAATAGTGCTCCACTGTGTCCATGTCCCGGATACCGCCGCCTACCTCCACATAGAGGTTGGTCTTTTCCACCACGTCAAAGATCAGCTGGGCGTTTTTGGGCTTGCCGTCCTTGGCGCCGTCCAGGTCCACCATATGGAGCCACCGGGCGCCCTGCTCCTGAAAGCGCAAGGCCGTGGACACCGGGTCTTGCGCCACCACCTCGGCGGTGCCGTAATCCCCCCGGAACAGCCGGACGCATTTTCCCTCGTGCAAATCGATGGCAGGCAATAAGATCATGCTGCGATTTCTCCCCTTCCTCAAGCGGCCGCTAACCTCTGCCGCAAACGAGTAATTGCTTTTACATACAGTATATCACATTGGGGCCGGGCCGTCTATATTTCTTAGAGCATCCCCTTGGAGGAAAGAATGACAGAGGGGTCATCCTCCTGGGACAAGGCGTCCCGCAGGGCGTGGGCGGCGGCCTTGAACATGGCCTCGATCATGTGGTGGGAGTTCCTCCCGTATTCGCACCGCAGATGCAGGGTGATGCCGGCGTTGGCGGCAAAGGCCCGGAAAAACTCCTCGGTCATGCAGGTGTCAAAGTCCCCCACCCGCTCCTGGGGAAACTCTCCCGCAAACACCAGAAAGGGCCGTCCGCTGATGTCCGCCGCGGCAAAGGCCAAAGCCTCGTCCATGGGAATAAAGGCATGGCCAAACCGGCGGATACCCCGCTTGGTAGGCAGGGCCTCGGCAAAGGCTTTGCCCAGCACAATGCCCGTGTCCTCCACGGTGTGGTGGCAGTCCACCTCCCAGTCTCCCACGGTTTTTACCTTCAGGCCGAAATTGCCGTGGACAGCAAAGGCGTTCAGCATGTGGTCAAAAAAGCCCACGCCGGTGGAGACACTCCGCTCTCCCCCATCCAGGCACAGCTCGATGGAGACCTCTGTCTCGCTGGTTTTTCGATGCATCGAAGCGTAACGTTCCATAAGCTCACTCCTCTACTGCCGGCGTCGCGGCAAAATAGCTGCTCATCTCCCGCAGGACGGCTTGGTTTTCCTCCGGTGCGCCGCAGGTAATCCGCACCAGCCCGCCGGTGTACCGGATGGCGATGCCCTGTCCGCCCAGATATTGGTACAGCCTCTCCCCGTCAGGCATGCGCAAAGTTATAAAATTGGTGGCGCTGGGCAGCAGGTCGAAACGGCCGGGGAACTCCCCCTCCAAGGCCCGCACACCGGCAAGGAGGGCGTCTCGGGAGGAGAGAATGGTTTCCAGGGCATCCTTCATGGCCTGGGGATGGCCCAGCACCAAGGCCCCCAGCTTTTGGGACAGGGAATTGACGTTGTAGGGGGACTTCACCGCCTTCACCGCGTCCACCAGGCGCTTCTGTCCAACGGCAAAGCCCAGGCGCAGAGACGCCATGCCAAAGGCCTTGGAACAGGTCCGCAGGATCAGCAGGTTGGCGTAGTCCTGGAATTCCGGCAGCAGGCTTTGGTCGGAAAAATCCATATAGGCCTCGTCCAGCACCACCAGGGTATCCGGCAGACTGGTGAGAAGCCGCCGCACCTCCTCCCGAGGACAGACAAGGGAGGTGGGGTTTCCCGGGTTGCTGAAGATCAGCAGCTTGACCTTTTCCCGGCGGCAGACCGCAATGGTCCCGTCAATATCCAGGGAGCAATCGTCCCTTTTGGGAATGGCTACATGGCGGGCCTCCTGCAAATGGCCGTTGAAGGCGTACATGGAAAAATCCGGCTCCAGGGTGGCAAAGGCCTCACCCCGCTGAAGAAACCCGGTAAACAGCACCGTAATCAGCTCGTCAGAGCCGTTGCCCGCTGCCACGTTTTCCACCGGCACGCCGTAATACCCGGCAAAAGCCTGGCACAGCTCCTGGGCGGCGGGGTCCGGGTAGCGGTTGAAGGCCACCTGGGGCACCGCGGCGGCCAGCTCCTCTAAAAGGGGGGCTGGCAGGGGCAGGAAGGACTCGTTGGCGTCCAGGTGAATGCGGGAGTCCTCCGTCACCGGGTCATAGGGCTTCAGGTCCTTGATCTTGTCGTTTAGCTGGTACATGGGCGCCTCCTCAGTCCTCCACCCGCACGCGAATGGAATTGGCGTGGGCGGTAAGCTCCTCTGTTTCCGCCAGACGGATAATGTCTGAGGCGGCCCTTTCCAGCTCCTGTCTGGGATAGTAGATAAAGCTGGACTTCTTGATGAAGTCATCCACGGACAGAGGGGAGAAAAACCGGGCGGTACCGCCGGTGGGCAGCACATGGTTAGGCCCGGCGAAATAGTCGCCCAGGGGTTCTGGGGAGTAGTGGCCCAGAAACACGGACCCGGCGTTGTCCAGGCGTCCAATGTACTCAAAGGGGTTGTCCACGCAGATTTCCAGGTGCTCCGGGGCCAGTTCGTTGGCAAAGTCCACGGCCTCCTCCATATTCTCGCAGACGATGACCCCGCCGAACCGGTCCAAGGACTCCTGGATAATGTCCCTGCGGGAAAGGGTTTTCATCTGACGGTACAGCTCCTCCACCGTCCGCTGGGCAATGTCCCGGCTGGGTGTAATCAAAATAGCGGAGGCCATGCGGTCATGCTCGGCCTGGCTCATCAGGTCCGCGGCCAGGAATTTGGGATTGGCGCTTTCATCGGCCACAATGAGGATCTCGCTTGGCCCGGCGATCATGTCGATGTCCACCACGCCGTAGAGCTGCTTTTTCGCCGTGGCCACGAAGATGTTGCCGGGACCCACAATCTTGTCCACCTTGGGAACGGTCTCGGTGCCGTGGGCCAGGGCCGCTACCGCCTGGGCGCCGCCCATCAGGAAAACCCGGTCCACACCGGCCACATAGGCGGCAGCCAGAATATTGGGGTCCGGTTTCCCGGTGCGGCCCGGCGGGGTGGCCATGACGATTTCCCCCACACCGGCAACCTGAGCAGGAATCACGTTCATCAGCACGGAAGAGGGGTACCCTGCCGTCCCGCCGGGAACATACACGCCCACCCGGCGCAGTCCCCGGACCCGCTGGCCGGTGATAATGCCGTCAGGCATGGGATCGATGCGGCTTTGCTGCTTTTGCCGCTGGTGGAAGGCGCGAATATTCTCCGCCGCCTTTTTTAAGGAGGCGATAAAGGCCGGGTCGCACTGGGAGACGGCCTGCTCCAAGGCCTCCTGAGAAAGCTCCAGGCTGTCCGGCGTCCAGCCGTCAAACCTCTGGGAGAACTCCTTCACCGCCTGGTCGCCTTTCTCCCGGACCGCCTGGATGATGTCCCGGACAGACTGCTCAATCTCCGGGGAGGTTTGTCCCACCCGGCTTTTCAAATCCTCCACAAAGGACTGGCAGGTTTGCCGGTCCCCTTGCACCACTTTGATCATTTCTGTTCCCCTTTCGCGATTTCCCGCTCCAACCGGGCGGCTAAGTCCTCAATTTCCTGTTTACGCAGCTTCAGGCTGGCGGCGTTGACAATCAGCCGGGCGGAAACCTGCACAATGGGTTCCACCACCTCCAGGCCGTTTTCCCGCAGGGTGGCGCCGGTTTCCACAATGTCCACAATGCCGTCCGCCAGACCCAGCAGAGGCGCCAGCTCCACGCTGCCCTCAATCTTGATGACGCGGACATCCATCTGCTTGCTCTCAAAGAAGCGCCGGGCCACGTTGGGATATTTGGTGGCAATGGTCTTTACCCGGTAGCCGCCGTAAAAATCCGAGCCCTTGGGGGCGGCAAGGGCAAAGCCGCACCTGCCAAAGCCCAGGTCCAAAATCTCAAAAAAGCGGCTGCCGTTTTCCATGATGGTATCCTTGCCCACCACGCCCATATCGCAGACGCCATGCTCCACATAGGTGATGACGTCCGCGGCTTTGGCCAGCACCGCCTGGAGGGAGCCGTCCCCCACGGGCAGAATCAGCTTGCGGCCCTTTTCCCGGAGCTGAGAGCAATCCATGCCGGCCTGCTCGAACAGCTGCACCGTGGATTTTTCCAGCCGTCCTTTCGTCAGGGCAATGCGCAAAGGCTGCATCACCGCTCCCCTCCTTTCAAATTGATTTCCCGGGTTTCCCGTCCCACCAAAAGCACTTGGGAAATCCCCCGTCTTTTGGCGTAGGCCAGGGTCTCCTCCTCTGTTCCAAAGACAGAGCTTTCGCACAGCACGCCCCGGTCCGCCAAGGAATCCGCCAGCTTCTGCCCCTGAATTTCATAGCCAGGCTCCCCATACACCAGAGCCTGGGGAACCTCGCCGCCCTCCAGGGCTGCCGCCTGCAAATCCGCCACAGCGTCCAAATCTATGGAAAAGCCCACAGCGGGCATGGGGTCCCCAAACTTCTCGCACAGGTGGTCATACCGGCCTCCCATCAGCACCGCGTCACCCCGCTGGTGGACATAGGCCGAAAACACCACGCCGGTGTAATAGTCGTTGCGTTGAACCAACCCCAGATCCACCATGAGCCTGCCGCCCAAGCCCAGCTCTCCCAGGGCGTGATACAGCCGCTTCAAATACTCCAGAATCTCCCGGGTCTCGCCGTCCTGGAACCAGTGCTCGGCGTCCCGCAGGGCCTCCTCTCCGCCGAACAGCCGGGGCAGCTGGGCCATCGCCCGGGCCGGGGGCAAATCTCCCAGAGGGTCCAGCAGCTCGGAAAGGGCCGCGTAGTTTTTGGACTCGATGGTGTCCCGCAGCGTTTCCTTGTCCTCCAAGGACAGGGGCAGCTGATCCGCCAGGGCCTGGAAAAACCGGGCGTGGCCAATTTCCACCCGAAAGTCCGGCACGCAGGCGGAAAGGGCGGCCACCGCCGCGGCAATGACCTCCAAATCGGCCCGAATGCCTCCCGCTCCCATCAGCTCAATGCCCATCTGGGCGGATTCATCGCTGCGGCCGGAAAGGTCAGGCCGGTTGCGGTAGATGGTTTGGCTGTAAAAAAAGCGCAGAGGCTTTTCCTGGCCCTGAAGCCGGGAGGCCGCCATCCGGGCGATGGGCAGGGTGCTGTCCGGCCGGAACACCAAAAGCCTGCCGTGGTTGTCGGTGCACTTGTACATCTCCTGCTGGGAAACAGCCGCTCCCGGCAGGTTGAACACGTCAAAGTATTCCAGCCCCGGCGTGATGACCTCCCGGTAGCCCCGCAGGGAAAACACCCGGGAAAGCCGGGCCTGTGCCTCCCGCCGGGCGCGGCATTCCTCAAACAGCAGGTCCCGGGCGCCTTCTGGGGTAATTTTGCTATAAGTCCTCATTCCAAACAGTGGCCCGCCCCTGGAACCCTCTGGGCAGGCCCCCCCTTTCTTTTTGTTTTCACTTTAGCGTGCTACTATGATAATGTAAGAAACCGTTTTTGTCAAGAGAAAAGCTGCAAAACCAGCTTTTCTCCGCGAGTTTTGCTTGGGGATGATACGGCATCCCCATTTTGGCAAAGCCAAAACCGCAAAACATCGAAAGCGGTT